>NZ_CP013023.1:5190000-5354277 GCF_001421015.2 Paenibacillus bovis
ATTGATGGGTTGATTCCTTTGGTATAGGTTGCAAACCTGATGTATTGCATAAAGAGATAGAGATAACTCGAAAAGTTCAAAATTAGTGCTTATCAACAAAAAGACGAGATTACCTCCTGATAGAGGCATCTCGTCTTTTTTGATTATATATAGATATTACAACATTTATTCGAGTATCCGGTTCTCGGATGATAAGTTCGGTCACTGTATTGTGAAGCAGATACTTGAATGCATGCATAGCTTGATGGCTCTTTCTAAATCCACCCGCTTTGTTCGACTATTCCAGTTCCAGCAGCTGACGCAATTGTTCCTCGTCCTCAATGACTTCAATACCCAGATCACGAGCTTTGGTTAATTTACTGCCGGCTTTTTCGCCAGCGATAACGATATCGGTTTTTTTGGATACACTGCCAGTTACTTTGGCTCCCAGTTCTTCCAGACGTGCGGCTGCATCATCACGGGTCATCGTATGCAGTGTACCTGTGAGCACTACCGTTTTATTGGTAAAGTAGGAGTCGGATACGACTACAACAGGTGCTTCCGGCACTTGCGGCTGTACGCCAAGTTCCAGCATTTTCTCAATACTCGCACGCATAAATGGATCTGCGAAGAACTCTACGATACTCTCTGCGACAATCATGCCTACATCGGGTAGCTCCACCAGTTCTTCGGCTGTCGCATTCATGATCTTGTCCAAATCCCGATAATGCTCAGCCAGCATTCGTGTCGTCGTTTTGCCAGTATTCGGTATGCCGAGCGCATACAGGAAAGAAGCCAGATCACGCGTTTTGCTGTCTTCGATAGCCTGCAGCAGATTGCTTGCTTTGCGTTCGCCAAAGCGCTCTAGACCGACCAGATCATCAAATTGCAATGTATACAGATCGGCCGGCTCACGTACCTGCAGCTCACTTTGCAGCTGCGTCGCTGTCTTGACGCTGAATGTCTCGATATCCATCGCATCACGGGAAGCAAAATGAGTGATACGCGCAACGATCTGTGGTTCACAGCCCAGCTTGTTGTTACAGAATAAATGTGCTCCACGCTGTTCCAGCGGGAATCCACAGGCCGGGCAATTCTCCGGATATACGATCTCTTCGCCATCATTTTCCTCGGATACTTTGCCCAGGATCTCGGGGATAACGTCATTGGAGCGGCGAATATAGACACGTGTGCCCAGAGCATGCTTCAGATTTTTGCGTTCGATATCGCCAATATTGTTCAGTGTGCAGTTCTGTACGGTTACACCGGCGAGCTCTACCGCTTCCACACGTGCGAGCGGCGTGATTTTACCGGTACGCCCTACATTCCAGGATACGGATTCCAGAATCGTACTGGTCTCTTCCGCTTCAAATTTGTAAGCGATCGCCCAGCGCGGGAACTTATCCGTATAACCGAGTACCTCGCGGGTACGCATATCGGTAATCTTCACGACAGCTCCATCGATCAGATAATCCAGTCCACTGCGGCGCGTCTGAATGTCTTCCAGCTGGGCAATCACGTCGTCAAAATTCTCAAAATACGATACATATGGATTGACCCGGAAATGATTGTCCCTGAGGAACTGCATCATATCCTGCTGCGTATCAAAGCGGATACCATCCATATAACCGATATTATAGAAATACGCGCTTAACCGGCGCTTGGCTGTAACTTTGGGGTCCAGATTGCGCAGCGCACCAGCTGCAGCATTGCGGGCATTTTTGAGCTTGTCTTTGTCGGAAGCTGTCTCGTTATAGGCAGCCAGCACGGACAAGTTCATAATGCCTTCTCCCTGCACTTCAATTTTGCCATCCTTGAAAGGAATAGACAGCGGAATCGAACGGATCGTTTTGATCTGCTCCAGGATGCCTTCGCCGACTACACCATTGCCGCGTGTAGCTGCTTGCACCAGGCGTCCATTTTCATAGGTCAGGTTCAGGGTCAATCCATCGAACTTGAGTTCAACCGCATAGGTCGGCTCAGGGAGCGGCGTGTCCGGATTCTTGGTGTTATAATCGTTGATCAGCTTGCGGGCACGGGTATGCCAGCTGGACAGCTTCTCCAGATTTTGCGCTTTGTCCAGACTCCAGAGTGGAGCCAGATGACGATGCGGCAGGAATCCTTTGAGCAGTTCGCCACCTACGCGCTGTGTTGGTGAGTCCGGCAGGACGACACCACTTTCCTGTTCCAGCTGCAGCAGACGGTCATACAGGGCATCATACTCTTTGTCATCGACCAACGGCTCATCCAGTGTGTAATAGTGATAACTGTAATTATTCAGCTCGGCGACGAGCTTTTCCATTTCGTTCATCGGGTCCATGGGTGGCATCTCTCCCGTATCTAATATGTAAGTCCGCTATCCGCCAGCATATAGACAATAGGGACTCGGTTATTTCATTTGGTCATGCACATATATCCCCGTATTCGAAAAAATAGAACCGAATCATAAAGTATCCGGTTCTATGAAGAGATATACTATACGGTCAATCATACAATCGATAAGGCAATCACCTTGCGCTGTAGATGAATTTGTTCCATTATTCCACTTTGGTAATCGGGGCAAAGCCTGCCAGCAGGCGCTTCAGTCCTGTAGGCGCAGGGAAAGCAATCTGCAGTTCCATATCATTGCCGGTTCCTTTGACAGCAACGATCGTACCGATACCCCATTTACCATGGGACACTTTGTCTCCTGCCTGGAAACCTTCGCTGCTACCGCTGGCTGCCGGCTTCGGCGCCGATCCATTGCCTGTAGTGACAGTTACGCCGGAAGAAGTCGGTGTCTGGCGCGGAACCGCACGTGCGGAAGATCCACTACCAAAGGCGCTGGAATTATCCCGTTTGCCGCCAAAACTGCTGGTCGATCCGCCGAATCCACGGCTTCCGCCTCCATAGCTGCTGGTGCCGCCACGACGATAATTGTTCGGTGCCACTTTGGTATCTTCCTTGTATTCTTCCGGAATCTCTTCCAGGAAACGGGACGGTGGATTCGCCGTAGTGCGTCCAAACAGTGTACGCATCTGGGCACAGGAGAGGAACAGCTGCTTCTCTGCCCGGGTGATGCCTACATAAGCAAGACGACGCTCTTCTTCGAGCTCATCATTATCCATAAAGGCACGACTGTGCGGGAAAACTCCTTCTTCCATACCGATAATGAAGACGGTCGGGAATTCCAGACCTTTGGCGCTGTGCATGGTCATCAGTACGACCGCATCCTCCTGCTCCTCCGGCTTGTCTCCTACGGTATCGATATCTGCAATCAGAGCCAGATCGGTCAGGAAGGAAATAAGCGACTTATCCTCATTGTTCTTCTCGAACTCCATTGTTACCGACAGGAACTCTTCGATATTCTCTACCCGCGCTTTGGATTCCAGCGTATTCTCGCGCTGCAGCTCGACCCGATATTCGGACATTTCCAGAATCTTCTCGGTCAGCTCCGTTACAGACAGATAGTCTACCATCTGATGCAAAGCGGCAATCATATCGTAGAACTCTACCAGCGCATTACGCGTACGACCGGCAAAGCCCAGATCATCCACAATCTCCAGCACCCGGAAAATAGAAATTCCGCGCTCACCTGCAGCCGCAGCCAGCTTGGCTACACTGGTATCGCCGATACCGCGCTTCGGCACATTAATAATACGCGTCAAGCTGATATCATCATCCGGATTGGACAACAGACGCAGATATCCGAGGATATCCTTGATCTCTTTGCGATCGTAGAACTTGATGCCGCCGACGATTTGGTAAGGGATATCCGATTTGATCAGAATTTCCTCTATTACCCGGGACTGGGCATTGGTACGGTACAAAATTGCATGATCCTGATACGGCCGGCCTGTTTTTACACTTTTATGAATTTCCGAAGTAACGAAATATCCTTCATCATGTTCGGAGTCGGCACGGTATACCTTGATCTTGGCGCCGCCTTCTTTGTCGGTCCACAGTTTCTTGGGCTTACGACCGCTGTTGTTGCCAATAACTTCGTTGGCTGCACTCAGAATATTAGACGTGGAACGATAGTTCTGTTCCAGCAGGATCGTTTTGGCTTCCGGATAATCTTCTTCAAAATTCAGAATGTTCGTAATATCTGCTCCACGCCAGCGGTAGATCGATTGATCGCTATCGCCGACTACACAGATGTTATGATGCGCATCCGCCAGCATTTTACACAGCATATACTGCGCACGGTTGGTATCCTGATACTCATCGACATGGATGTAGCGGAATTTCTTCTGGTAAAATTCCAGCACTTCCGGTACTTCCTTGAACAGCTGGATCGTCGTCATGATCAGATCATCAAAATCGAGCGAGTTGTTGGCACGAAGCTTGCGTTGGTACATCGTGTATACTTTGGACGCCAGACCTTCAAAATAGTCACCGATCTTCTGCTCATACTGGGCAGGCGTTACCAGTTCGTTCTTGGCAGCGCTGATCATCGCCTGAACGGCTTTCGGTTCGAATTTCTTGGTGTCCATATTCAGATCTTTCATACAGGAACGGATTACCGACAGCTGATCGCCGGAATCCAGAATGGAAAAGTTGGAAGTAAAACCGATCCGTTCGATATCTTTGCGCAAAATACGGACGCACATGGAGTGAAAAGTAGATACCCAGATCTCGCGACCGTCACGGCCGACCAGCTGGGCAACACGATCCTGCATCTCGCGTGCAGCCTTATTGGTAAATGTGATCGCCAGTATGCCCCACGGTGCAGACTTGCGGGAATCAATAATATGGGCGATACGGTGTGTCAGTACCCGGGTCTTACCGCTACCTGCACCTGCCATAATGAGCAGTGGTCCATCTGTGGTGAGCGCAGCTTCTTTTTGTCTGGGATTCAGGCGGTTGATTGCATCCTGTATATTTACAGTCGTCATGTAGAAGTCTTGCCCCTTTCAGAATAGAAATAGGATATAAAAAATAAAGAGTCAGCCGATTGGCTTGCTTGATAAAGGCCTGTATATGTTGAACCATGTTATGTGGTGTGTACGAATCAAAGCGTGGATAGTGAGTCAAGTATGGTTAAACGTTAATGAGCCGCCTGTTGTAACAAGAACAGGCATTATTGCGATACATTGCATTAAACTGTGTAAGCAGTTCGTATGATCATCATTGGAATCATATTGTATTTTGAATCATCCGTATCAATGATTCCGGTAAACGGAATATTCAGCTTTTCACTGCCGCTACTGTCTCCAGCGCGTGATCCAAATCGCTGTAGAGGCTGTTGCCCACAATAATTGTATCACAGACCTGCCGGGCTATTCTGGCCGTCTCTGCATTATGAATACCTCCACCGTAAAAAACGCTGGCTTCACCGGCAGCACGCCGAATATCCGCTGCCAGCTCCATATCTCCAAACCGGCCGCTGTATTCGATATAGATGATCGGCAGCTTGAGCAGACGGTCTGCTACCTGTGCATATGCCGCAGCACGATCTCTATCAATAGCAGTCAATGCGTCCGTCAGACGGGCTACTGTCGAATCGGGATTCAGTACAATATACCCTTCCGGCACCATCAGCTCCCAAGGGATCAGATGGCTGTACTGCTCAACCGCTTGTACATGCTGCCCGAGCAGCCATTTGCTATGATCGGTATTCAGTACCATCGGGATCATGTACAGGTCAAATCCGGGTACTACAGCTTCCAGATCGGATACTTCGAGTACACAGGGAAGTTCGTACCGGCGTACACGGGACATCAGATCCACCGTATTATCATAGGTTACTCCGGACGAACCACCAATCATAATGGCATCGGTACCGGACAGACAAATACGATCCAGATCTTCGTCCGAGATCAGACGGTCGGGGTCCAATTTGAATACGTGCTGCCACGCTTTAATTTCATCTCTCAACCTTCATTCCTCCGTCTTTCTGCAACCTTCAGAATAAGTCTATGACAGTGCTTGTACAGTGTCAATTTTTTGTTCGTATTTGATGGGAACAAAGTTATATTATACGATATTTCATAGCATGTTTGCACCTTAATTTGCAAATAAAAATGCCCCGTCTGTTCAAACGGGGCATTGGCATACAAAGCTCTTTTCTGGGGTCAGTCAACTGCGCTGTATCTTGATCCATTATGTTGATACCGAATCTTAATACGCATTTTTATTTACAAATCCATTGCGGATCGTTTTGCAAATAATCTTGATATCGAATAACAGCGACCAGTTCTCGATATAAAAAATATCGTGATTGATCCGTTCCTCGATCGATGTGTCTCCGCGCAGTCCGTTGCTCTGCGCCCAACCGGTGATTCCCGGACGGACATGGTGTTTGACCATGTATTTGGGGATCTCCTCCCGGAACTGCTCCACGAAATAAGGACGTTCTGGCCGTGGTCCGACTACGCTCATATCACCGATCAGTACATTAAAGAACTGCGGCAGCTCATCCAGACTCGTACGCCGGATAAAGGAACCAAACTTGGTCTTGCGCGGATCATCGGCTGTCGTCCATCCGGTATCGATCTGTCCTTCCGGGATAACCCGCATAGAGCGGAACTTGAACATCATAAATGTCCGCCGGTTAAGTCCAACGCGTTCCTGCTTGAAAATGATCGGTCCTGACGAAGTCAGCTTCACTCCGATAGCCACAAACAGCATGATCGGTGAAGTGATAATAATAGCTGCCAATGAAAACACAATATCGAACAGCCTTTTGAAAATCCGATTGGCTGCAATATCCAGCGGAATATCACGTACATTGATCATCGGCATTCCCGCAAAATTATCAAAGTAAGGACGTGCCGGCAAATAGTCAAAGAAGTCGGGAATAATCAGCGTTCGTACACCGGCTTTTTCGCATTCGGCAATAATCAGTGGATACTTGTTATGCGCATCCAGCGGCAGTGCCAGAATGACTTCATCGATCATCATCTCCTGCAGCTTGCGCCCCAGATCATCGATTTTGCCCAGTACCGGCTTATACTTTTTCAATTCGATGCCATCAAAGGTACGATAGTCATCGAGGAAACCGACAATTTCGTAGCCCATCTCCGGATACTGCATCAGATTGTCGTAGAACCGCTTGCCGAGCGAACCGGCACCCAGGATCAGCACAAACTGCTTGTTAAATCCCTTTTGACGGGCACGCTTGAGCCCCAGCTTGATCACATAGCGATATGCCATAATGAGCAGCAGATTCAATACAACATACAGCAGCAGATAGTAACGCGAGATATTGATCTCTTTGAAAAAGAACAAAGCGCCAAGCAGCATAAAAATGCTGACTGCATGGGTCTGTACAATTTTCAGCAGCTCATCGGCAAAACGCTTTTTGCGCTTGGGAGAATACAGACTGCTGATAACCCCGATCAGAATAGCGATAACACCATAGATCAGGCTCCATTTGCCATACGTCTCGAACGGCAGTGCTCCATAGCCAGCCGGAGGGCTGTCATACGGAAGAATATCACTCTGGAATTTGATAAACCAGGCGATCAGAAAGGAAATTTGAATCACAGAGAAATCCGCCAGAATATACAGTCTGGTCAAAAAGCGCTGATTTTTGCGGATCACGTATGGACTCTCCTTTCTGAATCGGATACCGACGCCGGCGTGGCACGCAGCAGTTTATTTTTGAGTAGGGAAAGCATCAGTTTGACACCGATCCCCGTGTAGACAATCCCATTGGTGATAAATGAATACTTTTGCTGGTAATGCTTGCGGTGAAACAACCACATCGCCCGGTGGAATTCATAAATGATCTTGAACGGCTTGCGCCGGCTGCTGGCACCTTTGTGATGCACGATGAATGTGTCTGCGCGGTAGTGGATCTCCCAGCCTGCTTCTTTGATCCGGTAGCACCAGTCGATATCTTCCCCGTACATAAAGAATTCTTCATCCAGCCCGCCGATCTGCTCGATCACCTCGCGGCGTACCAGCATAAAAGCACCAACCAGCGAATCCACCTGATACGATTCATCCGGGCTCAGATAGCCCAGCTGGTAACCGTTGAACTTCGGATTGTTCGGAAACAGCTTCGAAAAGCCGAATGCATAATAGAACGATGCCGATGGTGTCGGGAATCCGCGCTTGCACGCTTTATCCAGTGAGCCATCCGGAAGAATAATTTTGCAACCGGATGCTCCTGCACGAGGATGATTATCCATAAAAGACACCATCGTCTCCAGGGTGTCCGGCTGAACGATGGTGTCGGAATTAAGCAGCAATGTATATCGTCCCCGGGCAATCTTCATCCCGATATTATTGCCTTTGGCAAAGCCACCATTATCCTGATTAGCGATGAAGACAATATTCGGGTAAGCTGCTGGAATACGCGTAGTGGAATCATCGCTCGAATGATTATCCACGACGATGATTTCGTAGGAATATTGAGTCTGTGAGTTGTATACGGATTGAATGCAATCCATAGTCAGCTGACATGTATTGTAATTTAAAATTAAAACGCTAACGTCCATAATAACGCTCCTGCTCTGTATTGAAAGCTTCCGCTGCAGACAGAACCTTTGTCGCTGCTGCATACTTTCTGAAAAATTTCAATATTGTGATCTAATCGCATTATAGCATAGATGTACTACCGAAAGGCAATTTCAAAACTATTCCAATAGCAATCCGAAAAATACTAGGCTCGTACCTGACTCTATCGCACATTTCTTGATTAAAGATATCCGATCAAAATCAGGAAGCGGAACAGATTCTGCTCTGCTGCTGACTGTCGATATAAACGGCACTGTCTGAGATATCGAACCCGATCCAGCAGATGATGCCGTGGAGCGATAAAAGCATCCAACTGCTGGATCATCTGTGGATCTGTCATCTGTTTACCATATATCCGTTTGAATTCCCGAGCCTGTTCGACAAGCATTTGCTGATTCTGATGTTTACGGAAGCTTTTCCATTTCTTTTTTATTTTCTGGGAAATAGTCGACTCGCCGCCTACTGCATTATTGCCATGCTGTCTGTAATAAATAGATGGCTGAGGATCAAAATATACTTTGCCAAAACAGGAAATGGTAAGATACATCCACCAGTCGTGCATCAGTATACGGGTTATATTCAGCTCTGACTCTCTCAGCAGAAATAATGCCTGACGGTTAATAGTAACGGTCGCACCGACCGCAACATTCTGGAACAACGCATTGTAAAAGGAAACATCCCGCTGCAGATTCGCAGGCCAGACCGTTGTAGGATTCAAATCTGCATCTGTCAGCTGGGTAGCCGTAAAGATCATTGCCGGAAGCCGTTCTTTCTGCTGAAGATGATGGCTCCCTGTCGGCTGCTCCATCCTATGCAGCTGGGCTACTGCTCTGGCTACCTTTTCAGGCATCCAGACATCATCCTGGTCACAAAAGCAGTAATAAGCCGCTTTCGAATCTGCATGCTGCATAAGTGTCCAAAAACTCGGAATAACCCCTATATTCGTTCCTTCTATCCAACTGATCTGTGCCGGATATTGCTCTGTATACTGTTTTAATATCGATCGGGTATCATCACTGGAGCCATCATCCCGAATCAGAATCTGGATATCTCCATAAGTCTGATTCAATAGACTGTCCAGCTGTTCTCTTATGTATTGGGCTCCATTATAAGTGGAAAGAAGTACCTGTACTGTCTCCATGCGTCTACCTCATCTGCTCTTCTGTAGTATGTATCTGCCTTATTGTATCAGAAAGAATAGGTGCCGGATATCCCGTAGCCTGCAGCTGATTTCCATGCTATCTATATATTATATGTACATATCAAAATAGACAGTGCTTCCCTATACAAACCGGGAACCGCACTGTCTATCGAAATATCTAAATTATATTGCGAGTCATGTCCATCTCACAGGAAGGAACAAGCCAAGACGCTTATCATGTCCTGTACTCTGCTAAAACAGCGAGCGGCTGGATATTCCTGTTGTTTTTACTCCGTCTTCGACTGCATGCTTGCCTGGTACTCCAGTAAAAAAGCATTCAGCCCTTCCTGCCATGACCGGATATCGGTAAATCCATTGGTTCGGATCGACAGATGCTCCATCACCGAATTGGCCGGACGTGGTGCGGGGCGAGGAAATTCTGCTGTTGTACATGGTTCCAGCTTCGCCTGGAAGCTGACTCCGAGAACGTCTGCCGCCTGCGCAAAAATAGACTGCGTAAACTCGTACCAGGTGCAGGCTCCGCTATTGGATGCATGATAGACACCATATTTCTCTGTCAGCATCAATTCCGACAGGAATTCTGCCAGATCCACTGTATAAGTAGGTGAACCTTTTTGGTCATCCACTACTTTGAGCTGTGGCTTCTCTTGCCCTAGCTTGAGCATTGTTTTGACAAAGTTATTGCCATGCATGCCATATACCCAAGAAGTACGCACAATGAAATAACGCGATGACAAGGTCTGTGTCAGTACTTCACCTGCACGCTTGGATTTGCCGTAAATCCCCTGCGGATCCGTATTGTCGTATTCATGATAAGGCACTGTACCCTTGCCATCAAATACATAGTCTGTACTGATATATATGATTTTGGCCTGAACAGCTTCTGCGGCGACTGCCAGATTACGGCTACCGATCGCATTGACCAGATAAGCACCATCTACATCCGTCTCGGCTGCATCTACTGCAGTATACGCTGCACAATGAATAATCGTATCCGGCTGGAAGGATAGGATCGCCTGCTTGCACTGTTCTGCATCGGTAATATCCAGTTCACTGCGTCCGCAGCCCATAACCGTATGGCCTTTATGCTTTAGTACAGTGACTACATCTTGCCCTAGCTGTCCGGATGCTCCGGTGACCAGTACACGCATTATTCGGTTCCCAGGCGGCTGCCGTATTGCTTCTGGTAATAAGCCTGATATTCACCAGATGCAATACGGGTCCACCATTCTTTATTATCGAGATACCACTGGATCGTTGCCTGGATACCTGTCTCAAAGTTATGTTTTGGTTTCCAGCCAAGTTCTGTCATGGTCTTGGTCGGATCGATACCGTAGCGGCGGTCATGGCCAGGACGATCTTCTACATACTTGATCAGGGATTCCGGTTTGCCCAGCTGCTCCAGAATCGTTTTGACGATATGGATATTGGTGCGCTCGTTATTGCCACCGATATTATAGACTTCACCGTTTTTGCCTTCATGAATGACAAGGTCAATTGCGCTGCAGTGGTCTTCCACATACAGCCAGTCACGGATATTGAGTCCATCGCCGTATACCGGCAAGGCTTCATCAGCCAGGGCACGGGAAATGATCAACGGGATCAGCTTTTCCGGGAATTGGAATGGACCATAGTTGTTAGAACAACGTGTAATATTCACCGGCAGTCCGAATGTCTCATGGTATGCACGTACAATCAGATCTCCGCCTGCTTTACTCGCAGAGTAAGGGCTGTTTGGCGTGAGCGGTGTTTCTTCTGTGAACAGACCCGTCTCGCCCAACGTACCGTATACTTCATCGGTAGAGACCTGCACGAATTTGGTGATATTGTGTTTCTTGGCTGCATCGAGCAGCACTTGAGTGCCCAGTACATTGGTTTTGACGAATACATCCGGTTCCAGAATACTGCGATCCACATGGGATTCTGCGGCAAAGTTAACTACCACATCCACACCCTGGGATACCAGCTCATCCATTTTGGCAGTATCGCAAATATCTGCTTTGACAAAGGTATGATTCGGGTTATTCTCGATCGATTTCAGATTTTCCAGATTACCCGCATAGGTCAGGGCATCTACATTGATAATCTGATATTCAGGATGTTCACGCAGCATATAGAGAACAAAGTTACTTCCGATGAACCCGGCTCCGCCAGTGACAAGTAATTTCATAAGTTGCCTCCTATATCAATGAATAAGATTCAGCAGCATGCTGAACCTTATCATACGAATTATTTTTATTGTGTACAAAACAGATCATACAAACGTTGAATAATGTTCAATTACCTGTCTCTTTTGTAAATGATGAGTTCTTAAAAGTTAATATCCGCATCTTTGAGCAGCGGATGACGAGTATCCTTGTCAGACAAAATCGGAGAAGATACCGGCCAATCGATACCCAGAGCAGGATCATTCCAGAGTATACCACGGTCATGTTCCGGGGAGTAGTACTCGTCCACTTTATAAATGACCTGTGTATTCGGCACCAGTGTGCAGAATCCATGGGCAAATCCCTGTGGTACCAGCAGCTGATGCTTGTTGTATTCTGTTAAAATAAATCCCTGCCATTCGCCGAATGTCGGAGAATCCTTGCGAATATCCACGATCACATCATAAATGGCTCCGGAGATTACCCGAATCAACTTGGTCTGAGCTTTGGGACTGAGCTGGTAATGCAGTCCGCGCAGTACACCCGGTTCTGCAGACAACGAGTGATTGTCCTGGATAAATTGGTGCGTTACACCAGCGGCATGCATGGTCTGTTCATTATAGCTTTCCATAAAGAAACCGCGGTGATCTCCATGCACTACAGGTTCCAGCAGCTTGGCACCGCTTAATTTGAGAGAAGTGGCTTTCATAGGTTCCTCCTGTATTTACAGCTTGAGTTTGCCGAATTCTTCACCAAAAATGATATCTTTGGCAAGTTCATTGGCTTTGGCGAGGGAAGCGTGCGTACCTGCATCGGTCCACCAGCCATTCAGAATATCAAAGGACAGTTCGCCGCGCTGGATATAAGCGTTGTTCACATCCGTAATTTCGAGTTCGCCGCGTGCGGATGGTTTGAGTGTTTTAACGATATCAAACACATTGCTGTCGAACATATAAATGCCGGTTACCGCATAATCGCTTTTCGGTACTTTTGGTTTCTCTTCGATCGATACGATGCGTTCGCCATCCAGCTCGGCTACACCATAGCGCTGTGGATCGTGAACCTGCTGCAGCAGCAGCTTGGCACCTTGTTTTTGCGCACGGAAATTTTCTACAAAAGAAGCAATATCATCTTCAAATACATTGTCGCCCAGAATAACGATCATCTGATCATCGCCTACAAAATGCTCGGCAAGATCAAGTGCCTGAGCGATACCGCCTGCTTCGTCCTGTACCTTGTATGTAAAGGTTACACCCATCTCACGGCCGCTGCCCAGCAGGTTAACGACATCACCCATATGGTCTTTGCCGGTTACGATCAGGATATCAAGAATACCTGCCTGCTTGAGTTTGTATACGGAATAGAAAATCATTGGATATTTACCTACGGGTAAAAGGTGTTTATTGGTTACTTTGGTCAAAGGGTAAAGGCGTGTACCTGTACCTCCTGCGAGAATAATACCTTTCATCATCATTTCCTCCTGTTTGGTTAATCGGTAGCTATAAACAATACTCCAATAACAATAATTGCTGCGCCAATCCATTTCATTGTAGAAACCGTCTCATGGAACATCATAATGGATAATACAATTCCCAGTACATAGGCGAGACTCTGGATCGGATAAGCTACAGAGAGTGGCAATCTCGATAAAACGACAAACCACACCAGCGTGGCTACAGCATACAGTCCAAGACCAATAATGATGGTAGGTGACAATAGTGCCTTCCACGCATTGCCCAGATTGACGCCGCCCAGCTTTTCAAGCCCCAGTTTGAAAAAAGCCTGGCCGCTTACCAGCATCAATATATTTAATAATAACAATGTATAACTGATAAATGTATCGGACTTAAACATTTCACCCCTCCATTGAACCGATCGTTAAGGATTTTCTTTACGCATCTGTTCTTTTATTTTTTCCATTTCATGCTTCAGGATGCCGACTTCCTGGGATAATTCCTTAATCTTGGTTGTTGATTTGGACAACTCCAGGGTTAGAGAAAGGATAATCATAATCAGTCCCAGGAATGTCAGCAGGAAGAGTGCATTAACAGGAAGTTCAATGCCCATTAAATGGGATATGCCGTTCAGAATCGTTGGGAAAATGGATAATACCACACTGATAATAGTAACGACAAACCAGAGCATGGAATATTTCAGTTCCAGTCTGTATTTACGGATAAAGTTAATTAATAAAACCAGACAAATAAGTGACCCTGCCAACAGGATAAGTTGTAATTTTAGGGATACCATACCTTCTCCTATACCAATTCTTTCCGAAGTTTATCAATCATTATAGCAATAGAAACCTTGATCATATAATATACCGATTTAAAAGCGGTAATCGAGGAAGTTCCACTTGCCCTGTGTTCCATCACAACCGGAATCTCCACGATACGGTAAGCTTTCCGTTTCAGGTACATGATCGATTCCGGCTCCGGATAATCTACCGGATATCTTTTGGAGAAAAGTTCAATCACTTTCCGATTACAGGCTCTGAAACCGGATGTCGGATCAGTAATCAGCTGGCCTGTCAGCGTAAGCAGCAATTTGGAAAAGTAATTGATACCGACTCTACGCAAAAAGGTGGACTGGAAGCCTACTTTCTCGATATAGCGGGAACCGATCACCAGATCAGCTTCTTCATTGATGAGCGGCTTGATCAGTTCACTGATATAGGATGGGTTATGCTGTCCATCGCCGTCAACCTGTATGGCAATATCAAACCCGTTCTCATACGCATATTTGTAGCCGGTCTGCACCGCTCCCCCAATCCCGAGGTTGCACGGCAGATTGATAACGGGGATATCCAGTTCTTTGCAGACAAAAGCCGTATTGTCTGAAGAACAATCATTAATAATAATAAAATTTATGTTTGGATTGTTCAGGGCGCGGATAGATTGAACCAGATTCTCCAGATTCTTCTCCTCGTTATACGCCGGAATGACAATCAAAATTCTCTGATTAATCACAATCACTCACCTTCCAATATCTAGACAACAGGAATCCAGTAACGAACAATAATAAAGAATAACATCAAGACCGAGCTGAATGTGCAGAACGTAATCAGAACATTATCGCTGAAATCCTCTTGTTTGGCTTTCAGGTATCGAGGCAGCTTATGATTATACAACACGGTCAGCAGCAGAATAACAACCGGTATAAAATACCTGCCCTGTACACCCGAGACTGTCGGATAGCCCACTCCGCCAATTTCCGGAATGGATGTCCATGTTAAATAAAGCCCTGTCTCAATTAGAACAACCGAGATAACAAAGGTCGCCAGCGTGATCAGCTTGTGCTTTACAGTGATCGTTATATTCCGGTTGCTGTCCAGAATGGCGAATACCAAAATCAAAAGACAGTACATATAAATAAATATTGGCGGGAAGTTCGTATCCAGCCAGCCCAGATTACCAACAAAACTGTTGGTATAAAAGAAACTGAGCTCATAAAACGTACGTATCAGAATTTCAACATATTCAATCGGATGACTGATAATAAAAGCCAGCTGACCTGATGAATTGCCATTTGTATCAAATTTACCATGAATCTGGCTCAGGAACGACCAAATTCCGTAACTAACCAGTCCGGACAGCAAAATTAATACAAATTGGGTGATTCTGGTTTTCATATTCAGAAACTTTGCTTTGGGTATTAAGGCGAATAGCAGAATCAGCGGGAAATATACCTGCTTCAACTGAATTAATACAAAAGACAGAATACATAATACAATGACATGCTTTCGTTCCAGCGATTTTGCTTCTGGATTAAATGCCAGATGGAATACCAGACCGATAAACAGAAGACAAATGCCGATTACCATACCATCGTAGCTGGTAGAAGATACCAGCCCCAGTGTCATTGGCATACAGGCAATTAGGAACACGACTCTTTTGTAAAATGGAATCAGCTTGAGCGCCATATAGCTACAGAATATAAAGAACAACAGATTACCGATGCGTCCTGCATACATGTAACTCACCGGTGTAAGCAGCTCCGCTTTGCCGAGTGAGAAAATGTACATGAATACTTTAAAGAAAATCATAGCAGCTGCCTGCGGAACATACAGCAGTGGATTGGTCTCCACCGTACTGAACTCGCTAAACACCTTCTCCGAATAATCCGTTGGCGTCGAAATCGCCGTGTAATACTGCTGATAGTTAAATTTCTGTTTGGTATCAGCTTTCATATAGCGATAGCTCGCTTCAAAATCCACAATCGCTTTGGGCAGATAAAAACCAAGTTCCCCCTGCTGATTGGCCTGCGGAATCAGATCAACCATCGCTACGGTATACGCCCGTTTGAAATGACTATCTTCATCGGCCATTTGGAACGGAGGCGTAATAAATACACACAGTAGACCAAATAACAGCAATATACTCAACAATTTTTTTTCAATATTAAATGTTCGTGCCTGTTCTCGCTCCATTCTAAATAGATTCCCCTTCTATACCATGATTTGACTAAAATAATGTACGATTACATACCACTTTAAAGGCCAGGTCTCCCGGCTCTTCCTTGCCATTGCGGATCAGACTGCCGCCGGCATAAGTATCCTTTTTGGACATATAGGCTGTAATGGAATGATCTTTCGTACTGGACTCGGAACTTACATAGATGTAGTATTTTTTATCTTTCGAAAACTTGATAGGCGGGAAACGCATATCGTAGTATGCATTATCCGCCAGACTTTCTGCCTTGATCCGGGTAGAGTAGATTGGCTGGTCGTCGCCGTAGTTACGAATCCCAATCGTTACATGACCGTCGTTTTTACGTGCATACGTAGCCAGTTTGATCGAAAATCCGCTTAAATTGTTCATGGAAGAGACAAATGTCTGACCCACTTCGGTTCCGCCTGTAATCTCCCCGACTGGCTGGGTGCCGTCTGTAGAAATAACCTCGGTCATTTTACCGATATTGCCTCCATACACATAAATGAACAAAACAATCAGAATAATAGGAATCAAAAAGCGCTTAAACCGATTTTGCTTCATATTTTTCACCGTTATTTTCTATAGGTTGTAGTTGATAGTCATACAGGGCCAATACATCGCCTTCGAGCTGCTTCCATTCTTTGCGCTGTGCCGTTTTCAGACCGTTGGCGATAATGCGCTCACGCATACTTGCATCGCTGCATACCGCTTCGATCATCTCGAGTGCATTGGCTGTATTTCCCTGTTCGTACAGCAGGCAGTTGTCATTATGCACCAGGTATTCGATATTGCCTTCATTCGGTGCCACAACAGCTACACCACCGGTAGCCATCATTTCCAGTGGAGGATAGGAAAAGCTCTCCAGGAGACTGGATTTAAGCAGAATATCGCACTGTGCGTACACTTTACCGACCTCATCATGAGGCACTTTATTCAGGAAATGATCAACTCTGTACCAGTCTTTCGGCTTGCCGCTATAGGATAGATACCAGATCTCAAAACGGTTGGGATCGAGTTGATTGGTAATCTTGAAGCTCTCATCCACGTTTTTGTAGTAATCGCTGGAGTTCCCTTCCACGAGGATCTTGATCTTGCCTTCAAACGTGCGCGGTTGATACTGGAAGACCGACAGGTCGATCCCGTTCTCTACATAGGCTGCCTGCTTGTTGTAACGATCTGCCAGCCATTGTTCACACCATTTGGATATGGTTATATATTTAATATTCGAGAAGAAATTATAGGTCAGGTTGGCCCATATGCGCATATGGTTGCCTGGTTCATAGAAGTTGGTCTCAAAATTTTGCACCAGATAATACTTCTCTGTAATTTTGGAATACATATTCAGGAACTCGGTTGTAGACCAAAGCGTAGCTACACATTTACGGAACAATCCATGGAAGCTATGTCTATGGTAAGAAATGACGTTGATTTCCCCATCTTTGTTAATGATATTTTTATCATCTTCACTCATCGAGATAATCGTGACATCCTTGCCATGATCCCGCAAAATATTACAATGCTTGATGACTACGTTCACGCCACCGCTGATCTGTGTAGAAGGAAGCACAAAAGCAATATTGTCATGCAGCTTGGATTCGATAAATTCAAACAGCTTGTATCCGTTGCTCATCGTCGTCCAGCCATTGATAACGGTAGTATGAGCCTGCTTACCGATCTGATTACGATAGTTTGCATCAGCAATCAGCTTATCCAGATACAATGTCCAGTCTTCAATTGTATCGCACAGGATGCCATCCACCTCATGTGTCATTACGTCTTTGAATGCGCCGATATTGCTGGCGATTGTCGGAACTTTAACCAGTCCGGCTTCGGTCCACTTGTTCTCCGATTTGGCTTCATTGAAGATCGTATCTACCAGTGGTGCCAGGTTGATATGCACATTGGCAATCAGATCCGGCAGATTAGTCCAGTCGGTAAATTTCTCAAAAATGATCCGGTCTTTGTAATCGCTCAGTTCGGTTGGAATATCCAGAATACCTACTACTTTCAGATAGGCGTTTGGATGCTTTTCGAACATTTCTCTGACAACATTAATGATCAGGTTAAAATCTTCGTTATGTGTAATACTGCCGCTAAAATAACCCATAATGACACGGTTATCCGGAGCAGTATTGGCTTCTGCCATCTTCAATTCTTTGGCTTTGAGTGCTTTTAGGGAAAGATCTACCATTTTCTCGGAAGCTACATTTCGGTTTACAAATACCTCATCTACATAATTGCCAAGCTCTGCCGCCAGTCTTCCGGTTGTTGTAATCGCATAATCACACATTCTCAGTGTCTTTTGCGTACGATTTACACCATCCATATACTGATCCAGCTCGTCCTTGCTCATCGTATTCAGATAATCAATTTCTTTGACATACTTATGATCAATAACCAGATCATCGATATCAAAAAAGACAGTTTTATTAAAGTATTTGGCTTTTTGGATTAATTCTTCAACGACTGGAGTGTGCGGGCAGCGAAAAAAAACAAATGTTCTGTAGTAACGTACCATTTCGATATCAAGTTCTTCATAATACACGCTATCACAGGAATATCCGTTGAAATGAAGCTGCTCAATCTGATGATCTACACGGTAACGGGGCGGATGCGGAAGAGAACAGCCATTTATAAAGAGTATGTCTTTAAAATGGTATTTGGAGGGGATATGTTTTTTTAATACTCTTTTTTTCGTGTAATTATAGGCCTTCCGAACAAGCGATTTACTCCCTTCATACTTCATGGTAGAAATCGTTTTTTTCATAAGCGCATTTATACCCAACTTTATCACCTTCACACAATTTATTTTACGCGATTAACTCAGTTCTTATGATCCTGCAGCAGCATGCGTTGTTTGTCTTTGATATAACTTTTCTGGCGTTCGCCTCCGGCTGTCGACGTTGGAGATATTCTCCAGTGATACAATACCTTGGACACATGCCTCATTCTGGCCCCTTTTTGCACAGCACGGATAGCCAGATCCCAATCCTGCACACCTTCATAACCTGATCTGAAGCCTCCGATGCTCTGCACCAGGGCAGTCCGGTATACCGCAAGATGGCAAATATAATTCATGGCAAACAGCAGCGGCAGTCCCCATTCTTTTTTGAAAAATGGCTGTACTCTTTTACCGTCGAGCCATTTGTCCTCATCACTGAACAGAAGATCTGTATCCCGATGCTGGTTTAATGTTTTGACTACTTCATACAGGGCAAAATCAGCCAGCGCATCATCATTGTCCAGCAGTACGATATATTCGCCACTCGCCATAGAGAGTGCCGTATTGCTGCACTCCGAGATATGACCGTTCTGGCTGCGATATGTCACATGAATTCTGTCATCCAGCTGTTTGTATTCTTCCAGTACCTTCCGTATATGAGGCATGGTGGAATGGTCATCTGCAATACAAAGTTCCCAGTTGGTATAGTACTGTCGCCGAACCGATTCTATGCATTCTCGCAAATATTCTTCCTGTACATTATATACAGGAAGAATAATGGATAGCAGCGGCTGATAGTCAAACCGGGTACATTCCTGACGAGCCGCTTCAATATCATACTGCTCGTTGGATTGGATCCACTTGTCATACCAGCTGCTCCCCTGTAGTTTCCGGAAAGGATGATATTTGATCTGAAATCGAATTACATACTTAGCTATAGTGTAGTACAATCCAGGAAACACGAGTGAATCCATCCCCTTTCCTAGCTGTACTTGGAATAATAAAAGTCACACAATTCTTCGATATTGCCTTCCTTGATCAGCTGCCCTTTTTCCAGAATAATTCCTCTGCTGCAAAGACTGCGAATCTGCTCAATAGAGTGGGAAACAAGCAGTACGCTCGTTCCTTCCTGAACCATCTGACTGATCTTGGCTTCACATTTCTGCTGGAACTTGAAGTCACCGACAGACAAAATCTCATCGACAATCAGAATATCCGGTCTGGTCGACGTTGCAATTGCAAATCCCAGACGTGCATACATACCGGAAGAGTAGTTTTTGACAGGTACATCAATAAAATCCTGCAGTTCCGAGAATTCCACAATCTCTGCAAAACGGGCATTCATTTCCTTTTTGGAATAACCCAGTATTGCACCATTGAGGTAAATATTCTCGCGCGCAGTCAATTCAGCATCAAATCCGGCACCCAATTCGATAAGTGGAGCCATTCTGCCACTGATATTGACAGAGCCTTTGGTCGGCTTCAGAACACCAGCCACCGTTTTGAGCAGTGTACTTTTACCTGCTCCGTTCAGACCGAGTACGCCGAACAATTCTCCTCGATTCACCCGAAAACTGACGTCACTCAGTGCCCAGAATTCAGTATAACTGATCTGGTTTTTGAGTCTTTTGATCAAAAACTCTTTTAGACCGCTGATTTTCTCGGTGGTCATGTTAAAACACATTGAAACATGTTGAACATCTATAATTATGTTACTTGTTTCCATTATAAAACTCCTTAGATGTAAAGGATAAATTTATCCTGGCGTTGTTTGAACAGATACACGCCAATCAATAAAGTGACAAATGCATAGCTGGCACACTGAATATTTAATTCCAGCGGAGGAACATGCCCGTATAACAGCGTCTCGCGGAAATGCGTAACAAAGTAGAACATCGGATTCCCCAGAAGAAGCGGCATATAACGGTCTGGCATAATATTCATTGGATAGATAATTGGTGTAGCATACATCCATGCTGTAATCAATACTCCATAGATATGTTCAACATCTCTGAAAAAGACAACTACACTACAAAGAATAAGACCGACACCAAGGCTGAAGATGAATACATAAAAGATAGACAGGAAACTGAATATAAATGTATATTTAAGGTCCACTCCTGTAATCACACAAACGATCAATACCGCACAGAGTGAAAACAGCATATTTACCAGCGAGTACAATACCTTGGATAAAGGGAATATATACTTGGGTATATATACTTTTTTGATAATCTGACCGGATGAATAGATCGATCCCATAGCCAGTGATGTAGAATCAGAGAAAAAGCCAAATAGTACCTGGCCGCTAATGACATAAGCCGCGAAATTCTCAACGTTAAACTTAAAAAGCTCCTGAAATACCAGCGTAATAATAATCATCGTCAACAATGGATTAAGTACACTCCAGATAATACCAAGAACAGAACGCTTATATTTAATTTTGATATCCTTGGCCACCAGCAGCTTCAATAAATCCTTGTATTTATAAAAATTTAAAAAGTAACGCTTCAACTCATACATTTCCTTACCGCCACCTAATTGTCTCAATTTTCTGTATCTCAACGGCGATTGTCTATCTTTTTACAGACAAGGCCGGGTGTAGCACGGTTATACCTTCTTTGGCTAGCATCCTATTTGACAGAGAACCGGCAGATAACCGGTATTCTGTCAGGCACGGTACATATCCATGCACAGCGCCCGCATTATATCACGGCTAATCCAGTATACGTTAAACCGTATAAAGCGTCCACCGCAGGCGGGCAGCAGTCAAATCACTGATACTGCCCTGCAGATAGTCATGTATTCTTTTTGGGGCGCTTGACTACTCGGCTAATTGCACGCAGTGGTTTGGTGATCTGCCATGAAGTAGAACTGGTCACCAGAACATTTTCGTGCTCCAGCTCCTGCTTGGCAACCAGCAGACCATCACGCTCATGCAGAGTGGCCAGCAGCAAATTATGCAAGTGCTGCTTTTCCTCGCGTTCTGTCTCAAGCTGGGCCTCCAGCCTGTCAATCCGCGGCTTCATCATCTTGAAGACGCTCTCTCCATTCAGAATTTGGATATGTCCCTGGATTGTTAATGCACTTATGTCGTTATGCTCCAGCTCAACAGCGAATTGCGGATCAAGCTCATGGAACTCTGCATACTCTTCTGTCTGGCTGAATGCATTTAAAGGTACAAACCGGGCCGGCTCCGAAGAGGATACGATATGAAGTCGAGTGATATATCCATCTACAGGCTGCCATTTGACACTATGGATCGAATCCAGATGATCCATATGATCGAAACAGACTTTGAACTCCCTGCCTTCAATCGTAAGTTCACCGGTAAAACAGCTTTCCTCTGTCCCGTCTTGCCCATACTTCACAAACAGCTTGCTTGGAAATACCTGCTCTGTCTGGGATGGCATAATGCTGTTGATTTTTTCCGTATCGGATATTTCCTGATCCGAACACAACGCAATCAAATACTTGCCATTATTCGGAGTATCATGAATATCATGAAGTCGGTAATAATCACCTGTACGTGCCTGAACCTCTGCCGAACTCAAATAGCTGAATGTACAGAATCCCTGGCGAAACATATGAATATGCTGAAATTTCGTTTTTAAAAAGTCTTCAAATTCCGAATAATAAAATTCTCTAATATGGAAGTGATTTGTGAAACCAACGATATCCGAGTATAATCTCTTGTCGGGCGTAGACATAATCAACATGCCGCCCGGCGTCAATACTCGCTTGATCTCATGCAGGAACCGCTCCTGTGCTGCTGAATCCACATGTTCAATCGTCTCAAAGCTGACGACTACATCAACCGAATGGTCCGGCAAAGGAAGTGTCTGTATATCCGAGACGATAAATTCGGTATTGTCTGATCGGTAGGTCCCCGATGCCCAGCGAATAGAATCTTCCGATATATCGATTCCTGTAACATGGGTAGCATACTGGGATATCAGATTGGTGCCATAGCCTTCTCCGCACGCGGCATCCAGAACTTTCTTGTTTTTTACAAAATCAAGAATGGCATGATATCTTTGTTTATGTTCAACTTCGATTTCGCCAAAAACTTTGTCAGGAATATACCTTTCGCCCGTAAAGTCCATTTTGTCCTCCTTCGTTTCGCTATCCTCAATAAAGTATTAAATGGAGCTATCCTATTTGAGAATAGTTCCTGCAATTAAAATGTGCTAAAATAGCTTAGAATTATAACTTAAAAGGAGTATATAACATTGGCTAATCCAGTATACGGCAAACAGTTTAAAGCGTCCACTGAGGACGAAAAACGTAATGGCATGTTCTGGGTCGTTAACATCTGTCTTATTTTGTTCCTGTTATGGACCCCATTTCAAATTGCATTGTTTAATGGTCTCGGCGTAAGTTTTGAGCAACCGATTTTCTGGGCAGTCATGGCTGCCGGCGTCCTGTTGATTCTGGGAATGATTCAATTCCACAAAAAAATCAAACTGGAAGATCAAAGAGATATGGTGGCACTGCTCATTATTCTGCTGCCCATCTCGTATATGATCTCCATGTTTTCGGCCGCCTCTTGGCATTATGCCGTAAATATGGTGCTAATACAATGGATGTATGCATTTATTTTCGTGATTGGTGTGTACATGCTGCGTGATCGTTTGTCCAACAAAATTATTCAAATTACCATCATGGGTTCCGCGTACTTGATTATTCTGTTCGGATTCCTCAACTGGTTCGGCCAGGGGATTCTGGGTGGACATCTGGTATCCTGGTTCTCAGTAGCTGTAAGCAACGGCGTATACGTCGATGCAGTTATGAGCGATTCCAACGGCTGGCGTCTGACTTCCGTATTCCAGTATGCGAATACATATGCGGCCTTCCTGATGGCGATCCTGTTCGCAGGACTCTTTAATGTAAGCCGTCTGAAAAGATCGTATGATCACTTTATCCACGGCTTTATGCTGGTACCGATTATTCTGTCCCTGATCCTGACGCTGTCACGCGGTGGTCTTGTAGTGCTTCCATTTGTGCTGCTGATCCTGCTGCTGATGCTGCGTCCTGCCCAACAGATTCTCTGGGTTGTTTATATTGTAATCGCCGGTATCGCATCTGCTGTGATCCTGAATCCGGTAACGGCTATCGGTCTGCAGGTTATTGCCAAGTATGATGGCGGTGTAGCTGCCAAAGGCTGGGCTTACCTGCTGGTTACATCGCTGATCGTCGGATTGATTGCGGTAGTAATTGGTCGTTTTATTGCTCCAAAACTGGAGCATGGCGTAGAAGGCTGGACCGCAAAGCGTTTCTCCAGCATCTGGCTGCCGATTGGCTCGGCTGTCGTCGGTGGTATTATTCTGGTTCTATTGATTGCAACGAATCTGCGTAATCTACTGCCGGAAAATATCCGTGTTCGTTTTGAAAATATCAACTTCCAGCAAAGTAGTGTATTGGAGCGTTTTACGTTTTATCGTGATGCCATGAAACTGCTGCGTGACTATCCGTTCTTCGGTGGCGGTGGCGGTGCATGGGGTGCGGCTTTTGAAGCGTACCAGAATAACCCGTATGTCAGCCGTCAGGCGCATAACTTCTTCGTACAGTATCTGGTCGAAGTCGGGGTGATAGGATTTATTATTTTCATTTTGTTCGTTGGTTTTATTTTCTACAAATATATTCGCGGTTATATCAAATCGGAACGCGAGAAAAAGGAATCTCATTTCCTTTACTTTATACTCGTTGTATCGATTCTGATGCACAGTCTGCTCGACTTTAACTTGAGTTATGTGTATATGAGTATTCTGGTATTCCTGGGTCTTGGCGGTATGGCTGCTGCAATGGATGCACAGCCGCTCAAACGTCTCAAACTGGGCGCCGGAACAATCCGTGGTATTTATGTATCGCTGATGGGGATAGCCGTGATTGCAGTTGTGTTTACGGCGCTGCGCTTCAAGGAAGCTTCCGCTGATGTAATGGAAGTAACCACCATGGCAAATACTCCGCAGGCTACGTATGAAGGATTGCGCAAGCCGCTGGATGACGCATTGTCGATCCGCAGCACGTTCCCGGATGCAGCAGTCTTCCTGAGTTCACTGCTTGTACAGGGTTACCAGCAGACCAAGGACGACCAATTCTATAATGAGGATATGACTCTGTTGACCAAAGCTCATGAAAAAGAGCCATTCAACAAGGATATTCTCAAGCAGATGGTTACTCTGTATCAGGTGCATGGAGATACCGATCAGGCGTTCAATCTGATGGTCGATAATATTCCGAAATATAAATGGGATATTTCCTGGTACGAAGGTGTTATTTCCCAGGCTTATATTCTGGGTAACCAGGCACACGAGAAAAAAGACACGGCTGCTGAACAGAAATACTTCCAGGCCGGTCTCACGATTTACCAGCAAGTACTGGATGGTATGCAGTACCTGACCACCTTGCCGGAAGGTCAGCTGCAAGGTCGCGAATTCGATGTGACTCCTAAGATTGCTCTGAGTATCGGTCAGATTCAGCTGATGCAAGGCAAGAATGCCGATGCGGCAGCAACACTGAAACGCGGACTCAAAGACGATCTGAGCGATGAAACGAACAAACAGGTAGCACGTTACTATCTGGCTGCCCTGCAAAAAGAAGGGCAAAAAGATCAGGCTGTCTATGACAAATTGATCGCTGTTGATGCCAAGGAAAAAGAACAAATTGATCAGCTGGCCAAAACAACTTACTAATTCAAACTTTATTCCACATAGTCTGATCATAAAAAAGAGGCTTCTCCTACACGGGAGAAGCCTCTTTTTTTAAATCTAATGACGCATGATTTTTGCCACACTCTATTATTCAATCACACTATCCACCGCTTATAGTATATCTGGGTTGAAACGATTATCGCTGTACCTCACAGAGATTACGTTATGCAGTAGGGTGATCAATCTCATTTATTACTTTACGCAGATACTCAATAGTGCTTTCCCGCAGCTCCGGATGTTTGAGCGCATAGTGGATCGTCGTCTCGATAAAGCCGCTCTTCTCGCCTACGTCGTGGCGCAATCCGTCGAACTGATACGCCAGAATATCCTGCTGATCGCCGAGCTTGGAAATCGCATCGGTCAGCTGGATCTCACCGCCTGCTCCGGCATCCTGGTTGCCCAGAATATCAAAAATCTCGGGAGTAAGAATATACCGACCCATGATCGCCAGATTAGATGGCGCATCTTCACGTTTTGGTTTCTCCACGAGACCGGTGGCTTTGTACAGACGGCCGGATTCATCGCCAGGCATCTGATCTCCTGCTACCAGACCGTAGCGGGATACATGTTCCCAGGGTACTTCTTTGACCCCTACCACAGAAGACTCATGCTGCTCGTATACATCCATCATTTGCTTGAGACAAGGAACATCGGATTCTACAATATCATCCCCGAGCAGTACGGCAAACGGTTCGTTGCCGATAAACTTGCGGGCACACCAGATGGCATGTCCCAGTCCTTTGGGTTCTTTCTGACGAATGTAATGGATATCTGCCATCTCGGAGGATTCGCGAACCGCATCCAGCAGCTTCCATTTTTCTTTTTCTTCCAGATTCTGCTCGAGTTCAATCGAGTAATCGAAATGATCTTCAATGGCCCGTTTGCCTTTACCGGTAACGATAATGATGTCCTCAATACCGGAAGCAACCGCTTCTTCGATAATGTACTGGATCGTCGGTTTGTCTACGATCGGCAGCATTTCTTTGGGCATGGCTTTGGTAGCTGGCAGAAAACGGGTTCCGAGTCCTGCAGCTGGAATAATCGCTTTGCGTATTTTCATTACTGGATCTCCTTTAGCCATTTAGGCAGCGATACTTTGAGACTACACTATACTATATTCATACGGGAATTTATACCTGAGAGGCAGGTAACTCCGATTATCCTTACTGAAGACAGGTGATTGGTATGATTTAAAGAATAATTCATACGAACCAGCAAGTCCCCTGTGCAAATCATAAGCGAATCTTTGGTATCAAAAAAAGATACACCGTTCTCTATCTATAACAGAAAACGGTGTACCTTTTATATATTTTTACTTCCTATTTGGCAAGGTGATTTATTTATCGATCTCTGCCATAACTTTACGCAGATAGTCTACGGTAGAATCACGCAGCTCCGGATGCTTCAGTGCATAGTGGATCGTCGTCTCGATAAAGCCGCTTTTCTCCCCTACGTCATGACGCAGTCCTTCGAACTGGTAAGCCAGAATATCCTGCTGCTGACCCAGTTTGGAAATCGCATCGGTCAGCTGGATCTCGCCACCTGCTCCGGCATCCTGGTTGCCCAGAATATCAAAAATTTCCGGTGTCAGGATATACCGACCCATAATCGCCAGATTGGATGGCGCATCTTCACGTTTTGGTTTCTCCACAAGACCAGTCGCTTTATACAGACGACCAGAGTCATCACCAGGCATCTGATCACCCGCAACAAGACCATAGCGGGATACATGTTCCCAAGGCACTTCTTTGACCCCTACCACAGAGGACTCATGCTTCTCGTATACATCCATCATCTGCTTCAGACAAGGAGTATCCGACTCTACAATATCATCCCCGAGCAGTACGGCAAATGGCTCGTCACCGATAAACTTGCGGGCACACCAGATCGCGTGGCCCAGTCCTTTGGGTTCTTTCTGGCGGATATAGTGAATGTCAGCCATCTCGGACGGTTCACGAACCGCATCCAGCAGCTTCCACTTTTCTTTCTCCTCCAGATTCTGTTCCAGTTCAAAGGAATAGTCAAAGTGATCTTCAATCGCGCGTTTGCCTTTACCGGTAACAATAATGATATCCTCGATACCGGAAGCAACCGCTTCTTCGATAATGTACTGGATCGTCGGTTTGTCTACGATCGGCAGCATTTCTTTGGGCATGGCTTTGGTAGCTGGCAGGAAACGGGTTCCGAGTCCTGCAGCTGGAATAATCGCTTTGCGTATTTTCATTATTTCTTCCTCCATCTCGAATGTATTGGATATAGTCTACAGCAGAATCTGCTTCCGCTGTAGAATCCTAAGTAGTGTACAGCCGCTTAACCGCCTGCACGCTGATGGGTTGGTGGCAGTGCTATGTAAGCCGGCAACTCGTCAATCTCACTCTGATATCTTACCCAATTCCACAGGATTTTACCCAGCAGATTCTTTTCTACAGATGGAAGCAGTTACATATGTGGATAACCTGTGAAAAAGACACATTTGTGCTTATCCATATCGTTTGATCGATAATTTACGGATTCAGTCATTCGCAGCTTTATGATGAAACGATAGGTTATTCTCCTCTATTCCCGGCTTTTACTATTATATTTGCTGCTATGTTCACTATTGTTTTGATTAATTTGTGGATAGGCTGAGGATAATATTTTTATTTCATCAGATAATATAGCATCAAAAAGAAGAAATCCGTAGCTATATTGGGGATAAATCAAAAAGAGGATGCCATAAATGACACCCTCCTGTAGATAATGTGGATGATTTGCGGATAACTTCTCCGCAGATATACATTTGCTGTATATCATTTTGGTCTATCCACATATTTATCCAGTTCATCTGTTTATTTTACCAGTTGACCGCGTGTAACGCCCAGCTGGTTGGTTGCTTTGAGACTGCGCCATACCTGAGTACCGCTAATCTCGCCGCGCAGCGCTTTGCTGTACAGTTCGATAACTTCCAGAACCTGCTCTGGCGTCTCTTCCAGGAACTCTACACGGTATCTAGGCACACCCAACTCCAGGAAATCCTTCAGGTATTCTGCTCCGGACTGCTCGATTGCATTGTATACCGTATTACGGCAACCTTCATCGACACGTACCGGATGAGACATACCGATCCGATCCTGCAGGGAAACCCGGCTGTCTTCACATGGACGTCCACAATTGGTGAAGTCGGTACCTTCACTCAGGAACGTACAATATACACAGTGCTCGGTATGGAACATCGGCAGATGCTGGTGGATAACCACTTCCATCCGGGAAGTCTGACTACGTCCCAGCAGATCGACCATTTGCTGGATATTCAGATCATAGGATGGAGTGACCATATCTACGCCGGAGTCCAGGAATAGGCTTACCGCTTTGTGGTTCGCAATGTTCAGCGAGAAATCACCGATCAGCTGTGGATGGTTCTCCTGCGGATGACTCTGGCGACGTGCCAGATAGTAGTACAATGCACCCGTATTACGTACCAATACCGCATCCGGCTGCAGACGCAGAATATTGGCATGATAGCCATTTTCACCAGGCATATGAATACGCGGCGTTGCCAGCGCAATCTTTTTGCCGGCTGCGCGTACAGCGGCTACAGCTGCCGGGAACTGCTTGATAAACTCAAAGTCCGCATAGATCATCTCTACATCGGTCTTCACAACAGCTTCCACTTGCTCCAATGTACGGCACAGTGCTGTCAGCATCGCTTCGGTACCTTGGACCGGAGCTGTAGCCGGAGCAATATCCTCGTAAGTCGCAATATCACGCTTGATATAGACTGGCGGTTTTGGACGTTCGCCTTCCAGCTGTTCTACCGCCTGGCGGCGAATCGCATTCAGTTCACGCATCGGGATGATAATATCGCCATGCAGCTGTACTTCCAGTTCATCCAGTTGGAAAATGGTACCGCCCAGGCGACCAAACTGTTCTTCCAGCAGTTCGGCAGTCATCGGACGCTTGGCTGCGATTTCCAGTTCCATCTCGGAATCTACGCGGATCGTTACACCTTTTTGCACATCGGTCCAGTAAGTGACCAGTGGCTGACCGGCATGACCGATCGCTTTGACATGTACCGGGAATACGCGGTACGGCTTGTCGGTCTCATACGTCTGTCTCATGCGTTTATCCAGCGCAGGATCGTTGGTTTTCCAGATCTTGTCCCCAACGTGTACCTTTTTGAGGTTTACATCGCTGCGACCTGGTACGATATCCACAATCCAGCTTTCTCCCGCTTCGCCTTCGAGCTTAACGCCCTGACGACGCAGATCATAGATCCGTCCGCCTTCTTCTTTTTGCGTTGGGTCGCCGGCATCGAATACGATACCGTCGCCGCGCTTCACCGGAGCTTCCAGACGGCAGACAACGCCGTCACGCAGGATTTTCTCGACGCGACCGAGGTATACGCCGCGGCTTTTCGGGAAAGTACCATCTACCAGCTTTTTGTTGTTGGTTCCATCGAGGAAGCCATGGGTAAATCCGCGGGAAAAGCTCTGTTCCAGCTCACGAATATCTTCGCGGCTGATCGGTGTGCTGTCCCCTTCAAAGTAACGATCAATCGCTTTGCGATATTTGCTGACCACGTTCGCTACATACGTCGGGCTTTTCAGACGACCTTCGATTTTGAAGGATGTTACGCCTGCTTCGATCAGCTCCGGCATGATATCGATCGCTGCCAGATCTTTTGGTGACAGCAGATAAGTTACGTCGCCCATGATCTTCTGCTCGCCATCTACGATCAGATCATACGGCAAACGGCAAGCCTGCGCACATTCCCCGCGGTTGGCAGAGCGTCCGCCCCACATTTCCGAGGTCAGGCATTGTCCGGAGTACGATACACATAATGCGCCGTGTACGAATACTTCCATCGGCAGACGAGCCTGTTCGCCGATTTTCTGGATCTGCTTGAGGTTGTTCTCGCGGCCCAGTACGACACGTTCCATATTGAACGGCTTGGTGAATTCCACCGCTTCCGGTGAAGTGATCGTCATCTGGGTCGAACCATGAATCGGGAAGTCCGGCGAGATCTCACGGATCATTTTGACCAGACCCAGATCCTGTACGATAACCGCATCCACACCTGCATCCACGCAGGCATCGATCAGTTCCTTGGCATCTTCCAGTTCGTTCTCGAAAACAAGTATATTAAACGTCAAAAAGCCTTTGACTCCATAGCTATGCAAAAACGCCATGATCTCCGGCAATTCATCCATACGGAAATTATTCGCCCGCGCACGCGCGTTAAATTTCTCCACGCCAAAAAAGACTGCGTCTGCTCCATTAGCTACCGCCGCCCGCATGCAGTCCCAGTCGCCTGCCGGCGCCAGAAGCTCCACGTCTTCTCTTCGTAATGCTGTAGTCATGTAGATTGTTATCCTCCCGGATTGCCTGATGCCCAGGCAATACTCTATTCGCGGATGAAAGTTCATCCTGATGGTTATGGTATTCGACATACGCCGGTGCTGAATCCGCTTTATGGACCGCTGGGTTCTTGCACCTCAATTTAAAATGATTCTAATTCAGTGTAACAGACATGGAGCGGGGTATCTACAGTATCGTTTAAATTTGTATGAAAATTAATGAAATATTGTGGAGTTTGCAAATGCGGAGCAATAATCGACTTATTGAGTTGTAAAGATGGGGATACAAATGACGGTGTGGTGTTTTGTGCTTCATTCACTCCAGAAAGGAATAAGGGGACGTCCTCCGGTTAAGCCTGGAGATCTTTGGGATGGTAAAGGGAAGGGTGACCTCCAGGCTTAAATGTTGTCCTTTCCCCTTATTTCCTTTCTTGCGTTATGTGCGTGTGCAAGCACTTTGCGCGTGAGTTCGTAGTAAGTGAGTGTGTTACATGCAAGTTCGTTACATACAAGTTCTTTATATATGAATGTGGTATATAAAAACTTTATATAAGCACGTTGTATGTAAAGTTTTTATACGAGTACGTTATAAATTCCTCTGGCAGACTGTATGTATACTACGGCAAGCTTGCAGGGCAAGTGGATGCATAGGTACGTTTAAAAGCATGAAAAAATACCGTTCTATCGTGCTGCACTCTGTCATTAAAACAGAGGCAGTATGATAGAACGGCATTCTGGATAAGATTTGGAGCAGACACGCTTTATATTGTCATCGATGTAGGAAATAAGCTTATTTGCTTAACCATTGGAACGAATTCATTACTTTGGAGATTTCAGCCTGATGGAATGGTGTATTGTTGGCTGTATTGAGTTCGCTGGACAAAATGTAAGTTCGTTTGCCTTTATTAAAGATGGTGTAGTTAGCCTGATATGGTGTTGAAGCGTCCGGATAGGATACTGTAAACGTATAGGCGGGTACACCGGCAAATGTCGTTGCTGTACCTTCCGGAATTTGACTGTTGGCAGTAGCTGCAGTGCCATTTTTGGAAAGGCTCGCTTTCCATTTGGCTACAGCTTTATCCAGAGAACTGGCATAATCCACAGTAATATCGAAACTGCCACCGCTATGCTGGAAGCTTACGCTTGTGGATTCATAGTTATTGCTGGCACTGACCCAGTAACGCGGTACCTGTAGACTGTAGCCGTAATTTTTGGATGTACGGGTCACTGTTTTGCTGCGGTCTTCGGAATAATAATCCACCGGCAGCTTGCCGAAATTCTCCTGCAAGGCATCAAAATCCAGTGAAACGGTCGACAGAATAGCTTCCAGATCGGAAGTGAGTGTCGGCGAATCGGACATTCCGCCATATTCCATATAATAGCGGTATCCATCACGCTGGAACAGAATCTGGTACTCGGTATACCAGATATCACCATCATACGTATATTGCATCTGATTCACTGTCGCTGTCTGGTTGCCAACCTGGCGTTCTGTCGTGCTCACATAGCGATAGTGATCCGATGTAAAGTTGTCGCCAAACCAGGTCTGGATCTGCTTGGCCCAGTCCTGAACGGTTGCGCCAGCCGGGGCACTATAAGCATAGATTCCGGTATAGCCGCCATCTGCTGTTCCTGCCTCCAGCGTATCACTGTTAAGTGACCAGTTGGATGGCAAGGACGCCGAGATACCATACTCTTCATTGGACAGCATATTATCGCTGGCTACTGGCTCTTCGCCGGATTCGGTAGAGGCGATATCCTCTATTGTTTTATTGCCGCTATCAAAGGACATCCGGAACGAATCCAGCAGATCTGCTGCTCCATCAAAGTCTTTGTAGCTGTACGCTTCGGAATCAACATACATCACATAATACAAATTGCCATTACCCGAATATAGTCTGTTCTCGGACAAATAACCTTCTTCGGAGCGACTGATCACTCTGGCATAATCTCCAGCCGGACTGTTCATGACCTGCTGATCCAGTACAGTCTCGCCCAATTCTTCGTTGTATCCAACGAGATAATCCAGCAGATCTTCGGGATCGGACTGTCCATAGACGGAAGAACTGACGGTATCCGGTTGTACCGATATCTGCAGCAGATACGTACTTTTCTTATCCATAAAATTGACTGTGCCGCTGCTCGAACCTTCCATATAGACCAGGTCTTCCGGATAATTGATTGTCCATTGGTACTGGCTGCTACCTACCAGCTTTTTATCCGCGTGTTCACTTGCGCTGCTGCTATCGCCTGTCTGCGCAGCAGATGCAGGCAGTGTAATAATAATCTGGCCGGAGACAACTTTCATTTTGCCACCGATACCCTGCACCAGTGAACGCAGAGGCACCATCAGTGTATTGGATTTCATTACCGGTGCTGCGTCCAGCGTTACTTTTTTGCCATTAATCGTCGCGGCTTTACTACCGATTTTCATGGAAATGATATGTTTGCCCGAAGTGAGCTGGACGATGTTATTCTCATGCAGCTGTACATCGGCATGGAAGGCACGGGAAAACAATCCCAGCTGCACCATGGTAACTCCACCCGCTTCATACGGTTTGACGATCGTTTCTTTTTCACCGTTGATCGCAGCGGCAGTGCTGCCTTTTTTGATTTTGAGTTCCAGCAGTTCAGCTGCAGCTGCTGTATGTACTCCGGCATACGCCGTTGTGAGTGTAATTATGGAAGCCAGCAGGCCGGTGGCAGCGATACGCACCCATTTGTTCATTCCGTTTCCTCATTTCTATAGTCAAAGTAGATAATCTCTCCGGTCAATCGCTTATTACTGTTCAGGAGAAGCTTCCTCGTCTGCCTGGCTGCTATCGATCAGATCTTCAGGCTGCGCCTGGGTCAGCTTCAGCGTGCGGCTTACAATATCTCCTCCGGATTGCATCATCAATTTGACGGTCTGGCCGGGAGCATATGCTTTGAGCAGCTCATTTAATTCAACCGTTGTATGGACTCTTTTACCATTAATGCTGTAGAGCACATCGCCTTCTTTGATGCCTGCTTTTTTGGCAGCTGCGGATCGTACTTCGGTGACGGTCATCGCATCATTGGTCGGCATACCGATCAGTGCGTCTTCGCTCTCCTGCAGCTGTACTCCGATAGAAGCGCGGCGTACTTCGCCATACTCGTACAGCTGGTCGATAATGTATTCTACAGTGTCGGCCGGAATAGTGAAGCCCAGATTATCGACACCCAGTGCTTCATATTTCATCGTATTGATGCCGATTACTTTGCCGTCCATATTCACCAGCGGGCCGCCGCTGTTACCGGGGTTAATCGCTGCATCTGTCTGAAGCAGGCTGTAAGAAGCATCCACCGCACGGTTTACACCGCTAATAATACCGGATGTAGCCGAGTTGCGAAGAGAGAGAGACAGCGGCGTACCGATAGCGATTACCTGCTCACCCACTTCGGGCTTCTGGTTACCGGAGACAAACGAAGCTGTTTTGAGTCCGGTCGCATTAATCTTGATCAGCGCCAGATCGCTTACGGTGTCGCTGTAGATTTCTTTGACCAGATAGGTCTTGCTCTGTCCATTTGCTTCGGACGTAATGACCTTGGCGCCTTCCTGCATGCTGTCGATAACATGGGCATTGGTCACGATCCAGCCGTTGGAGGCAATAATTACGCCCGAACCAAAAGCAATGCCTTCTTTGTCCTGACCGTAACCGCCATCGTCACTGTCATCACTGCTGCTTTCTTCAGCCATTGCTTCCGGTGTTGGTATACCAACGATGCCAACAACAGAAGGAGATACCTTGGCGATAATTTTGCTGTATCCGGGATGGGTGGAAGAAGCACCCAATTGTGGTGCCTGGTATGTATAATGAGAAGTCCAATCTGCTGCAGAAGCCATAGTCGCATAAGGGGCAGACACGGTAAAAGCCGAAGCCAGTAGTACAAGTGCAGGTATTTTCGAGGAAAACATTTTCAAATTCATCCAGCCTTTCTATAGTTGCTTGCGTGTCCACCATTTAACTGGTAATTACAGTAAAATGAGTCTGAATCCAGAGTACCATATTCCTGTATTCAGGCACAATTACCCAGAAGCCTATCTTTATGTATAAATAAGCAGGCTGTTGAATACAAAGAAAGCTTATTTGCCTTCAACAGCCTGCTCAAACTAAAAAGATGAAGCAGAAAAAGATTAGACCTGACTGCTCTCTAGTTCACGACTACGTGCCGTGTCGCGTTCAAGCACAGGTTTGAGGTAATGGCCGGTATAGGATCCTTCTACCCTGGTGATATCCTCCGGCGTACCGGAAGCGAGAATCGTACCGCCACCACTACCGCCCTCTGGTCCCAGATCGATCAGATAGTCGGCTGTTTTGATCACATCCAGATTATGCTCGATAACCAGTACCGATTCGCCGGAATCAACCAGACGATGCAGCACAACCAGCAGACGATCGATATCATCCACATGAAGACCGGTAGTCGGCTCATCCAGGATATACATTGTTTTGCCGGTACTGCGGCGATGCAGTTCGGAAGCCAGCTTCACGCGCTGCGCTTCACCACCGGACAATGTAGTGGCCGGTTGACCCAGCTTCACATAGCCCAGACCTACATCGAGCAGGGTTTGCATTTTGCGGTGAATACGCGGGATGTTCTGGAAGAAATCCACAGCATCTTCAACCGTCATATCCAGCACATCGGCGATATTGCGGTTTTTGTATTTCACTTCGAGGGTCTCGCGGTTATAACGCTGACCTTTGCAGACTTCGCACGGAACGTATACATCCGGCAGGAAGTGCATCTCGATTTTGATAATACCGTCACCGCGGCAGGCTTCACAGCGGCCGCCCTTGATATTAAAGCTGAAGCGGCCTTTTTTGTAACCACGTACTTTGGCTTCATTCGTCTGTGCGAACAAGTCACGAATATCATCGAATACGCCGGTATAGGTCGCCGGGTTGGAACGAGGCGTGCGGCCGATTGGCGACTGGTCGATATCGATTACTTTCTCAATATGCTCCAGGCCACGAATTTCGCGATACTGTCCCGGAATAACGCGTGCCTTGTTCAGATCGCGTGCCAGTGTTTTGTACAGAATCTCGTTGACCAGTGTTGATTTACCAGAGCCGGATACTCCGGTTACTGCGGTAAAGACGCCAATTGGAATTTTGACATTAATATTCTTGAGGTTGTTTTCCTTGGCACCGCGAATCTCCAGCCAGCGATTATCCGTTTTACGACGTTCCAGCGGCACAGGAACGAATTTGCGGCCGCTCAGATACTGTCCGGTCAGTGAGTTGGGATCTTCCATAATCTCCGCCGGTGTACCCTGGGCAATGACCTGACCGCCATGGATACCGGCTCCCGGACCAATATCGATAATATGATCCGCTGCCATCATCGTATCCTCATCATGCTCTACGACGATCAGCGTATTGCCCAGATCACGCATATGCTCGAGCGTCTTGATCAGACGATCGTTATCGCGCTGGTGCAGACCGATACTCGGCTCATCCAGAATATACAGTACGCCGGTCAGACTGGAACCGATCTGGGTCGCCAGACGAATCCGCTGGGCTTCCCCACCGGACAACGTGCCTGCTGCACGGGACATGGTCAGATACTCCAGACCGACATTCACGAGGAATCCAAGCCGGCTGCAGATTTCCTTGAGGATCAGGCGCGCAATACTCTGTTCCTTTTCACTCAGATGAATATGCTCAAAAAATTGCTTGGCTTCACCAATAGGCAGATCGGTAATATCAGCGATATTTCGCTTGTCCACACTCACGGCCAGAATTTCTTTTTTGAGACGCTTTCCTTTACATACCGGACAAGGCTTGGCACTCATATAACCTTCGATATATTCGCGCATACTCTCGGATGAAGTATCCTTGTAGCGGCGTTCCAGATTGGGAATAATGCCTTCGAATACGACATGAGCTTCCTTGACCCGTCCAAAATCACTTTCGTAGCGGAAACGAATCTTTTGTCCATCCGAGCCATTCAAGATCAGATTGATCTGTTCTTCTTTTAGTTCGGAGAGCGGTACATCTGTCGGAATCTTATAGTGCTGACAGACCGATTTCAGGAACTGTGGATAGTAGTTGGATAATCCGCCGCTCCATGCCTGGAAAGCACCTTCTTCGATTGTTTTGCTGCGATCGGGAATCAGCAGATCACGATCTACCACCATACGGATACCCAGACCATCACATTCCGGGCAAGCACCAAATGGGCTGTTAAACGAGAACATCCGCGGTGCCAGCTCTTCGATACTGAATCCACAGATCGGACAGGCAAAGTTGGAGCTGAAGCGCAGCTCTTCCTGACCGATAATATCGACCAGCAGCTGACCACCGGACATTTTGAGCGCCATCTCGATCGAGTCGGCCAGACGTACGGCTACGTCTTCCTTGACCACGATCCGGTCAACTACGACTTCAATCGTATGTTTTTTGTTTTTTTCCAGCTGAATATCTTCGGACAGATCACGCAGTTCCCCGTTTACACGGACACGGACAAAGCCCTGCTTGGAGATTTCCGAGAAAATACTTTTGTGTTCACCTTTGCGACCGGAGATGACCGGAGCCAGAATCTGCAGACGGGTACGTTCCGGATATTCCATAATCCGGTCTACCATCTGCTCGACCGTCTGGGATGTGATCTCGACACCATGATTCGGACAATGCGGATGACCCACACGTGCGAACAATAGACGCAGATAATCATAAATCTCGGTTACGGTTCCGACTGTAGAACGAGGGTTACGGCTCGTCGTTTTCTGGTCGATCGAGATTGCCGGAGACAGACCTTCGATCGAATCCACGTCTGGTTTGTCCATTTGTCCGAGGAACTGACGTGCATAGGCAGACAGAGACTCGACATAACGACGCTGACCTTCGGCATAAATGGTATCAAATGCCAGTGAAGATTTACCCGAGCCGCTCAGACCGGTCAATACGACAAAGCGGTCACGCGGGATGCTGATATCAATATTTTTAAGATTATGCGCTCGCGCGCCCTTAATTTCAATATGTTTATTCGACAAATAATCCAACCTCCAAATCCGGTGCTTCCGGAATAATCACAACGCCGCCCGTCATTTTGTAGTGTATCTGCAAAATGTAAGAGCTGTGCGCATAAACGGCCCAACTATGATAAAGGTTGCCGGGAATTCCGGTTCTGTATCCGGAATTACCCAACAACCTTGGATTGTGTATCATGTTCATGCTGTAGGAGTCCAGCTGTCAACATTCAGGAACGACAGAAATTAGCTGATTTCTGCCCGCAGTTCCAGTACCGCATCACGCAGTTCGGCGGCACGTTCGAACTGAAGCTCTTTGGCAGCAGACTTCATCTCGTTCTCCAGACGCTGAATCAGCGCCATCCGGTCGCGCTTGGACATCTTGGCTTTGCCTGCTTCCGCCATATAGTCCGCTTTGCCTTCAGCCACTTTGGTCGCTTCAATGACATCACGTACTTTTTTGCGGATCGTTTGTGGGGTAATGCCATGTTCTTCGTTATAGGCAATCTGGATCGTACGGCGGCGTTCGGTTTCCCGCATGGCGCTAGCCATGGAGTCGGTCACTTTGTCACCGTACATAATAACCCGGCCTTCGGAGTTACGCGCTGCCCGTCCAATCGTCTGTATAAGCGAACGCTCCGAACGCAGGAATCCTTCCTTGTCGGCATCCAGAATAGTGACCAGCGAAACTTCCGGCAGATCCAATCCTTCCCGCAGCAGGTTGATCCCGACAAGCACATGGAATGTACCCAGCCGCAGATCCCTCAGAATAGCCATACGCTCCAATGTCTTGATATCGGAGTGCATATACCTGACCTTGATTCCGACTTCTTTGAGATAATCGGTGAGATCTTCGGACATTTTCTTGGTCAGCGTCGTAACCAGTACGCGCTCATCCCGTTCAATCCGAATACGAATCTCATTGATCAGATCATCAATCTGTCCTTTGGTCGGACGCACTTCGATAATCGGATCCAGCAAGCCGGTAGGACGGATAATCTGCTGAGTCGTTGTCTCGCAGTGCTCTAGCTCATAAGGTCCCGGCGTAGCCGATACGAAAATGATCTGATTGATCTTGTCCTCAAACTCTTCAAATTTCAATGGACGGTTATCCAGTGCAGATGGCAGACGGAATCCGTGATCCACCAGCACATTTTTGCGCGCCTGGTCACCATTGTACATCGCCCGGATCTGCGGCAGGGTCACATGCGACTCATCGACCACAATCAGCATGTCATCCGGGAAATAGTCCAGCAGGGTAAACGGCGTATCTCCACGTTCACGGAAAGTCAGCGGCCCGGAATAGTTCTCGATACCGGAGCAGAAACCGACTTCTTTCATCATCTCGATATCATAGCGGGTACGCTGTTCGAGCCGCTGCGCTTCTAGCAATTTGCCCTGCTCATTGAGCACGGCGAGGCGGTCTTCCAGTTCACGCTCGATATTTTTGAGCGCGACTTTCATCGTCTCTTCTTTGGTAACAAAGTGAGACGCCGGGAAAATCGCAATATGTTCGCGTTCACCGATCAGCTCGCCGGTCAGTACATCAATCTCGGTAATCCGTTCGATCTCATCCCCGAACAGTTCGACCCGTATAGCATGCTCACTTTTGGAAGCCGGGAAAATCTCGATAACGTCGCCCCGTACCCGGAAAGTACCGCGCACAAAATTGATATCATTGCGCTGATACTGGATATCGACCAGACGCGACAAAATCTCGTTGCGTGACTTTTCCATGCCTACACGCAGAGACAGCAGCATGCCACCATATTCCTGCGGCGAACCGAGACCATAGATACAGGATACGCTGGCTACAATAATAACATCACGGCGTTCAAACAGTGAGCTAGTCGCCGAGTGACGAAGCTTGTCGATCTCTTCATTAATACTGGAGTCTTTCTCGATATACGTGTCGGAAGACGGAATATACGCTTCCGGCTGATAATAATCATAATAGCTGACAAAATAATCGACCGAGTTATTGGGGAAAAATTCCTTGAACTCGCTCGCCAGCTGGGCTGCCAACGTCTTGTTATGTGCAATAACCAGTGTAGGACGCTGGAGCTTGGAAATCGTCTGTGCAACAGTAAAGGTCTTTCCTGTACCGGTCGCGCCCAGCAGTGTCTGGAACTTCTTGCCCTGCTGTACGCCCTGTACGAGCTCTTCAATCGCGGCAGGCTGGTCACCCTGCGGAGTGAATTCCGACTCTATCTCGAATTTTTTGGAGCTGACAACAATATCGTTCATTGCCCTGCATCACCCTATCGTCTAAAATATATATTACGCTTGCCCGATAATAACAAAAGAGACCGTTCATCAGAGTGCCGGACACATAATACTTTACCCAACGTTGGCTGTAATGGCACATCCTGAATAGACGAATCTCATTATTGGTTAATACTTATATAACATAATTTAACAACCTAATGTTCCAAATAGGAATGTTTGTTCCCTTCTATTATACTCTCCAAATTTTACTTATGCAATTGAAACACGTCTGTAAACGACAAATTTTTCAGACGTTTTTTTCATATCAAGGCATGGCCTGCTTTCTTTCCAGGGGGCTGGCACACAGTTACAGCTAACTACTTCCCAGACGCAGAACAGGAGATGGATACATGGATTTAACAACGATTATCGGTATTATTGCAGGGATCGCTGCATTGATTGGGGGGTTTTTATGGGAAGGCGGCGACGCGGGAGGATTGCTTCAGGGAGCGGCTGCACTGATCGTGTTTGGTGGTACAGCCGCCGCTGTCGCTATCAGTTTTCCGGCTTCGCGTCTGAAAAGACTGCCGCAGGCTATCCGGACGGTACTTGTTCCGGTTCGCTCGGATAATGAGCAGCTGATCGAAGATGTGGTTAATATGTCCATGCATGCCCGGCGCGCCGGAGTACTCGCTCTGGAGCCGCAAGCGGTATCGCATGAAAATGCTTTTCTACGCGAAGGTCTGCAGCAGGTTGTGGATGGCACGGACCGGGACGTTATCCGTCAGATTCTTGAACTGGAGATGGCCAAAGTCGAGCAGGAATATGAACAGCATGCCAAAATTTTCGATTCGGCCGGTGGTTACGCACCGACTATGGGGATTATCGGTACGGTCATGGGTCTGATCCAGGTACTGGGCAGTCTCAGTGAGCCTACCGGTCTGGGCAGTTCGATAGCTGTAGCTTTTACCGCTACCCTGTACGGTGTAGCCAGCGCCAACCTGATTTTCCTGCCGCTCGCTTCCAAGATCCGGGCGCGCAGTGAACTGGAGACGCTGACAATGGAAATGCTGCTCGAAGGTATCCTTTCTATCCAGAATGGAGAAAATCCTCAGTTGGTACGACGCAAACTGGAGACCTTCCTGACAGATACAGATGGTTATTCCGATAACGAACCACGAATGAGGGAGGAATAACGATGCGACGTTATTCTCGCCGCAACAAAAATACCGGACATGATCACAAAGATCGTTGGTTGATTACTTATGCCGATTTGATTACACTGCTGCTAATTTTCTTTGTCGTGATGTATTCGGTCAGCCAGATTGATTCCGATAAATACAAAGTGTTGACCGAGTCGCTGCAGCTCACTTTCCAGAGTGCCAACTCGGTGCTGGACGGCGGCAAGGGCGTTACCGGTACCGCTGGTCAGAATGTGAACAACGGTGGTACCGACTCCGAGCAGAATCAGGCAGGACAGCAAGGCGGCGACAAAGGGCAGGAACAGCTGACCAGCCGCGAAGAAGCTTTTCGCAAGCAGGAGCAGGAACTTGCCAATCTGATGCAGGTTATTGAAAATTATGTAGATACCAACAATCTGCAGAATCAGGTATCGGTAGTGGATAAGCCGCAGGGGATCTCTATTACCCTGAGCGACCAATTCCTGTTCGACGAAGGTCAAGCCGATCTCAAAGCGCGTTCACTGGGCACATTGGCTCGGCTCGCCAGCCTGTTCCAGTCGATCAATACAACTATCAGTATCGAGGGGCATACAGACAATCTGCCGATCGTCTATGCTTCCCGATATCAGGATAACTGGGAGTTGTCAGGCGCACGGGCCTTGTCCGTACTGCGTTATTTTATTGATACAAAGAAACTGGATCAGGCCAATTTTCAGTATGCGGGTTATGGAGCGACGCGTCCTTCAGCCGACAACTCTACCGCTGCCGGACGCCAGAAAAACCGGCGCGTGGAAATTATCGTGCTGCGCCAGCTGCAAGAATAGCCGGATACAAGCCAGATATAGCAAAAGCACACGGACAGCGGGATACTCCCGGATAGTCCGTGTGCTTTTATTATTGTTCATACGACCGTAATGATTGTAAATCATAGGCTTCATAGTCATATGATTCATAGTATGGATAATGTCATGATCTGCTGAATAGTATTATGATCCGCTTTATGGATTCCCTTGTTTATAGATCGTCTTAGTGCTTGTTGTTATCTGTACGGCGTTTTCGTTTCGGAAGACTATAGTTATCATCAGACAGTGCAGATTGATGATCTTCGGGCGCTGTATCTAGCTTTTCTGCCGGAGAAACAGGTTCTTCTGACAAAACTGCTGATTCGGCAGCCAATAGCAAGTTGCCGGATGATTCCGTATTTCCCGAGGAAAGACGCCGCGTTCGCGGACGAACCAACAAATGAAAAGCAGACAGTTGCTGAATATCAGGAGAAACAGGTGCGTGATCATCGGGAGCAAAAATCATGCCCAGCTGATGATGATCCCCGGCGTAAATCGCTCGCTGCAAAAACTTGCTTTCTCCATGAATATTGAGGATTTCCAGCTTGCAAAAAGCCGGATTCATTCGCAGTGCTTCATGCAGAGATTGCGGATGATGTACAGGTATGCCGTTTACTTTATAGACCGTCTCCGCAGCTCGAATGCCCAGTTCATGCGCCGGGCTGCCGGGAATAACATCCAGTATCCGCAGACCGCGCAGTGTCTCGGTATACAGCGGTATACTCTCCAGTTCTTCACGTCTGCTCAGATAGACAACCACCTCGCGCCAGATCACAGCGATACAGATAGCGGGCACAGCCAGTGGCGGCCACCAGAGTGCGCCGGCAGCCAGCACCAGCAGTGCCAAGCTGCCGAGCAGCAGCCGCTTGGATACGATACGTGCCTTGTCTCCAGGCAGTCGGCTCTGGGTCAGGATACTGCAGCCAATCATCACCGGCAGCGCGGTAACTACTGCTCCGCCGCTCCAGAATTCACCGTTATGCAGCGGCGTCCAGGGTAAAATAAACCCACCAGCCGCCGGCATCAGCAGCCAGAGCGGTACCGGCCAAAAAGCTTCCATCGCATAGGCCCCTACCGGCTTGCCCCGCTTGCCCTCGATCACTACCGGCGAAGACAAAGCAGGTCCCTGCAGACGGAACAGTACCGCTTCGGCCGCCTGCAGCAGCACGGCAATCATCAGCAGGCCCGGCAGATCCGCCTGACGAATAGCTATTACCGTCTGTCCAATCCAGCCTTGCGGTTGCCATGACGGGAAAAGCAGTAACGCTACATGAACTACCATCAGCACAGCGAGCGCATCCATCAGGTGCGCCAGACGCAGGCGAATCAGCGACAGCAGCACGATGATGATACCGAGGCACCAGACGATTTCCTTTTCGATATGTATACCAATTCCAAGCATGACTGCCGACAGAATACACCCAATAACCAGTCCGGTAAGAACGGTACGAACTACCCTGCCGGCATAAATATGTACACGTATATTAAACAGTTTGCGTTCCAGTATTCCCTGCCGCCGATAATGCAGCAGCAATCCAATCAGAAATATATAGTAAAATGGCTGCGAAAGCAGCTGTCCTATCGCCCCACCAGTGATACGGAGTGCTTCTCCCAACACTGCCATCACGCTTCACACTCCTTTGCTTTCCATACCTGCCAACTTGCTGTCCAACATTCTTTATTGTACATAAAAAAAGAAGGCTGTGACAGCCTTCTTTTTACAATCCATCGTCTTATTACTCAGATGCAATTCCGACGGTTCCATGCTGTTATAGCATTATACTCCGTGGACTTTACTTTGTTGCGCTCAACTGCTGCTTCACGCCGGCGATGGCTTTATTCAGTTGTACATCGTATTGCGGGTCCTGGATATGCTTGATCAGTTCGGCTTCCAATTCAGCTGCTGTTTTGGCATCCAGTGTACCGTTAACAACAAGCTTGTGATCTTTTTGGAAAGTTTTCACTGCTATTTCGGTACTGCGATCAAAATAGCCATCTTTACGATCTACTTTGTAATCCAGTCCGGCAAGCATAATCTGCGCACTTTTCACATCATTGTTATTCATATCGTACTTGAGGGTTTTATCCTTGTTGATCGGTGTCACCGTGTAATAATCCGGTGGAGCCACTTTTACGTCGGGCTTGATTCCTTTTTTGTGAATCCAGTCACCGTTAGGTGTCAGCCACTTGGCAATCGTAATCTTGATCAGACTGCCATCATTGAACAGATTATCCATACTGGTCTGCACGGTGCCTTTACCGTAGGTCGTTTCTCCATACAGCGTAGCGCCGGCAGACTGCTTGAGGGCACCTGCCAGAATCTCGGAGGCACTCGCACTGCCACCATTGGTTACAACCGCGATCGGATAGTTTACTCCCTGACCGTTCGAGTTGGTTACCTGACGCTGACCGTTTTTGTCCTCGACCTGTACCAGAGCTTTGCCTTTGGGTACAAATTGTTCTGCCATTTCTTCAACGACAGACAATACACCGCCTGGATTGTTACGTACATCGATTACAAGTCCCTTCATGCCCTGGGCATCCAGCTTGTGCAGCTCCTCTTCGAAGCGCTGCGCTGTATTCAGGGAGAACTGGGTAATCTCGATTACACCGATTTTATCCTTGGTCATACGTGCGTATACCGTCTCCATCGCGATATCATCACGTACAATATCGAATGTCATCGTATCACTGCTGCCGGCACGTTTGACTTCCAGCTTAGCCGTTGATCCTTTTTCGCCGCGGATTTTGGCAACAGCTGCATTGAGTTCTTTGCCGGACAGACTTTCTCCATTGACGGAGACAATAATATCCTTGGCACGCAGTCCGGCTTTTTCTGCCGGCGAACCTTTGATCGGAGATACAATAACAACATTACCGTTATCCTCAGACACTTCCGCGCCAATTCCGGTAAAGGAACCTGCGATCGATTCAGAGAATTGTCCGGCAGTATCGGTATCCATATAACTGGAGTAAGGATCACCAAGCGCTTCGAGCATCCCGTTGATCGCTCCATCCACCAGTTTATTTTCATCTACATTCTGGTAATAATTATTTTCAATCAGACTGGCTACCGTACTCAGCTTGCTTTGTTCCTGGTCGGTGAGTCCACCGCCACTCAGCGCGCCGATTACGCCCTGTCCCATTGAAGCTCTTTGCACAAAAGACGGTAGATTGACTACAGCCAGCGTCAGTACGCTGCTGAGCACCATCATGGCAATAATGAGCAGTGCCACCGTGCGTTTTCTCATCGTGTATTACCGCCTCTCTCCATTCAACCCGTCGATCCGATAGCTTACAGATAACCCATCGGATCGACCGCTGTTCCATTTACCCGTACTTCAAAGTGACAGTGTGGTCCGGTAGAATTACCGGTCGAACCTACTTCGGCAATCTTTTGGCCTTTGCTAACACTCTGGCCTGAAGATACCATCACACCACCATTACGGATATGACCGTACAATGTCTGAATACCATTGCCGTGATCGATAATAACAGCATTACCATAGCCGCTCATTGCTCCTGCTACGACTACTGTACCACCGTCTGCTGCAATAATAGGCGTGCCCTGAGGTGCTGCAAAATCCACACCCGCGTGCAATTTGTAAATACCGGTAACCGGGTTGGTCCGATAACCAAACGGAGAAGACAGACGAGCGCCAATAACAGGCACACCCAGCAGTCCAGTACCGCTGGCCTGGTAACCCCCGCCTCCACCACCGCTGCTACCGCCCGAAGAACTTCCTCCACCGGATGCCGCCGCTGCGGCAGCGGCTGCTGCAGCTTCTGCGGCCGCACGCGCTTCGGCTGCTGCTCGTTCTTGGGCTTCGGCAGCTGTTTTCTCACGATACAGAGCTGCACGTCTGTCAGCCAGATCCCACAGTGCCTGCTCCTGCTCTGCTGTTGCTTCTTCGGCATTCTCGATCTGCAGGTCGTATTTGGCAATCAGACGCTGTTTTTCGTTTTCTTTGGCATTCAGTTCACCTTTGCGTTCTGCTTTTTCAGCATACAGGCTTTTGGCATAGGCATACTGTGCTTTTAATTTATTTTGAGTCACAATGACAAATTGTTTGTCTTTCTCATGCTGTGCCAGGATATCCTGATCCTGGTCTACAATCATACGCAGCGAATCTGCGCGCTCTACAAAATCGGAAAAGCTGGTGGAAGACATCAGTACATCCAGATAGGATACTCTGCCATCCGTATACATCAGTCTTACGCGCGTATCAATCATGCCTTCACGTGCCTTGATACGTTCTTTGGCTTCGGCCAGATCTTTTTTGGACTGACGCAGACCCGATTCGGTCTTCGTTATATTATTGGACACCCGTGACAGCTGGCTGTTCACTTCATTAATCGCCTGCAGTACGTTACTCAGGTTTTTTTGAGCGCTTTTCTTCAGTGCTGCCGATTTTTGCTTTTGAGCCTGTGCTTTTTTCTGCTGCAGTTCAGCCTTGTGAGCCTTTTGCTCGACGGCGTTCAGTTCTTTTTGAATCTCGCTCGAAGATTTGGCAGCATATCCGTGTCCAGGTTGTACCACTGCAGCGGCCAATAACATGATGGCCATGACTGATGCGACTTTTTTCAATTGTTTTCCCATCCTTTTAACATTTATAGGTTGTTTGAAATAGTCGATTCCGGCATTCAGCAATTACGTCAACTTTATTATCGGCAGCCTGAGTGGATACCTTGATAGTTTTCAAACATTTTCTGGTAAATTATTGAATTAAACTTTCAGGAAACGGCGAATCGATACCGTACTTCCCCATACTCCGATCACAATGCCCAGTGCAAGCAGCAATCCGCCGAGCCACAGCCAGATTTGCTGCAGCGGGATCAGTGTGACCATGGAGGCCATGCTGAGTGAAGTCACCGAAGCGACAACCAGCTGATGATACCCGACAAACAGAATAATAATAGTCACGATCGATCCAATCCCGCCCAGCAGTGCCCCTTCTATAAAGAACGGCCACCGGATAAACTGATTGGTCGCACCGACAAGCTTCATAATACTGATCTCCCGGCGGCGTGCCAGGATCGTCACACGAATTGTATTGGCAATCAGGAACATCGCCATCAGTGCCAGAGCCGCAACCAGGATCAATCCAATATTGCGGATCAATGCTGTAACCTTGAACAAGGTCTGTACCGTCTCACCACCATAACGTACTTTGAGAATCGGCTTCTCTACATGCTCCGTATTGAGTGCTTCGATCTTTTGAGCAACAAAAGGTACAGTGGTTGCTTCGATTACCTGCACCCGGAAAGCATCCGGCAGCGGGTTGTTATCTTTGGCATAGCCTTCAAGGAAGCTTTCGCCGCCCTCGCCGAGGTTCTCACGCAGCTCTTCCAATCCCTTATCCTTGGGGATATAACGGATATTGCTGACTTCCGGCATTTTGCTAATTTCGTCCTGCAGCTGTTCGCGCAGGTCTTGATTCACATTCAGTTCCAAAAATACATTGACTTCTACCTGACTGTCAGCCTGGTCTGCCAGGTTATTGACATTAAAAACGAGCAGTATAAATACGCCCAAAATAAACAGGGACACAATAATCGAGGTGATGGACGCTATCGACATCCATCCGTTGCGGAATACGCTTCTAAACCCTTCCCGCATGTGCCGCAAGAAGGTACTAAAATTCATAACCGTACTCCCCTCTGATCTGGTCTCTGACAATCATACCGTTCTCAATCGCCAGTACGCGTCGACGCATGGAATTGACGATATCTCTATTATGTGTAGCCATAATGATCGTGGTCCCCCGAAAATTAATTTCGTCCAGCAGCTGCATAATCCCGTAGGATGTCTCCGGATCAAGGTTACCTGTCGGCTCGTCCGCAATAATCACAGAAGGATTATTGACGATCGCTCTGGCAATCGCGATCCGCTGCTGTTCCCCGCCGGACAGATGGTCCGGATAACGATTGGCTTTGCTTTGCAGACCGACAAGATCGAGCACTTCCATGACCCGCTTTTTGATCTGCCGTCTTGGCGCTTCGATAACTTCCATGGCAAAAGCGACATTCTCGTAGGCAGTCAGCTTGGGCAGCAGACGGAAATCCTGGAAAATGACGCCTATATTCCGGCGCAGCAGCGGAATTTTGCGCTGCTTGAGCTTGCTCAAATTAAAGCCGTTTACCGAAATCTGTCCTTTGGTCGGCTGTTCTTCGCGGTACATTAATTTCATAAAGGTGGACTTGCCGGCTCCGGAAGGCCCGACCACGTATACAAACTCATTACGGTCAATTTTTACGGAAACACCTTGCAGGGCATGAGCACCATTCGGGTACGTTTTCCATACGTCTTGCATCTCTATCAATTCATCACTTCCTAAGCACAGGTTCAATTATGACAATAACATTCGCTTCATAGGTAACGGGAAACGCAATAATCATAAGGTTTTGACCAGATTTATGAACAATTCAACAATCTCTATTGTAACAAATTCGTTACCTCTTGAGTACTATAATAACGCGAAAATATCCACAGAATCAAAAAAGCCCGATTTCATTTTGACAATGAAACCGGGCTTTCTGCTGTGTTCTTAGGCTGCTAACGGGCTCAGCCCTTTTTCATATTCGGTTTGGCAGTGGCTGAATCGGAAGATATCGCCCGGCTGCCACCCATCAGTGCCACGGCAATCAACGCACCGATCGCCGGGATAATCGCCCAGCCAAATGTACCGGCGACCGATACCGTCAATGCCTGACGGATCATTTCCAGAACAGCTGCCGGTATCCGCGACTGCATTTCTTCCGATAAAAGGGCTCTCGGATCAATAGCCGAAAGATCCATGCCGGCCGGCTGCGATCCGCCTGTGCCTATCTGCTCGTTGATTCTGCCGCTGAGCAGACTGCGCTGTACCAATCCGAATACAGTCACGCCAATCGACATGCCCAGCGAACGGACAAAGGAAAGCGTGGAATTGGCTGCACCGCGCTGCCGGAAATCAAATTCCTGAATTCCGCTAATCCCCAGCACGGAAAAGGAGAATCCGATACCAAACCCGGTGATCGCCAGATCGGTTACCAGCAGCCAGGTAGGAGTATCTGCTGTCAGACGACTGAGCAGGAACATGCCAAAGGTAAATACAACCGCCGAGAACAGCATAATTCGGCGAAACGGCATTTTATTAACCAGAATACCACCCATCATCGCAGCAATCACCGAGCCAATCGTCATCGGCATCAGCGTCAGACCGGAGTTCACTGCTGTGCCTCCGGTAACTCCCTGTACATAAATAGGAATATATAATGTAACCGTAATAAAGGCGGCTCCATAAAAGAACGATGCCGCTACACTGCCTGCAAACAGCTGCTTGCGGAACATCGGGAACGAAATAATCGGCTCTGCCGCACGGCGCTCCACCAGTACAAAAGCAGCTGCCAGCACAATAAAACAGCTGAACAAACCGATAATCACTGCCGAATTCCACGCATACGTGCCCCCGCCCAGCTCCAGCGCAAACATCAGGGATACAACCGCACCAACGAGCAGACCGGCACCTGCCCAGTCAATCTTTTGCCGCGAACGTTCCAGGGATTCCTTGTAAAAGATAACGATCAGCAGCAAGGATACAATGCCTAATGGTACATTGATATAGAATACCCACCGCCAGCTGAAATACTCGGTAATATAAGCGCCCAGCAGGGGCCCAAACAAACTGGACATTCCAAATACCGCTCCCAGTAGACCTGTCATTTTGCCCCGTTTTTCCGGTGGAAACGTATCAAACACGATTGTAAACGCAATCGGTACCAGCGCGCCGCCTCCAATTCCCTGGATCGCCCGGTAAATACTGAGCTCTACAATCGAATGCGCAGTTCCGCACAAGATCGAACCGATCATAAACATTACCAGTCCAAAAATAAAAAATCGTCGCCGTCCATACATATCGGATAATTTACCGAAAATCGGTGTTCCTGCCAGCGAAGCCACCAGATAAGCAGAAGTCACCCAGACAAACTGATCAAACCCGCCCAGATCGCCAACAATCGTCGCGATGGCAGTCGCTACAATCGTGTTGTCGATTGAAGCGATAAATATACCCAGCAGCAGTCCTGCTACAATCCAGCCGGTTTTTAACGTGCTTTTTTGAGCTACCGCTCTTTGAGCCATAGTTACACACCCCTTATTTTGCTTTCACCATTGCCTTGTGATCACATGCAACAATACATATGTTGATATTAACACAATTTTAATAAAATGACCCATCGGTCATAAAATATATTTAGATACTAATCTTCATTCTCAATTTCCACAGAAAAAGAGACGCTCTCTAGAGAAAGCGTCTCTTTTTTTGATTTTTTTTCTTACTATTTTTGTTTTTCGAAATATTGACGTATGTCTTCCGGCTTATCAGGTTCCAACAGCACATCGTTGTTTTGGAAAAGAATAATCTGTGGATCTCGCTGAAGGCCAAAGATTTTTTCGTAATTATAAGTCTGATCATCTTTTATATTGATCAAGGATACATTTACTATAGGATCCTCAATTCGGATATGATTATTAATGTAGTCGACATTAGTTTGTAAATCCCTAATAAATGATTCTTCTAGAGACTTCTTGCTGAAAACAATTATTGAAATCTCTTCACTCTTCTTTTGGCTACTTAGTAAATGCCCGATAGCTTTTTCACGGTTATTTGCACCGCAACCTGTAAGTAATACAACAAGTATTAAAAAAACGAAAATTTTACGCATGGATCCCCCTTTGATGAATAACTAGTTAAAATTATTATTGAGCTTTTGCATTTACAGTATAACTATAATTGTTGATAACACTAGTCTACGGTGCTGATTTATCACCACATTTTTCTCGAATCCTATTTTGCCTAGATTGCCTACATTAAATACTTAAATAAAACTCAGAAATTGACCAAGAACATTCATGTTGCCCTTTGGATCATTATTAGATAATAAAAAGACCATGATCTTCTTATTATAGAAGGATCAAGGTCTTATCATTATTATGCTTCTTTTACCAACACCCTACAAAGTAACCCCATTTTTGAAAATGGCAATCTCGCGGAAGTTATTCTTCTCGTTATTTACCCAGCGTCCGCTGGCTACCTCGATAATGTAATCGATAAAATCAGCCAGACAGTCTTCCATTGTCGTCTCTTCTACCAGCACCCCTGCATTGTAATCAATCCAGTGCGGCTTGTTGGCGTACAGCGGCGAATTGGTGGACACCTTCATCGTAGGCACAAACGAACCAAATGGTGTGCCTCTGCCTGTCGTGAAAATCACCAGCTGGCATCCCGCAGCTCCGAGTGCCGAGGAAGCGACCAGATCATTCCCCGGCGCACTGAGCAGATTGAGCCCGCGCTTTTGCAGCCGTTCTCCGTACTGCAGCACATCCTGTACAGTAGACATACCGGATTTCTGTGTACAGCCGAGCGACTTGTCTTCCAGCGTAGTGATTCCGCCGGCTTTGTTGCCTGGCGATGGATTCTCATATACAGGTTGTTTGTAATCGAGAAAGTACTGTTTGAAGTCATTAATCAGATGCACGATTTTGCCGAATACCTGTTCATCGGCTGCACGCTCCATCAGAATCTTCTCGGCGCCGAACATTTCGGGCACTTCGGTCAGTACCGTTGTTCCGCCCTGGGCTGCCATATAATCCGACAGTTTGCCGAGTAGCGGATTCGCGGTAATACCGGATAATCCATCGGAGCCGCCGCATTTCAGACCGATTCGGAGTTCGGACAGTGGAATCTCTTCACGTCTGTCTTGCGAAGCACTCTGATAAATTTGCCGAAGCAGCTCCACACCTGCTTCTACTTCATCCGATACGATCTGGGAGACAAGAAACTTGACTCTCGACTCATCATAATCACCAATCGCCTTTTTGAAGTCTTCCATTATATTATTCTCGCAGCCCAGACCGAGTACAAGTACGCCGCCGGCATTCGGATGTCTGACTGCATCGGCCAGAATGGTCTGGGTATGCAGATGATCGTCACCCAGCTGGGAACAGCCGTAGCTGTGCTTGAGTACAAGCGCATTTTCAAAAGGAGCCAGCTCGTCCAGTTCTGCCTGGAACTGTTTGAGGATCATCTCGGCAATCCCATTAACACAGCCTACTGTCGGCACAATCCACAGCTCATTACGGATGCCCACTTCTCCATTCGCCCGGCGGTAGCCCTGAAAAGTACGATTTTCCAAATGATAGGGAATCGAAAACGTACGCGGTTCATACCGATATTCCTCCACACCGGTCAGGTTGGTTTTAGCATTATGTGTATGCACATGGCTGCCTGCCGGAATGCGCTGCAGAGCATGACCGATCGGATAACCGTATTTAATAATATTGTGATCGGGTTCGATCGTCTCGATTGCAATTTTGTGTCCGCGGGCTACATCTTCCTGCAGGACAATCTGACGCTCCCCTGCCGGAATGGTCTCGCCACGACGGTAATCGCGCAGAGCCACCACCACATTATCCTGTTCATTAATCTGTATCATCTCAAGCACGGTAACAGCCTCCCTGTTGTTTGGATATGCATTTAGACGGCCAATGTGCCATGGGTCATCAGCTCACGCAGCGCCTGGCGGATACCTTCTGTCCGGATCTGGTACAGATAGCGACTGGTCTGCTCGGTCAGCCCCGGTATTTCGTTCAGATTCATCCCCCAAAAGGAAGTCTGTCCGAATACACTGCTTACCAGCTGCTTCATATCTTCTGCGGTATCCTGATATTGTGACCAGATCTGGCGGAAGTAATCCAGAACAGCACTGTTATCTGCCAGTTGAATCGGCTCACCTTCACGTTCTCCACGGTAAAAGGCGATCAGGGCTGCCAGGGAGAAGGTCAGTCTTTCCGGCAGTCTACCCTGTTCCTCTACAAAAGCAGTCAGTGTAGGCAGATCCCGTGTTTTGAATTTGGAAATAGAATTCAGGGCGATGCTCATTACATAATGCTCTACATACGGATTGCGGAATCGTTCCAGCACCGCTGCAGCAAAAGCAGTCAGTTCTTCGGCAGGCAGATCCAGTGTCGGAATAATCTCTTCATCAATCAGCTCACGGACAAAGCTGCCTACCAGTTCATCCTCTACAGCCTGTCCTACCGTCTCCAGCCCATACAGATACGCTACCGGCGTAAGCGCTGTGTGTGCGCCGTTCAGAATACGCACTTTGCGCGTCCGATAAGGGGCCATATCTTCGACGACCTTCACCTGCAGTCCCGCCGCTTCAGCCGGGAATTCCTGTGCAATCCAGGCAGGTCCTTCGATTACCCACAAGTGAAATGGTTCACCTACTACGACAAAGGAATCCTCATAACCGAGTTCTGCGGTAATGTGCGGCATACGCTGCTTGGGATAACCCGGTACGATCCGGTCTACTAGACTGCAGCAGAATGTATTGGCTTCTTCCAGCCAGCTGACGAACTCGCTCTCCAGTCCCCATAACTTGCTGTACTGAAGCACGATATCTTTTAGTACTTCACCATTGCGATCAATCAGCTCACACGGTATGATGATGAACCCTTTGGAACGATCCCCACCGAAATGAAGATAACGGCGATATAGCAGCGCAGTCAGCTTGCCGGGATAGCTTCTCTGCGGACGATCTTCCAGTCGATCTTCCGGCTGAAAAGCGATACCAGCCTCCGTCGTGTTGGAGACGATAAAACGCAGTTCCGGTTGATACGCCAGCTCTTCGTACACTTCATAACGGGCATACGGATCAATGCCCCGTGTGACACATTCCATCACCTGATGCTCCTGCAGCGCCTGTCCATTTTGTATGCCTTCCAGATAAACGGTATACAGCCCATCCTGCTCATTCAGCTGCTCTGCCATTCCATTTGCCAGCGGCTGTACAATGACTACGCCTCCGTTAAAATCCGCTTTGCGGTTCATCTGATCAATCTGCCAGTCTGCAAAAGCCCGTAAAAAGTTGCCTTCTCCAAATTGCAGTACTTTCTCCGGATATCGCTCTGCCGGATGATTATTCCGATTCAGTCGTTGCATAATTATCGCCTCCGTTAATTGATTCATTGTCCACATGGATTCCTTATAAAAAGCAAGGCTTGCCGAATCTCGGATGAGACTGCCAGAATCGAGGAGGATCAGAGCAGATACAGATTCAACAAGCCGTCTATTCATACTTTTATTCTAAATTTATGCACACGTTAACAAAATGAATTAAATCACACTTTTGAAGAAAAGAAATTCGCTGCTTTCCCCCGGTTCATAGAAAGTGGTAAGCAGCGAATGCACTGCTGTAGCTGCTTTCCATGAACCGGGGATATAGCAGAATTCTGCTCGCCGGGTTAGCTGCCGGATCGAACGGCCGCGGACTGCCGCTCGATCAGCTGAGTCTCCAGAAATATCAATTCTTCCCGGTTGGCATCTTCTTCGATCCGTTCCATGATTTTCTCGGCGCCATGTGCGCTGATCTGTTCAATCGGCCGCTTGACGGTAGTCAGTGCCGGATTCGTATAACGGGCAAAATTGATATCATCGAATCCGATAACCGACACATCTTCCGGCACGTTGTACCCCAGTGCATAGGCAGCATTCATCGCTCCGATAGCCATATCATCATTGGAACAGAATACGGCTGTTGGCGGTGTCGGCAGCTGCAATAGCTGACGCATCGCCTGGTGACCACTCTCGGTCGTATAATCGCCGGCGATCCGGTACTCCTGCGGAACCGTTTTGCCGCTCTGTTCGATGGCTTCGAGGAATCCTGCCCGGCGCTGCTCGGTGGACTTGAATCCTTTGATACCTTCAATAATAGCGATCCGCTCATGACCCTGCTCGATCAGATATCGTCCGGCTTCACGGGAACCTTCCCGGTCATTGGAGACGATATTGACAAAGTCTCCTCCCGGAATCAGCCGATTCAGCACAACCAGCGGAATATTCTGCTCCAGCACATGCTCGATAAACTCGTTGTCCGCGTCACTCTGACTCATCAAAATAATGCCATCGAACCGCTTACGGTGAATCGTAGAGAAATCCTCGTAATCATCGATCCCGCGTACGAACAAATTGTAGCCGATGCCGACCACCGAGTTCACTCCCCGGATCGTCGCTGCAAAAAAGCTGCTGCTTGTACCGGTTGAAATACTTGTAAAAAACAGTCCAATCGTATGGGAACGCTGCAGTACGAGACTTTTGGCATTGTAGTTGGGAATATAGTTCACTTCACGCGCGATTTCCATAATTTTGCGCTTGGTTACTTCCTTGATCAGCGGGCTGTTATTGAGTGCACGAGATACTGTTGTATGAGAGACATTGGCGAGTCTGGCAATGTCCTTGATCGTAGCCGCCATATGCATACCTTCCTTTTCCGTAACTTGAGTATCGATCCGGCCGCATCCTGTAATGACGATACCGGACAGATCAGACGCTTAACTGTCGTCTGCTTTCCCCTAAGAATACCATACTATGCATATTGACCATAATAAGAACTGCCCTGCTGCGCTATGCTTTTTCTCGCTGCATTATAAATGGCTGGTATGATGCTCTACTGCTGATTGCGCAGCTTCAGCTCGGCAACGATCTCTTCGTGCTTGCTGTCGGTAAGTTTGTACATGAATCCGATAATCAGCATGGCAATAGCGAGTGCGATCGCCGGATACAGACAGAGCAGACCTTTGATCCCGAGCAGCGTACCTGCGCTTTGTGCGACATTCGGAATATAACCAACCAGTCCGAGTCCGATACCGGACAAAGTACCTGCCAGCGATTGGGCCAGTTTGCGGGAGAAGTTGAACAGCGAGTAGGTAATACCGTCTTTGCGCTCACCGGATTCCCACTCCCCGTAATCGATAATATCCGATACAAATGCCCAGGTGATCCCGTTCGGAATACTGATCCCGATAAAAGCAATACTCGCAAGAATCGTGAACAGAACTACATTGGATGGTGCCAGAAAGTTGATCGTATCCGCAATTACGCTCACTCCAAGACCGATCATTGCAGTATTGCGTTTACCGAACTTTTTGACCAGCTTGGGCAGGAACAGCACCCCGATAAAGGAAGAACCGATAATAATAAAGTTCATGTATGCCATCAATTCCACGTTACCCAGATTATACTGGGCAAAGTACACCAGCATCGCCGACTTGATATTGTAAGCCGAAATGGTAAATACGGTCATCAGTACCAGTACCAGCAGCGGTTTGTTGCTGATAAATGTTTTGATGATCAGCCAAGGCGTTAATTTTTCTCTCGGTGGTGACTGATTGACCACCCGTTCACGGGTTCCTTTATAACAGAAGAAGAAAGCGATTACCCCAATCAGCGACATAATCCCCATGACGACAGGATAGCCGACTTTGGGATTGGCAAAATGCACGATAATCGGCATAACGATAACACTCGTTACGAACAATGCTCCCAGCGAACCGGCCTGTCGGAAAGAAGACAGCGAGGCTCGTTCCACTGTATCCTGCGTAATCGCTGCTCCGAGTGAACCATAAGGAATATTGACAAAGGAATAGCCGATGCCCCAGATCATATAGGAAGCATACGCATAGATCAGCTTGCCAGAGGTCGACAGATTAGGCGAAATAAAGGTCAGGATCGTCAGAATCGCCAGCGCGATACTGCCCATAATCAGATAAGGTCTGAATTTGCCGCGAGGTCCGATATTTTTGCGATAATCAATACTGGAGCCGACAATCGGGTCACAGAATGCCGCAAACAGTTTGCTCGCTGCAAAGATACCACCGGCTGCAATCGCCGGTATGCCAGCAACGTCTGTGAAGAATTTCAACAAATACAGCTGCCCCAGGTCGAACATGAATCCGTTTCCAAAGTCGCCCATGCCATAGGATATTTTTTCCTTGAGGCTGATCTTCGTTGTCGCTGCCTGTTCCTCGACATGTACAGGCTTTAATGCTGTTGCTCCCATCTGTAACACTTCCTTCAATTGATTTAGTGAAATATTTCACATTATTAAATAAGACGTACCGGATTCTGCCCGGATACCAGCGGATATGCTGGCATCCGGCAAGAAATGTCCGGCTTTCTAAATTAAGAGCGGCTGCTGACTACTGCAGGAAAGTTGAAATACTGCTCGGCATTGTTGTAACAGATTCCCTCTACCAGGCTGCTCAGCAGCTGTGGATCATTCGGCGCTTCGCCGCTCTCCACCCAGCTGCCCAGCAGATCGCACAGCAGACGACGGAAATATTCATGCCGGGTATACGACAGGAAGCTGCGGGAATCGGTCAGCATACCGACAAAGCGGGACAGTACACCCAGGTTACCGAGAATGCGCATCTGCTCGCGGATGCCATCACGATGATCGTTGTACCACCATGAAGTACCGAACTGGATTTTGCCTGGAATGCCTCCACCCTGGAAGCTGCCTGCTGCACTAGCCAGTACGTGATAATCATTCGGATTCAGGGAATACAGAATTGTTTTCGGCAATCCGCCGGCATTCTCCATCGCATCCAGCAGGGAGACAAGCGGCTGGGCAATTACCCCGTCATTGATAGAATCATATCCGGTATCCGGTCCCAACTTGGCAAAAGCAACTGAATTGTTGTTGCGCAAGGCATGAATATGCAGCTGCATCGCCCAGCCCAATTCCGCATACAGGCTGCTCAGGAAGACCAGCGTATAGCTCTTATGCTTGGCTTCTTCTTCCGGACTGACCTGTCCCTGTTCCAGCAGTCGGGTGAAAATCTCGCTAGCTTCTTCTTTTGTCGTATCCGCGTACATGACTTTGTCGATCGCATGGTCAGAGACGCGTCCGCCGGCTTCATGGAAGAAGCGTACTCTTTTCTCCAGAGCAGCGAGGAATTCATCATAGCTGCGTATGTCGGAACCATGTACTACGCTCAGTTTCTCCAGCCATGGCTTGAAAGTCGCGCGGTTGACTTCCAGTGCCTTATCCGGACGGAAGCTTGGCAGCACAGCTGTCTCGAATCCGCTGATTTCGCGAATTTGAGCGTGGTACTCCAGCGAATCGACAGGATCATCTGTAGTGCACACGACAGTCACTTTGGATTTGGTGATCAGATCACGTGCGCCAAAGCCCGGTCCCTGCAGCTGTTTGTTCACCTTTTCCCAGATCGCCGGAGCAGAGTGTTCATTCAGCAGTTCATATACGCCAAAGAAACGCTGCAATTCCAGATGGGTCCAGTGATACAGCGGGTTGCCGATCAGCTGCGGTACTGTACGTGCCCAGGCCAGAAATTTGTCATAATCTTCGGCTTCTCCGGTAATATAGCGTTCCTCAATCCCATTGGCGCGCATGACCCGCCATTTGTAGTGATCGCCGTATAGCCAGGCTTCGGTTATATTTTTGAACGTTTTATTTTCAAAAATCTCCTGTGGGCTTAGATGGCAATGATAGTCAATAATAGGCATTTCTTTGGCTGTACCATGATACAGTTGAATCGCAGTTTCACTGTTTAACAAAAAATTCTCATCCAAAAACGTTTTAGCCATGTTCGTCATTCCCTTCGCAATGTATGCTGGTACTTCACATGATCGTCTGTCTGAATTCAAATTGTTAACGTTAACATTTACAACTTCATTGTAGCTGTTTTTGACGAATACGCAATACAATTTCCTGTTTTTTCTTGTTACAGTTATTTGAAAATGTATACACTGTTACTGTAACAGATATCACAGATAAAATTCGTGGATCACGATCTATCATTTGGAGAGCGTTACATTTCCTGTACGGATATGCTTTCATTATTGTTTCTTTTCATTACATTATTTTGCTGGAGCTGGATTTTGTTTTAGGGGCGTTCTTTTTCTTTCTTCTTCCCGTTAATTATAGTAATGATATAGCTGACTGCTTGCCCAGTTTGGTTCTATTAGGGTCTGTATAATCAATATAATTAGCATCCGGACTGTTATTATTCCTCAGAGAAGTCATATAACGTTCTTATTATTTGGCTGTTCAATATGACTTTTTGCATATAATCGGTTTCCTGCTTCTATCGGCACAAGATGATCTGTAAGCCAAAAAGCAGCAGTCTTATACAGACTGCTGCTTCTCAAATGTACTATTTAGGATGGACCTGACAGGATACACATTTGCTTTCCTGCCTGATCCATCCTATTTTCATTTCTATACAAACGCCATTATTTTCCGGCCGATTCAGCCATCTATCGATACCCGTCCAGTATGCGATCAGGTATGCTGCTCCAGCCACTGTACTGTATGCTGTAGTTTGCCTCCAGCACGTTCGATAGCCTGCTCCACCTGTACGGTTGCTGTACCGCCATATACGTTACGGGCATTCACGACCGTCTCCGGCTGCAGTACCTGATAGATCGTATCGTCAAACAGCGGAGAGAAGTTCTGGAACTCGTCCAGTGTCAGATCAAGCAGATACTTGCCTTCCTGGATGCAATACAGCACCGTTTTACCGATAACTTCATGCGCCTGACGGAAAGGCAGACCTTTACCCACGAGGAAATCCGCAATATCGGTCGCATTGGAAAAGTCCTTGTTGACCGCTTCGCGCATCCGGCCGGTATTGACCTTCATCGTCGCGATCATCGGTGCGAACAGCTGCAGGGCGCCTTCCAGCGTCGCTACCGTATCGAACATGCCTTCTTTGTCTTCCTGCATATCTTTGTTGTAAGCAAGCGGCAGGGATTTGAGTACGGTCAGCAGACCGATCAGATTGCCATATACCCGTCCGGTTTTGCCGCGTACCAGCTCGGCAACATCCGGATTTTTCTTCTGTGGCATAATGCTGCTGCCCGTGCAGAATGCATCATCCAATTCGACAAAGTTGAACTCGGTACTGCTCCACAGCACCAACTCTTCGCTCAAACGGGACAAATGCGTCATGATCAGCGAGGCACCGGACAGGAACTCGACGATAAAGTCGCGATCGCTGACCGCATCCAGACTGTTTTCATACACAGCATCGAATCCGAGCTGTTCGGCTACGAAATGACGATCGATCGGGAAGGTCGTCCCTGCGAGCGCACCTGCTCCGAGCGGCAGTACGTTAATACGCTTGTAGCTGTCCTTGAGACGGTCAATATCCCGTTCGAACATGGATACATATGCCATCAGATGATGAGGGAACAGGATCGGCTGGGCACGCTGCAGATGCGTATAGCCCGGCACGATGGTGTCCATATTGCTTTTGGCCTGGGTAATCAGGGATTCCTGCAGTGCATGCAGCAGCCCGATCAGCTCGACGACCCGCTTGCGCAGATACAGATGCATATCGGTCGCGACCTGATCGTTACGGCTACGTCCGGTATGCAGCTTGCCGCCGACAGCGCCGACTTCCTCGATCAGATGCTTTTCAATATTCATATGGATATCTTCATCCGAGACGGAGAATTGTACTTCACCCGCCTGGATCTTGGATAATACTTTATTCAGACCGGCTTTGATCGTCTCTACATCTTCTGCAGGTACGATGCCGCATTTGCCCAGCATGGTGACATGAGCGAGACTGCCCTGGATATCTTCTTCTGCAAGTGCTTTATCGAAATGGATAGAGGCTGTATATTCCTCCACCAGATGGTTGGTTTGTTTGGTAAAACGTCCGCCCCATAGTTTGCTCATGCTGTTGGTCACACTCCCTGTTTGGCTTGTGCTGCTGCCTGCTGTACACCTGCATTTACCTTGAGACGCAGTGCGTTCAGCTGGATAAATCCTGCCGCATCGCCCTGATCATAGGCATTGGTCGGATCGGCTTCCATTGTAGCGATATCCGGGTTGTACAGGCTGACCGGACTGCTCAGTCCTGCCGCGATGATATTGCCTTTGTACAGTTTGACTTTGACGGTACCGGTGATGTTCTTCTGGCTCTCGGTTACCAGTGCCTGAAGTGCCAGGCGCTCCGGTGCGAACCAGAATCCATTGTAGACCAGATTCGCATAACGGGTAATCAGCGAGTCGCGCAGACTCATTACTTCGCGGTCCATCGTCAGGGACTCCATTTTGCGGTGAGCGGTGAACAGGATCGTGCCGCCCGGTGTCTCGTATACGCCGCGGCTCTTCATACCGACAAAGCGATTCTCGACCATATCGACGCGGCCGATACCATGCTTGCCGCCCAGCTCATTGAGCTTCTCCATCACTTCCAGCGGTGTCATGGATTGACCGTTCAGAGCGATACAGTTTCCTTTTTCAAATTGCAGTTCCAGCATTTCCGGCTGATCCGGTGCATCCTCCGGCGATACGCTGAGTACGAACATATCTTTGTTGCTCTCTGCACTTGCGTCAAAGTCCGGATCTTCCAGTACGCCGCTCTCATAGCTGATATGCAGCAGGTTACGGTCGGTAGAGTATGGCTTGGCAGCCGATGCCGTTACCGGAATACCGTGGGACTCCGCATAAGCGATCATCTCGGCACGTCCCGGGAAGTCCTCACGGAATTTCTCCAGACGCCATGGAGCGATTACCTGAATCTCCGGTGCGAGTGCAGCAGCATTCAATTCGAAGCGTACCTGGTCGTTTCCTTTACCCGTCGCGCCGTGAGCAATAGCGATTGCTCCCTCGGCACGGGCGATCTCGACCATACGCTTGGCGATCAACGGACGCGCAATACTCGTGCCGAGCAGATATTGTCCTTCATATAGTGCGCCTGCCTGGAACATGGGATAAATGAAATCTTCGGCAAATTCAGCACGCAGATCATCGATATAGACTTTGGAGGCGCCGGTAGCAAGTGCTTTTTCTTCCAGACCGTCCAGTTCGTCCGCTTGTCCGATATCGGCAGTAAAGGTAATAATTTCGGCGTCATACGTTTCTTTGAGCCACTTCAGAATGATCGATGTATCCAGACCGCCGGAATAGGCGAGTACAATTTTATCTTTAGCCATAAGTAGGTTCCTCCAGTTACTGATTCGCTTTGTATTGGTTGCTGCTTTTGGTCATACTCTTTATTTCATGGGGCTTCTATGGATCGTAGCTACACTCTGTAGAATAGCAATGGCTGATAGGTTCGGCTTTCTTGTATATCTGTCATGCACTATCCCAATAGATCGCTTGTTATTTTGCTATTTCTGCAGATCTTAACCGATCAGCGCAGCCATGATAGCTTTCTGTGCATGCAGACGATTCTCTGCTTCATCGAAAATAACACTGTTCGGTCCATCAATCACACCTGCGCTTACTTCTTCGCCGCGGTGGGCCGGCAGACAGTGCAGGAATATATAATCCGGCTTGGCATGGCTAACGAGTGCTTCATTTACCTGATAGTCGGCAAATGCCTGCTCACGGATCTTCTGCTCTTCCTCAAAGCCCATGCTGGCCCATACATCGGTATAAATCACATCTGCATCCTGCACTGCTTCCTGCGGATCGCGTACGACTTTGACCGTCGCTCCGCTCTCGGCTGCCAGCTGCTCGCACTGCTTGATCACAGCAGGATCAGGCTCATACCCTTCCGGGCTCGCTACATACACGTCCAGGCCGACCCGTGCGCCGCCAATCATCAGGGAATGCGCCATATTGTTGCCATCGCCGATGTAGGCTAATTTGAGCCCTTTCAGCTTGCCCTTCTGCTCCACGATCGTCTGGAAGTCTGCCAGCACCTGACAAGGGTGTCCCAGATCGCTCAGCCCGTTAATCACCGGGATGTCTGCATATTTCGCCAGTTCGGTTACATTTTCATGACCGAATGTACGGATCATGATGCCATCCAGATAACGTGACATGACGCGTGCTGTATCGGCAATCGTCTCGCCGCGTCCCATCTGGATATCGTTTTTGCTGAGGAACAGGGCATGTCCACCCAGCTGATAGGTTCCCACTTCAAAAGAAACCCGTGTACGTGTCGAGGACTTTTCAAAAATCAGACCTACTGTTTTACCTTCCAGCGGACGGTAGACTTCTCCTGCTTTTTGCTTACGCTTCAGCTCAATCGCCAGTTCGATCAGAAAGTTGATTTCTTCCGCTGTATAATCGCTGAGTTCCACAAAATCCTTGCCTTTGAAATGACTGAGTTCCAGTTGATTCTGCTGTGCTGCATCTGCCATACTGTTTTCCCCCTTGTCGGATATGGTCGCCTGTCCTGCTATCTATACGCCGCTCGGTCCGGAAGCACTGACTACCGGAGCATATTCATGAATAATCTCACTCAAGATCTGGACTGCCTGATCAATTTCCTGCTCGGTGATCAGCAGATTCGGCAGCAGACGAATTACGTTAGGTCCTGCATTGACGAACAGCAGCCCTTTTTCCTGTCCGGCCATAATCAATTCGTTCACCGGTGCTGCACATTCCATCCCGATCATCAGACCCTTGCCGCGAATTTCTTTGACAAAAGAATGACCCGACAGCTTGTCATGCAGCTGCTGCATCAGATAGTCGCCCATCTGGGCGGCATGCTCGATCACGTTTTGTTCCTGCATCGTCTCCAGCGTTGCAATCACTGCTGCAGTTGCCAGTGGTGTACCACCAAAGGTAGAGCCATGACTGCCTGCTGTAAAGGCTTCTTTGAGATAATCTTTGCCGACCATCGCGCCGACCGGGAATCCGCTCGCCAGTCCCTTGGCCAGTGTGAAAATATCCGGCTCAATGCCGTAATGTTCAAAAGAGAGCAGTTTCCCTGTCCGCCCCATACCCGTCTGAATCTCATCGATAATGAGCAGCAGTCCATGCTGCTTGCACAGCTCTGCTACTGCCTGTACATATTCCGTTTCAGCCGGATACACGCCGCCTTCCGCCTGGATCATCTCCAGCATCACTGCTGCCGTATGCGGTCCAATCGCTGACTGGAGTGCTTCCAGATCATTCAGCGCTACCGTAACGAAACCGGCCGGCAGAGGATGGAATCCTTCTTTGACCTTGTCCTGTCCAGTCGCTGTCAGAGTAGCCAGCGTACGTCCATGGAATGATTGGGTAAAGGTAATAATTTCGTAGCGATCTGCGCCCTTTACCTTTTGCTGATACTTGCGTGCCAGCTTGATCGCTGCTTCATTGGCTTCGGCCCCGCTGTTGCAAAAAAATACGGCATCGCCGGAAGTCATGGAAGTCAGCAGCTGCGCTGCTTTTTCCTGATTCGGGATCTGGAACAAATTCGAGGTATGCCACAGCTCGTCGAGCTGCTGCTTGAGCTTGTCGGCTACTGCTGCCGGAGCATGACCCAGATTGGTTACAGCCAGTCCGCACATAAAGTCCAGATACTTTTTGCCATTCACATCCCACAGGTAGCTGCCTTGTCCTTTTGCAAAAGCAAGCGGGTATCGTGCATACGTCGGGAATAATGCACTTTCCTTGTTCGGTTGTGATTGCTGCTGGTTATTTGCCAGATTAGCCATACGGGTCACGCTCCTCTGAATTGGTAGTTGGTGCTGTAGAAATCTTGTTTTTACTGAAAGACATCTTAGTTAATACAGATTTTGTGCTCTAGGAATCATTGGCTGATTATCGATTCATTACGAACGATACGGGTACCTACGGCATCGCCGCGAAGTACACGACTCAGTATCTGCGGTTCACTGCCATCCACAATAATGACCTGTTGTACGTCTCCCTGGATACAGGCAATGGCTGCTTTCACCTTGGGGATCATGCCGCCATAGATTTCACCGGTAGCAATCATCTCGTCGATCTCGCTGATCGTTACACGCGGCAATACCTGTTTCTCGCCGTCTACCGTGCGCATAATTCCCGGCACATCGGTGACGACGATCATTCGCGGTACACCCAGATGCGAAGCGACCGCTCCGGCTGCCGTATCGGCATTGATATTATATCGCTGTCCAACAGCATCGGCGCCGACCGGTGCAATAACCGGAATATAACCCAGCTGGACAATCGCACGAATAATCGAGGCTTCTACATAAGTGACGTCGCCGACCAGACCGACTTCTGCCGAGTTGCTTACCGGTCGTGCCTGAATCAGTCCGCCATCTACACCCGATATCCCGATTGCTTTAGCATGACTGCCTTGAATGCGGCGGACAATCTGCTTGTTGATGCTGCCGGACAGTACCATTTCCACCACATCCAGCACCTGCTCGGTCGTCTTGCGCAGTCCGCCGACAAATTCGGTTTCAATGCCCAGCCGGGTCAGATTATCCGATATGGCAGGGCCGCCCCCGTGTACGATGACAGGCGTAATCCCCGATTCCTGAATATGTTTCAGGTCTTCAAAAAAGGAGGCGGGCAGGGCCGCCAGCGTACTTCCACCGCACTTCATCACAAAGGTACGATCGGCTGCAATTTCAGTCATAATGAAGTCCCCCTGTTCTAGTTAAGTGCGGTAGGCTGCATTGATGCGGACGTAATCATATGTCAGATCACAGCCCCATGCGAGCGCCTGTCCTTCGCCATAATGCAGATCCACGACGATTTGTACGGTATCGCCCTGTAGATACTTCAGTGCCGCTTCTTCATCAAATGGTACCGGTCTGGAGCCGGTCAGTACTACGATATCGCCGAGGCGAATGTTTACTGTATCCACGTTTACCGGTTCACCGGCGCGACCGACAGCTGCAATGATCCGTCCCCAGTTGGCGTCTGCTCCGAACATCGCGGATTTGACCAGGCTGGATCCAATCACGGTTTTGGCAATCGCACGCGCAGACAGATCACTGATAGCGCCGTTTACAACCACTTCCACCAGCTTGGTCGCGCCTTCGCCATCTCTTGCTATCGATTTGGCCAGATGTTCGCATACATGCCGGAATCCTGCTGCAAAAGCTTTCCAATCCGGATGCCCCGGCGTCAATGCCTCATGCTCGGCCAGTCCACTTGCCATCGCTACCAGCATGTCATTGGTACTGGTATCACCATCTACCGTAATCATGTTAAATGTCTGATCGGTTGTCTCCCGCAGCAGCTGCTGCAGATGCTCTCCCGAGATCACCGCGTCGGTTGTCATAAATGCCAGCATAGTGGCCATATTCGGATGAATCATACCCGATCCCTTGGCCGCTCCTGCAATATGTACCTGTTGACCGTTCACCTGTACAGCGACGCATATTTCCTTTTTGACCAGATCGGTTGTCAGAATCGCCTGACAGAATTCCTCTGCATGTTCCGGCTGATTGCCGATTGCCACTGGCAGCTGCGCAATACCTGCAGTGACGCAGTCCATTTTTAGCAGTTCACCAATAACGCCGGTCGAAGCTACCGCCACCTCATCTTCCGCCAGTCCGAGCTGGCTTGCGGTCTGTGCACGCATCGTATAGGCATCCTGCTCGCCCTGCTGTCCGGTACAGGCGTTGGCATTGCCGCTATTCACCACTACGGCGCGCAGCGTTCCATTGACCAGACTCTGACGAGTAACCTGAAGCGGCGCTGCCTGGAACAGATTGGTCGTATACACCGCAGCCGCTGCTGCCGGTACACTGCATACAATCACACCCAGATCATTACGCTCTGTTTTTTTTAGTCCGCAATGCAGCCCTGCTGCCTGAAATCCCTGCGGAGTAACAATCGTTCCGCTTGGAACCGGCTCAAACAATGATTGTGACATGATAACTCCTCTCGCTTTCCCGTAGGCACTATATATGCTGTATATTGTCATGCAGTGAATATGCATATTGCAAAACGTCAACAGATTGGACAGATGGTAAAAGGTTACGGATAGACCGGAAGCATGTTCAATCCGGTATGTTCTGCCCAGCCCATCATACGGTTCATATTTTGAATCGCCTGACCGGCTGCTCCTTTGACCAGATTGTCGATAACCGCAATAATGGTGATTCGACCGGTACGTGCATCCAGTGCAAAGCCGATATCGCAATAGTTGGAACCTGCTACTTCTTTGGTTGAAGGCCACTGTCCCTGCTTACGGATTCGTACAAAAGGACGATCCCGGTAATATTCACGATACAGCTCTATCCATTCTTCTTCGGAATGATTGCCTGCTGTCGATCCATACATGGTGCTCATAATGCCCCGTGTCATCGGTACGAGATGGGTGGTAAAAGTGACCGTTACCGGCTTGCCGGCTGCGGCGCCCAGTACCTGTTCAATCTCGGGGATATGTTGATGCTTGTTGACTTTGTAGGCTTTGAAATTCTCATTCATCTCTGCATAATGCGATGTCAGGCTGGTACCGCGTCCAGCACCGGATACTCCCGATTTGGCATCAATAATAATGCTGTCCGTCGCCAGCCATCCTGCTTCCACACCCGGCAGCAGTCCCAGCAGTGTTGCCGTTGGGTAGCAGCCCGGATTGGAAATCAGGCGTTTCCCCTGTACGTCATTTCCTTTGAGCTCACACAATCCATATACCGCTTCTTCCAGGGAAGCTGCATCCGGTGCATCGTGTTTGTACCACTCTTCGTAGGTGCTGCTGTCTTTGATCCGATAATCGCCGGACAGATCGATCACCTTCAAGCCTGCTTCCAGATACTGAGGAACCAGCTTGCTGCTCACGCCCGATGGTGTTGCCAGGAATACAATATCCGCCTTTTGCGCGGTCTTCGCTGCATCTACTCCATCCAGCTCCATATCCATAACACCGATCAAATGAGGAAACTGCGCCGACATCGGCTTGCCGCTGCTTGAAGCCGATATGACCGAAGTAATCTCCACTTCCGGATGTTGATGCAAAAAACGAATCAGCTCCACCCCGCCGTAACCGGTGGAACCTACAATAGCTACTCTTGTTTTAACTGGATTCACTCTTGTTTCCCCCTGTTCGCCATCTTCCTGGCCTTTGCATTTCCGAATATAAGATGTGTATTATTATACATCCGATGTAATATAAATACAACCTTCATTGCATATAAGTACCTCTAGCAGATAAAATAGCAGAAGTACTATACAGATTATGTTACCTTCTTACTTTAGATCGCTCACTGTTACCCATGTAGAACATTATTCTTTAGATAAAAGATAAATGCTGCTTTATTCATCGCTTCAACATCAGTCGAATACTTTTTTACATTTTGTCTGTCACTTATCAACACTTTATGTTCATGGATTTATTCAATTCATACTGTTATTTAATTCATTTCGATCCTGATTATTATCCAATCCATATCGTGGAAGGAGTTCCTTATGAATACATTCGAAAGACCGGATACAAATACCTCTTTTTCTTTTTCAACCGATACAGCAGCTCTGGCAATATTCGATATGCAGGCGATTCACCACCGGATCACGGATACACCCGACTGGTGGACGATCCCGGAAGACGAACTCGGCGAACTAAATCAGGGGAATATAATTGTATGTCATCTACCTGCAGACGGTACCTATGACGTTCAGCTTGTTCCGCATCTAGCAGATACACAGGTGCGCTGTCATCTACATGTTCCATCCGGACAAATATTTATCGGTGCCGGGGAAGATATCACTGGAGGAAATTTGCAGCCGGATGATCCGACTTTTGTATCCGGACAAATTATCACGCTGCCTCCCGGCAATTATGAGCTTTCTGTTCATCTCAATGAATACAAGATACAGATATCGTTTATCCCGGCCAGAGAACATCATAACTCACGGAGAGATTCTATTCGGCTCGATTAAATATAGCAGTCGATCATCCCAAAATTCTGCATCATGTAGATCTTATATTCATCCTATTATGTATATAACTATGGTTGATTCTTTCACTTTACTTATTCTGCACGAAATATATTGAAAAAGCGTACAAACCGATTATGCACGACCGGTCTGTACGCTTTATTTTCATTCCAACAGCTAATCATCTTACATCGCTGCCACAATCATGGAATCTTTATTTGTATTTCGTTGAAATAACTGCTTTTCAGCCTGTATTTCATTTGTCCTGTTCATTGTAACCTGCACTGTACATCATACTCTTCTGGACCGTTTATTCTTGTCTATCAATGATCACCACATATTATGCAGGATCATCCAGGCAACTTGAATCCTTTACCCAGTACTTCATGCGCATTGCTAATAATGACAAATGCATCCGGATCGACTGCTCGTACAATAGTTTTCAACCGGCTGGCTTCATTTTGCCCGACAACAACCATGAATACCGTTCGGTCGTCGCCTGTATATCCACCCTGAGCATTCAACTTGGTGAGTCCACGATCCAGGTCATTCAGAATCGCCAGACGCATCGGTTCAATCTCATCAGAGATGATATAAGCCACTTTGGAGTTACTGAATCCCAGCTCCACCGCATCAATCATTTTACTCGTTACAAATAGACCGATCAGCGCATACAGCGCCTGTTCCGGCTTGAGCAGTAGCCCTGCCAGCAGAATAACGGTACCATCTGTCAAAATGACACAGAAAGACATGCTAAATCCGGTCAGCTTGTGTATAATCTGCGCCAGAATCGCCATTCCGCCTGTCGATCCCCGGCCGCGGAATACAATGCCCAGACCAATACCTACACCGATCCCGCCATACAGTGCACCCAGCAGTGGATTGGTGGTAGGCGCCGGCAAATCACGCGTCAAATAAATAAACATGGGCAGTACAATTGTACCCAGCAATGACCGTATGCTCGCCTGATGCCCCAGCAGCAGATACCCTGCCACAAACAGCGGAATATTAAAGACCCACTGTGTATATGCCGGTTCAATCCCCATAACCTCCGAAGCAATAATGGAGATCCCTGCTACCCCGCCCGAAGCGATATGGTTAGGCAGCAAAAACAGATTAAATGCCAATGCCATAATACATGCCCCAATTACGATCAGTGCCGCATCCCAGCTGTTACGCAGCGGCCCTGTCAGTGGAATCATTGGCGGCTTCCGCCTGCGTGCATTAGACTGAGAAGATGTTGTCATCATATATTCATTCACCTATACCCCATAAAATTTGCATCAGTTGCCGAACAACCCTTACAGATCGCCTCTCCTATTGAAGACACCTATCTGTCGCGTGTTTTATTGTAGTGCATATTGCTTATTTCTGAAAGAACATACGGCAAATAGGTGATACTTTAATCCGGGAGCGAGCCAACGCAGCTACGCAACTTCAGGCTGAATAACTGAATAGTTACGCAGCTATATTATAATTAGTCCCTCCCTGTGTAACTGTGTAACTGTGTAACTGTGTAACTGTGTAACTGTGTAACTGTGTAACTGTGTAACTGTGTAACTGTGTAACTGTGTAACTGTGTAACTGTGTAACTGTGTAACTGCCTTATTATGTGGTCCGTCCGCATATTCTGCAAACTAAAAAAAGCGACCTTCATCTATAAAAATGAAGGTCGCTCTCGATTATCAATCCATTTGCACTACATTTATTCTTTTACTGATCGACTTCGATCTTCAGCTGGCTGCGAAGATATCCATCAATAAATGGATCCAGATCCCCGTCCATAACAGCTCCGATATTCCCGGTCTCTACCTGGGTACGATGGTCTTTGACCATGCTGTACGGGTGGAATACGTAGGAGCGAATCTGGCTGCCCCAGGCAATCTCGGATTGCTCGCCGCGGATTTCATCCAGCTGCTTGCGTTCCTCTTCGATTTTGCGCTCATACAATTTGGAACGCAGCATCGTCATCGCCCGCTCACGGTTTTTGATCTGGGAGCGTTCGGTCTGACAGCTCACGACAACGCCGGATGGTAAATGCGTAATCCGGACAGCGGAGTCAGTCGTATTGATATGCTGACCACCGGCGCCGCTGGCACGATACGTATCCACTTTGAGATCTTCCGTACGGATCTCGATCTCGGCATCATTGGTAATCTCCGGTACAACATCACAGGATACGAATGACGTATGACGGCGGCCTGAAGAATCAAATGGAGAAATACGCACCAGACGGTGTACTCCTTTTTCTGCTTTCAGATAACCGTAGGCATTATAGCCTTTGATCAGCAGGGTAACGCTTTTGATTCCGGCTTCGTCGCCCGGCAGATAATCCATTACTTCTACTTTGAATCCACTCTTCTCTGCCCAGCGTGTGTACATACGCAGCAGCATGGAGCCCCAGTCCTGGGATTCTGTACCGCCTGCACCTGGATGCAGCTCCAGAATAGCGTTCAGCTTGTCATACGGCTCATTGAGCAGCAGCTGCAGTTCAAATTCTTCCAGCTTTTTGACCAGAGCCTGTACGCCGGAAGTGACTTCCTTCGCCAGATCTTCGTCATTTTCTTCGTCTGCCAGTTCAACCATCAGGCTGATATCATCATATTCCTGCTGCAGCTTGTTGTACTGGTCTACCGATCCTTTGACTGCATTCATCTCTGCAATGACCGCTTGAGCCGATTCATTGTCATCCCAGAAGTCCGGAGCTGACATTTTCACCTCAAAGTTCTCGATCATTTCATTTTTGAGATCTAAGTCAAAGAGACCCCCTAAGGTTGGATAATTTTTGAGCCATTTCACGCAGATCATGCTTTACATTCGGTTCGATCATGAACATTCACCTCTTCGTTAGTATACGATTCCTTTATCCGAGAAAAGACACCCACGATAATGGTGAGTGTCTTCCGGTATCTTGTACAGCCTGGTTCGATTACCTGAATTATTTACGTCTGCGGCGGCGTTCTTCACGAGAAGGACGCTTTTCTGCCGATTCCGAGCTATTGGTGCTAACTTGGCTTGTATCTACTACAGCCTGACGTTCCTGCTGTGTCTGAATTTGAGCTCTCATCACATAGCCGGCAACTTCTTCCTGGATGTCAGCCACCATCTGATTGAACATCTCAAATCCTTCAAACTGGTATTCACGCAGCGGATCCGTACCGCCGTATGCACGAAGGTGGATACCCTGGCGAAGTTGTTCCATCGCATCGATATGGTCCATCCACTTACGGTCAACCGCACGCAGAACAACCACTTTCTCGAACTCGCGGATCGTTTCTTCCCCGATTTCTTTTTCACGCTGCAGGTAACGCAGTTCTACACGTTCGAAGAGATAGTTGACCATCTCTTCTTTTTCTTGCTCATGCAGTTCGGCTTCACTGATTGCATTTTCCAGCAGGAAGTTGTTGTTTACATAATCAGCGACTTCCTGCAGCTCCCAGTTTTCCGGAATATCATCGTTACAGTGAACCTCAACCACGCGCTCGATACAAGGCTTGATCATCTGCAGAACAACCTCACGGATGTTGTCCGATTCCAGAACCTCACGACGCTGCTTGTAGATGATCTCACGCTGTTTGTTCATTACATCATCATATTGCAGGACGATTTTACGCATATCAAAGTTACTGCCTTCGACGCGGCGCTGTGCAGATTCCACGGCACGTGTAATCATGCGGCTCTCGATCGGCTGGTCTTCTTCAAAGCCCAGTTTCTCCATCATGTTCATAACGTTATCCGCACCAAAACGCTTCATAAGCTCATCGCCCAGCGACAGGTAGAACTGGGTAGAACCCGGGTCACCCTGACGTCCGGCACGACCACGCAGCTGGTTATCGATCCGGCGGGATTCATGACGCTCTGTACCGATAATGTGCAGACCGCCTACTTCCGCAACGCCTTCACCCAGAATAATATCCGTACCGCGTCCGGCCATATTGGTAGCGATTGTTACTGTACCTGGTTGACCGGCACGGGAGATGATTTCCGCTTCTTCCGCATGGTATTTTGCATTCAGTACCTGGTGCTTGATCCCTTTGCGTTTCAGCATTTCGGACAGCAGCTCCGAGTTCTCGATAGAGACAGTACCCACCAGTACCGGCTGGTTTTTCTCGTGGCGAACCACGATTTCGTCTACTACTGCGCGGAATTTGCTTTGCACGCTCTTGTATACAACGTCCGGAGCATCTTTACGCTGGTTAATACGGTTAGTAGGAACCTGCAGTACTTCCAGACCATAGATTTTTTTGAACTCTTCTTCCTCGGTTTTGGCTGTACCGGTCATACCTGCCAGCTTTTTGTACATACGGAAGTAGTTCTGGAACGTAATCGTTGCCAGCGTCATGCTTTCGTTTTGTACATCGAGGTTTTCTTTTGCTTCAATCGCCTGGTGAAGACCATCACTATAACGACGACCCGCCATCAGACGGCCAGTGAATTCATCAACGATCAGAACTTCACCGTCAGCTACAACATAATCCACGTCACGATGCATAATGGCATTCGCTTTGAGCGCCTGCACTACATGGTGGTTGATGGTTACATTGCCGTTATCGTACAGGTTCTCCAGACCAAAGAAGTTCTCGGCCTTTTCAACACCTGTTTCAGTCAGGGCTACGGATTTTACTTTGATATCCACTGTGTAGTCATCTTCCGCTTTGAGGCTCTTCACGAAACGATCCGCTGCAAAGTACAGCTCTGTCGATTTCTGTGCCTGACCGGAGATGATCAACGGGGTACGAGCTTCGTCGATCAGAATGGAATCGACTTCGTCAATTATACAGAAGTGCAGCGGACGCTGTACCATCTGTTCTTTGTACAGCACCATATTGTCACGCAAGTAGTCAAAGCCGAATTCGTTATTCGTACCGTATGTGATGTCGCAAGCATAAGCAGCCTGTTTTTCCTCATGCTTCATGCCGCTGAGGTTTACGCCGACTTCCATGCCGAGATAGTTGTAGATACGACCCATTTGCAAGCTGTCACGTTTGGCCAGATAGTCATTGACCGTAACCACGTGAGCGCCTTTGCCTTCGAGGGCGTTCAGATAAACAGGCAGTGTACCTACCAGCGTTTTACCTTCACCTGTTCTCATCTCGGATATTTTGCCTTCATGCAGAGCAATACCGCCAATCATCTGTACGTCAAAATGACGCATACCCAGCTGACGTTTCGCAGCTTCACGCACTGTGGCAAAAGCTTCGGGAAGCAGCTGTTCAAGCGTCTCGCCTTTTTCCAGACGTTCACGGAATTCTGCTGTTTTCCCTTGAAGTTCATCGTGGGAAAGAGCTTCAAATTCCGGTTCCATATTGTTGATGATGTCAACCGTCTTCATGATCCGTTTAACATCACGTTCATTTGTGTCACCAAAGATTTTCTTAACGATACCTAGCATGGTTAACCCCTTTCGCGCTAAACAGAGATGGATTATTGAATAAATGGAAATTACACGACGCTTCCGGGGGATTATTCAATAACCTCAGTTGCAATAAATTGTACCAGTTTCAGGTAAAAGCCGCAACAAATCAGCTATTTCCGGAAGCAAAATCATATAATGATGAAGCAGGATATTTTGCTTTGTATGGATGATTTTATTGGAAATTGCGCCCAAAATGCCTGGCGCTGATTGTAAGATATTTTGCTGCGCAAAAATCACTTTTTATCGAACATCGCGTTTTAAATGCCAAACGCTTAACACACTAAATTTCAATAGGGCCCAGGATAAATATATCCCGCGCCTGACGATATCCATATGATATTCATTACTGTAAATGCTAGTGCGTATACTTATACGTATAAAAAGCAGAAATGTTTCATTATGTGTGTGTGCAGTAAAAGCCAGCATTCAACGAAATCCCTTGATTTCACCAGCTTGCCGAGTCGCGGAACTGCAAGGCATTGGACAGGATTCGTTAGCTTTTTGCACTCTATATAGTATACTCCACTTTACGCCGGATTGCACTTTTTTCAGGGCTTTCCTGCCGCGTTCCATTTTGCGGCAAGCGGATATTATCGGGAATTCAAAAAGCCCCGTCCGGCTGGACGAGGCTCCATTACACAAGTGTATATTATTCTTGTTCAATCAGGCCGTATTTGCCGTCGTCACGACGATAGACTACGTTAACCTGTTGACTGTTAATGTTCGAGAATACAAAGAACGTATGTCCGATCAGATTCATTTGCAAAATGGCCTCTTCAACGTCCATCGGCTTCAGGAGGAAGCGTTTGTTACGGACGATTTCGAACTCATCGCTTTCCACTTCCACGTCTGCATCTTCGTCTACTGCCAGAGCAGCAGCTGTTGGATCTTCTACGAAGAACGCTTTCAGATTTTCGTCATTTTGACGGAATTTCCGGTTCAGCTTGGTTTTGTGCTTACGGATCTGGCGCTCCAGTTTGTCGACAACCGAGTCGATAGAAGCGTACATATCTTCACTGCGATCCTCAGCGCGTAACAGCAGGCCGGGGAGAGGAATCGTAACCTCAACGGTAAAGCGTCCGCGATTGGAGCTAAGTGTAACCATACCGTCGGATACGGGAGGTGAATCGAAATATCTTTCAAGTCTGTTGAGCTTTTTGTCCACATAATCTTTAATAGCATCTGTGACTTCAAAGTGCTGACCTCGAATAGCAAAATTCATAGAGCATTCCTCCTTTAGAGAATTATAACATAGATGTTAGCGGCAAGTAAAAGGAGCGTTAAAGGAAAGAAGCTGCAATGTATAACAAATTAGTGACCGACTGCTACAGCGTCTGTTCAAGCTCGTTACAAGCCGGAATATTGGTGCGATGGTCTGGATATCTTCTATACGATTGAGCATTTAGCGATATCCATCAGGATACATATATTGTAGGACAATTGGCAGTCGGTACAGATGGTTCTGCTTTCTTTTTAACCTGTTTTACCAAGATTGAATACGTACCAAAACGGGTATTAGGAAGCAGAATTATTACTTGATTGAAGATCGTTACAACAGAGTGTCTTAGACCAAAAGTATATACAGAAAAAGACCCCGGCATATACCGGAGTCTTAGCTAATTGTTCAAATGTAACCATCGGAATTACCTATGTAAGGTCGGCAGCTGCCAGGGGATGATTATAATTTGATAACGTTAGCTGCTTGAGGTCCACGCGCGCCTTCGACGATGTCGAACTCTACGGATTGGCCTTCTTCAAGCGTCTTGAAACCTTCGGACTGGATTGCGGAAAAGTGTACAAATACGTCTCCGCCTTCGTCTGTCTCGATGAAGCCGTAACCTTTTTCTGCGTTAAACCATTTTACTTTACCTTGCATGCAATAACATTCCCTTCGTTATCAAATAAAGTAAGATCTCGCTTACATTTCTGAATATACCATCTCTGGTTGGAAAATGTCAATTGGAAGAGAAAAGGTTTTATTGTAATTATATTACATAAATTGAGTGTCGATTTATAATTCTTTAACCTATCGATTATTTAATAAATGGTATTATAAAAGTGAAGACAAGATTCTATTATAGTAGCTTTTTCTTCATTGTTTATACAAAAAGAACACCCTGACTCTTTCAAGCCAGGGTGTTCTTTTTTATTTTTTACGATCCATTAGCATACTGTCTGCCGAGTAATTCATTTCATATGCACTTCGCTGTGATTTGGCTGCGTTTCTTTGAGTAAGCCATTTGGCAGCCTCATTCTTCAGCTCCATCATACGGCTCTTAATCGCTTCATCATAACTCAATATATGCTCGATCTGCTCTTTATCTTCCGGAGTCACAGGATGTTCCATAAAATAGTCATTGGTGCTGTTAATCAGCGCTTCACGTTGCTGTACAAAAGATTCCATTTCTTCATAGGACAACTGAAAAATATTCTGACTTAATTCTTCTGTCACCTTAGTTAAGGCAGCAATTGGATTATCCATGTTTGGCTTCACTTAATGCTGCTGGTGCTAATTTATTGGCTTCCACCCATGTCTCGCGTAGATCTTTCAGGTATCCCAGTGCTTCTTCGGCAGAAGCTACATCTTTTTTCACATTCGCCTGAATCAGCAGGTAATTCATATATTCATACAAACGATCTAGGTTTTCAGCCACCTCGTACGAACGATCCAGACTAGCACGGAATTCACTTACGATCGCTTGAGCCTTTCCAAAATTAATATTGGATTTCTCGTAGTCTTTTTGGTTGATTCCGTCAATAGCAGCCAGTGTAAAGCGAATCGCTCCATCATATAGCATAATCAGTAGCTGACCTGGAGAAGTTTGTACTGCATTTTGACGATATTTTTCATATGGGGAAGAAATCATTTTTGCGTCCTCCTATATATCCGATAAATTAAGATTGTAGATACCCTGCTAGACTGGACGACTGGGAATTAAGCTTGGACAGTGCACTTTCCATGGCACTGAATTGTTTGTAATATCGTGATTCCACATCATTTAAGCGGCTTGTTAAGGCATTGATGCGACTATTGTAGTCTGTAAGTTCTTTGGCTATAATGCTCTTGGTGTTAAAAGCTGCATTTACATCTGTACTCAGCTTGGATGTACCGGCTCTGTCATAAAACTTGGTTACCGTTTCATCGAGCTTGTTGTACAACTTGTTAAATACTCCGCTCGTCGTGTCTGTACCCGTACCTTTTAGAGTAGTAATAACGCCCTGCGGATTGTCGGCAACTGCTTTTTTCAGCTTTGATTCATCCAGATACAGCTTACCACCTTCGCTGTAACTGCCTGTGGTGATCCCCATATCAGGAAGACTGACTCCGCCCGGTACACTGCCCAGAGCAGATGTAATCACATTGCGCATATCCTGTAGAGCTGTTTTGAGGATATCGTCGCCTTTCAGCATTCCGCTTTTGGCTTTGGCTGTCCATGCAGTAATATCATCTTCGCTCATTGATTTCTTTTGTTCCGATGTCAATGGTGCAAAATCTTTGTATTTGGATTCTTCGGTTTTGGTTTTCATCGTATTCAGCAAATCATTATATGCTGTAACGAATGCTTTTACGGTATCTACGACTTTGGTAGTATCCGTCTGGGTTGTAATATTGGTTGCTCCGGCTGCTCCGGATACATTAAGGAAATTCATGGTTACACCATTTAAAGTATTAACATTGCTATCAAAAGTAAGGCTTGTATTATTGACAGTTGCTTTGGCTTTGTCCCCTGTAAAATTCAAGCTGGTTCCATTAACTACAACCTGGGCCTTGGATGTATCCGCGTTGGTTACGCTGGAAGGGTAACTGTCTTTAATTTTACTCAGTTCTAGGAAGCTGCCACCACTTGTTCCATTATCCAAAGCAAGCGGCTTTCCAAAGTCTTTGGAGCTGATCGAGAATTTTCCGGTGATCTCATCAAAGGTTGCTGTCGCTCCTGCTTTACTATTGCTGTTCACTTTGGAAATAACCGAAGAAATGGTATCTGTAGATTTGAAAGTGAGTTCTTCTCCATTCACTTTCACTGTGTAATCGCTGGTACCTCCGCTTAACTGTCCAATAGTTGTTGCTGTAGTTGCTTTTGCGCCGCTGACAGTAAGCGCAGAGCCGGTAGCTGTTGCTTTGGTTGCCATTTGATCAACAGAGACACTCATCGGAATACCGCTGGCGTCTGCATTTGCTGTAGCAGTCATTGCGCTGGTATTACCAGTGACGACTGCTTTTTGCGCATTCAAGGATTCACTTTTCTTGAATTCAAATAATTTATTTTGTCGAAAATCGACCAATTTGCTGTTTACTTCCCGGTAGGATTCACGTTTCCATTCAAGAACTTGTTTATTTTGATTGAGTTTATCCAGTGGGATACGCTGAGCTGCCATGAGCTGCTTGACAATACTGTCTGTATCCATCCCTGATGCTCCTCCGCTTACGCGTAGAACAGATGAAGCCGATGTCATGTAGGACATATAATAGCCTCCTTCATAGTATTTATTTTGAACTCGTTCGTGTGCTATTTCATGAGGCTATAATGAACGGGTATTACACTTTCTTGTCTACGAGAATACCAGCTATTTTCATCATATTGGCTACCAGATCCAATGTCTTTTCTCTGGGAACTTCTCTGATAATTTCACCAGTTTCCTTGTTCAATACCTTGACCATAATGCTGTGTGTATCCTTATGCATACTTACTTCAAGAGTAGTTTCCGGTCCAGAAAGAGTTTTAAAAGCAGTATCCAATCGGCGCATCAACTCTTCCTCACCAACTGGGAGTACCGCTCCTTGTTTTTCAAGCTGCTGCATTTGACTCAAACTTGTAGTGGCCGCCAGACGTTCTTCGATTGTTTTGGAATCGGAAGGAGCCTGATTGACAGGAGCTGAAGACGGAGCAGTATAAGTATTGTTTGAGGAGAAGGAAAACTGGATATTCATGATATTCCACCTTTCGCTAATCTATTTATTGTATATATCGGTCATTTTGGAGAATAGATTTAGAGCAGAATTGAATTTATAAATATAAATTCTACTTCTGATAATGTTCAACCGTTTTGATGAGACACTCTTCGAGATATTGTATGCCAGTAGAGTATTCAAACATCAGCGCAGTATTTCTTCCTTTTTGTCCATATTCATGACGTTTAGCGGCATTTTTCATAAAGTATAAGAGACCTACTGCCAATCCTTCAAAGTCACCCGGTTCAACCAAATATGCATTTTCTCCATGCTTGGCGTATACACTGATTCCTCCGCAGTTGGTTGCTACTACCGGTATTCCCGAAGCCATGGCTTCAAGAGGAGGCATTCCAAATCCTTCATACCATGAAGTAAACAAGTGGATATCTGCGTCCCTGTATAACTGGGCCAATTCTTCTTGAGAAGGTTTTATAACATACTCGATATCAAAAGACCATTCTCCCAGATCGCGCAATGTTGGCATAACCCACTGGACTTTAAATGGATAGCCCGCCTGGCTTACCAGATGCAACGCATTCAAGGCAATATCAGATCCTTTGAATCTTAATCCAGGATCACCAACCAGCAAGATCGTTAACTCATCGTCCTCAACCTTGTCTATAGCAGGGTGATAAAAATGAGTATCAATAAAGTTGGGCAGAACTATACATTTTCTCCCATAATTTGATTCGAGAAGTTTGGAAATAATCGGAGAAACGGCTGTCAAAACAATATTTTGCTCATAATTAAGCTGTAAATGATTCCGAACCACTTCTGTCTCATACTGCGACACAATATCACCAAATAGCCATTCATGTCCTTGTTCCCAATAAAATACCGGAATATCATCATTTTGTAATTCATGAAGTTGATCAAACCAGCCAGCAACGATAATGTCCGATCCTGCCAAATAAGGAAGATAGTTTTCCGTTGAAGGGATAAGTATTTGTTTATCTACAGACAGATCCAGCCAGGATGGTAATACGGGTCCTTCATCACTTCTCAAAGCTGCCTGTACCACATGTCCTCTTTTGCGAAGCTCTTTCATTTGCTGAAGCAGCATTTTGAGACCACCTGTGAGCACATGATGAGGCAGAACAAAAGTAACCACTAATTTTTTATTTGCATTTATTATCCCCGTTTTACTGATCAGCAATTGATCTATACTTTTCTGCTGTTGCTCGACTTTGGGATAAAATTTAAATATATGAGCCCCATTTCCGCCAATCAAAAACTCTTCATACGTAAATGAAAAATCAACCAAGTCCGTAATCGACCATCTGCTTTTGTGTTCCTCATATTTATTTCCCAAATATTCTTCTTGCTCCGCCGGAAAAATAGGAGTAGAAACAATAAGCGCCTTATTGGTATGCTTAACCAACTTTTCTAACAGTCTTTTTCCATCTTCTTTGGTGAAATGCTCCAATACATCGATTAATAAAATAACATCATAAGAAGGCAACTGATCGATAGTCTCCAAGATATCTCCATAATAGATATCGTTATACACAAATTCATGAATCGGATTTTTGTAGCTTTCAAATGCTTCTACCCCATCGATCCTAACGGTCCACTGTTCTTTTTGATACCTTTCATAAGGCAATTCCAGCATTTCTCTACTTAAAAATCCGTACTTGCCAAACCCTATACCAATATCCAGAATAGAAGCAGGGTTTTCCATAATAATGTGATTTAATATATTGGGAATCGTTTGGTACCAGCTTGTAGGCAATTTCAGTCCCTCATTTCATTTGGAGTATAGATCGTTATTAGGGCTAAATTAAAAACTTATTCCTGACTCCATGTTGCCATTGGATAATGAGCTGCAATAAATTGCTTGATCTCTTGCATCCGACTCTCGTCCTTTTTGCGTTCATACAGACGATAATAACGCTCATAGGAAGCATAGACCGGTGATCGTTCAATGAGGTTCGTATAAAAATATTCGGCATCATCAAAATAACCTGCTCGTAAGCATATGTCTCCCAATAATCCAATCATTTGAATATTTTCAGAATCCAAATGATAAGCTTGTACCAGAATATCAATAGCGGCTTCATAATATCCGTGTCCATTTAACATACTGCCTATCTGATACTTCACTTCAAAATCTTTGCCCATCAATAATTGCAATACAGTTTGAAAAGCTTCAAACTCCTTCATATAGATCAAATTATTAACCAATTGAAATATAAGAGTTTCCAGAGACGAAGATAGTTCTTCCATCTGGATACTTTCGTTGTGCAGCAGCTGAAGTAATATGCGAATATCACTTGGACCGATTTCTCCAACATTCTGCAGGCTTTTTACTAATTTTTCATCTTTTAAAAGGAACGCCAGAGTAAGAATATCTATCGTATTCTCTTCAGGAATATGTTCAACTTCGTACCAACTATTCTTAGCCAAATCGTATTGCTTACTATACTGGTAAGATATAGCAAGCACATTTTTTTCAGGAGAGATATTATAGGATTTCAGATAACCACTGAACAAGTAGTGTCTCATCGTGTACAGTACATCCAGTAAATTTTGCAACTCTTCTACACGAGTAATTTTATAGGAAATATCAAGGTCTTTTTTGATGTCGTCTTCAGCAAATGCGTATATATAGGCAATCTCAAAATACTTTTTCAAAGCTGGCATATGACTTCTTTTGGAGGTAATTGCTTTTAAAATATATTTATAGGCTTCAGCCAGGTTGTCTTCTTGTTTATACAGTTCAGCAAGCTGGGCATAAGCCAGGTAATCAGATACTCCTTCGCTGATAAAGTCGCCTTTGTTTCCAAGTTCAGTACACTTGATCCAAGTAGAAGCTGCATCCTTTAAGTATTTTTCATCATAATAAGCTTCTGCCAATACATAAAGTAAGTCTGTATGGGCAGGGTATTTTTGAACAGCATCATACAGAATTTTCAATGCTTCGTTAGATCGATTGAGTTGAAGAAGACTCTCGCCCCATTTTTTCAACAAATCCGCTTGATGAGTCTGATTATCACTGTCTGTTATAGCTTTAGCAAAATACTCTGCAGACTCCTCATACTGCTCTATAGCCATGTAAGCTTTACCCAGGTTGTAGAAATTGTAGCTATTAGGATGCTCTTTGGTTTCCTGCATCATGAGATTGAGATTCCGATTGTTTTTATCCTTCTCGATAATTGTATTACTTTGATAGCCTGTATGCTGAATAGATACAGAGACTTTTGACCACTGCATCTGCTTTTCTTTCCCTTCAAGATCCAGATGTTCATGTAAGCGGTTCTTGTATCGTAACTCTGGACTGTTCTTAAATAAGCGGATAGCTGAATGTATAAAATATCTTTCATTATCCAATAAGTTATGGATAGGAAAGATGTAAAAGTCTTTTGCAGTTGCTAGCTCTTTCTGCAAATCATATTCCCCTTCAAAGTATTCGTCTGCATCCAGTATCAAAATATAATCCGACTTTGCTTGCTGCAGAGAATAATTACGTGCAGACGCAAAATCATCATTCCACTTGTATGAATGAATTGTAGCCCCGTAACTTTCAGCAATAGGAATAGTTCGATCAGAAGAACCCGTATCTACTATAATAATTTCATTTATTTGTTTATGGATACTTTCAAGACACTTGCCAATAACTTCTTCTTCGTTTTTTACGATCATACATAAAGAGACCGTAAATCTCATTATTTCGCCTCCTGATAATTTCAAATATATTACATTTATTATCAACAAACTATTAGGCAAATGCCAGCAAATAATTGCTTAAGGAAAAAAGGCCTCCAAAAAAGGAGACCTTTTGAATACAACCAAGTATTAACGAAGCAATTGCAGTACGCCTTGTGGCTGTTGGTTGGCTTGGGACAGCATTGCTTGTGCTGCTTGAGACAGGATGGAGTTCTTGGTTTGTTTTACCATCTCGGAAGCCATGTCGACGTCACGTACACGGGACTCGGCTGCTGTCAGGTTCTCAGAAGAAGCTCCCAGGTTATTGATCGTGTGCTCCAGACGGTTTTGGTTCGCACCCAGTTTGGAACGCTCGTCCGATACTTTCTTGATCGCTGTATCGATTGTAGCGATAGCTCCTGTTGCTACAGATGCAGAAGTAGAAATATCCAGACCACCAGTTGCTACTGCATCGCCACCTGCTGCGGTTGCTGCTGTATCCGCTGCTTTGGAAACGCCCAGCGTTTTAGCATCCATCGCATTAATGCTCAGTGCCATCGTTTGGTTCGTGTTTGCACCGATTTGCAGGGTTACTGTAGAAGCACCTTGGCCATCCAGCAATTTCTTGGTGTTGAATTCGGTTGTGTTGGAGATACGAGTGATTTCTTTCGCCAGCTCGTCCACTTCTTTTTGCAGTTGGGCACGGTCGTCAGATGTATTGGTATCGTTACCGGACTGTACAGACAGCTCACGCATACGTTGCAGGATATCGTGAGTTTCGTTCAGTGCACCTTCAGCTGTTTGGATCATGGAGATACCATCTTGAGCGTTACGGGAAGCTTGATCCAGACCACGGATCTGTCCACGCATTTTCTCGGAGATCGCCAGACCTGCTGCATCGTCGCCCGCACGGTTAATGCGAAGACCCGAAGACAGTTTTTCCATCGATTTGCTTTGTGCTGCAGAAGCAGAGTTCAGGGAACGGGAAGTGTTCAGTGCCGCGATATTGTGGTTGATAATCATTTGTAATTTCCTCCTTGGAATGTAAGCGATCCACGTCCTTGTGGTTCGTCTTGTTCTTAGTTTGATGCACTGGAAGCTGCAAAGTCGATCGCCTTTGCTTACTTCCTAGCGTCTAATATATATATCGGCGTTCTTTCTAGTTTGTTAATAGCTTTTGATAAATTTTATAAGTAATTTTCTTAAATTATTTATGTATTTCATTTCTTTATATAATAAAAAAGGCCTCCAGCAAAGGAGACCTTTTGAATACAACCAAGTATTAACGAAGCAATTGCAGTACGCCTTGTGGCTGTTGGTTTGCTTGGGACAACATTGCTTGTGCTGCTTGGGACAGGATGGAGTTCTTAGTTTGTTTTACCATCTCGGAAGCCATGTCGACGTCACGTACACGGGACTCAGCTGCTGTCAGGTTCTCGGAAGAAGCTCCCAGGTTATTGATCGTGTGCTCCAGACGGTTTTGGTTTGCACCCAGTTTGGAACGCTCGTCCGATACTTTTTTGATTGCTTCATCAATTTTAGAAATTGCTCCTGTTGCTACTGTTGCAGTGGAAGAGATATCCAGACCACCTGCTGCTGTAGCGGCAGTTGTACCTGTTGCTGCTGCTGCTGTTGTATCACCTACACCCAGAGTTGCAGCATCCATTGCTTTAATGCTCAACGTCATTGTCTGGTCACTATTTGCACCAATTTGGAATGTCATTGCAGAAGCACCTTGACCATCCAGCAATTTCTTAGTGTTGAATTCCGTTGTGTTGGAGATACGAGTGATTTCTTTCGCCAGCTCGTCCACTTCTTTTTGCAGTTGAGCACGATCGTCAGATGTATTGGTATCGTTACCGGACTGTACAGACAGCTCACGCATACGTTGCAGGATATCGTGAGTTTCGTTCAGTGCGCCCTCAGCTGTTTGAATCAGAGAGATACCATCTTGAGCGTTACGGGAAGCTTGATCCAGACCACGGATCTGTCCACGCATTTTCTCGGAGATCGCCAGACCTGCTGCATCGTCGCCCGCACGGTTAATGCGAAGACCCGAAGACAGTTTTTCCATCGATTTGCTTTGCGCACCAGAAGCTGCGTTCAGGGAGCGAGAAGTGTTCAGTGCTGCGATGTTGTGGTTGATAATCATTTGTAATTTCCTCCTTGGGATGTAAACGAACCACATCCTTGTGGTCCATCTTTTGATTAGATGCGTTGAAACTTACCAAGATCAATTCATTATGTAAGCCAGCAAGCAACTATAATCCTTATATCGGAGGAATGTATATATTTGTGAATAGCAAATAAACACTTTTTTCAAAAATTTCTTTTAGCATACGAAATTTTACAATTCTAAAGTATGTACCAAAAGGTCTCCACAAGGAGAACCTTTTGAGGAATAACGTATTAACGAAGCAATTGCAGTACGCCTTGTGGCTGTTGGTTGGCTTGGGACAACATTGCTTGTGCTGCTTGAGACAGGATCGAGTTCTTGGTTTGTTTTACCATCTCGGAAGCCATGTCGACGTCACGTACACGGGACTCGGCTGCTGTCAGGTTCTCGGAAGAAGCTCCCAGGTTGTTGATTGTGTGCTCCAGACGGTTTTGGTTTGCACCCAGTTTGGAACGCTCGTCCGATACTTTCTTGATTGCGGAATCAATCGTAGCGATAGCTGCGGTTGCAGTTGCTGCATCTGTAGAGATATCCAGACCACCAGTTGCTACTGCATCGCCACCTGCTGCGGTTGCTGCTGTATCCGCTGCTTTGGAAACGCCCAGCGTTTTAGCATCCATCGCATTAACGCTCAGTGACATCGTTTGGTTCGTGTTTGCACCGATTTGCAGGGTTACTGTAGAAGCACCTTGGCCATCCAGCAATTTCTTGGTGTTGAATTCGGTTGTGTTGGAGATACGAGTGATTTCTTTCGCCAGCTCGTCCACTTCTTTTTGCAGTTGTGCACGGTCGTCAGATGTATTGGTATCGTTACCGGACTGTACAGACAGCTCACGCATACGTTGCAGGATATCGTGAGTTTCGTTCAGTGCACCTTCAGCTGTTTGGATCATGGAGATACCATCTTGAGCGTTACGGGAAGCTTGATCCAGACCACGGATCTGTCCACGCATTTTCTCGGAGATCGCCAGACCTGCTGCATCGTCGCCCGCACGGTTAATGCGAAGACCCGAAGACAGTTTTTCCATCGATTTGCTTTGTGCTGCAGAAGCAGAGTTCAGGGAACGGGAAGTGTTCAGTGCCGCGATATTGTGGTTGATGATCATTTGTAATTTCCTCCTTGGAATGTAAGCGACCCACATCCATGTGGTTCATCTTATAATGTTTTATGCGCTTGAAGTACAAGATCGGCCGCTCTTGTTGACTCCTTAGCGTCTAATATATATATCGGTTATATATACCATTTATTAATATAATTTTATACATTTTTCCTTTTTTTCAAAATAAATTTGTAGCAAAATATATCCTAAATCAGGATGAATGATAACAATTAATTGTTAAAAAAAGACCTCCAAAAAGGAGGTCTTTTGAATACAACCAAGTATTAACGAAGCAATTGCAGTACGCCTTGTGGCTGTTGGTTGGCTTGGGACAACATTGCTTGTGCTGCTTGAGACAGGATGGAGTTCTTAGTTTGTTTTACCATCTCAGAAGCCATGTCGACGTCACGTACACGGGACTCGGCTGCTGTCAGGTTCTCGGAAGAAGCTCCCAGGTTGTTGATTGTGTGCTCCAGACGGTTTTGGTTTGCACCCAGTTTGGAACGCTCGTCCGATACTTTCTTGATTGCGGAATCAATCGTAGCGATAGCTGCGGTTGCAGTTGCTGCATCTGTAGAGATATCCAGACCACCAGTTGCTACTGCATCGCCACCTGCTGCGGTTGCTGCTGTATCTGCTGCTTTGGAAACGCCCAGCGTTTTAGCATCCATCGCATTAACGCTCAGTGCCATGGTTTGGTTCGTGTTTGCACCGATTTGCAGAGTTACTGAAGAAGCACCTTGGCCATCCAGCAATTTCTTGGTGTTGAATTCGGTTGTGTTGGAGATACGAGTGATTTCTTTTGCCAGCTCGTCCACTTCTTTTTGCAGTTGTGCACGGTCGTCAGATGTATTGGTATCGTTACCGGACTGTACAGACAGCTCACGCATACGTTGCAGGATATCGTGAGTTTCGTTCAGTGCACCTTCAGCTGTTTGGATCATGGAGATACCATCTTGAGCATTACGGGAAGCTTGATCCAGACCGCGGATCTGTCCACGCATTTTCTCGGAGATCGCCAGACCTGCTGCATCGTCGCCCGCACGGTTAATGCGAAGACCCGAAGACAGTTTTTCCATCGATTTGCTTTGTGCTGCAGAAGCAGAGTTCAGGGAACGGGAAGTGTTCAGTGCCGCGATATTGTGGTTGATAATCATTTGTAATTTCCTCCTTGGAATGTAAGCGATCCACGTCCTTGTGGTTCGTCTTTAGGTTTTTTATTCGCTAAGTTCAGCAATTTGAAGTACTTTGCTAGCTCCTTAGCGCCTAATATATATATCGGTGCTACGCTGGTTTTATTAATAGCATTTTTAGAAAAAAAAGTATTTTTTGGAATATTATTTTGAAGATTTATTAAATTGCTCCAGCAATGCATTTACCTGTGTTAATTGGGGAGCTGCAGACGCCTTATTGCTTTCCTGAATAGCAGCATAGATTTCATGACGATAAATTTCAATATGCGAAGGTGCAGAAATACCGAGTTTTACTGTGTCTCCGTCAACACTAAGCACAGTAACTTCGATATCGTTCTGTATAACGATTTTTTCTCCTTTTTTACGAGCCAATACTAGCATAATTACACACCTTCCTTCTGTTCAGATGGTTGCAGAGGATGCTTGGTATGATACGACGATTGATGCAGTACGATTTGTGCAGCCTGTCGTGTATCTGTATTGCATACAATAGGCGCCAGAAGATTAAGCGTAGATTTATCCATCGGATCATTCAATGTGACCATACAAGCCACACGAACTGCTTGCTCCGTAGTTAATTCAGGATAATCTTCTTCCTTGATTTCAAATTCATAATCGGCATAGATAGAGAACGGATCCACTAGCAGAAAAGACAGACCAGGTTCCTGCACAGACTGGAGATAACTAAATGGGCTATTTTCTACATCGATCCAGGCAAATGTCTGTTCTTCTTCAAAACCAGGAATACCATTTGCAAATTGATAAATATTTTCTTCAGCGACATCAATGTTTCCCCAGGTTAATGTGTTTATGATCACGTTATATTCTCCTTTTCCAGCGTAATAGCCAGTATATATTTTTAATATAACTGAAAAAGCCACAGATAGCGAACAATCGCCATCCATGGCTTTTACATGGTAGTATCTATTTCCGGTGGTATAAACTGAACGGATGGGTATTGCTGCATATAGATATTCACATTACCTCTTGTATATTCAATTTCCGGACGGTTGATCTGGACCTGAATATCCGGCTTATGCGTCGTCACTTCGATGATAGGATCTCTGCGTTCCACTTGAATATCCACATTATCGGATGATGCTGCTCCTCTATATTCTATAAATCCAGGAGTGTTTTGGGAACGTGACTTCATAATCTCTCCCAGTGAATTACCCGGCTTATAGAATTCCCGCATACGTTCTCCATCTTTCATTCGCTGACTTAATCCCTGCAGGAACAGCTGCTGTACATTGGAATACAGCCGCTTGGTCATCTCCAGATGGCTTCCTCCATCATAAGCAGCCAATGCCCGGCTCTGATCAATCGTCAGTTCGGGTTTGGGCTGCTGTATCTCCAGATCGGCTTTTTGGGTAGTAATCTGAAGATCGGCTTTAGGCTGCCGAATGGAGAAAGAACCAGGGGTCGTCTCGATTCCGATTCGCCCTGGTGTCTGTCTGATTTGTACAATTGGCATGGAGGTCATGGTATAGCCCCCTCTAACTTTTTAAAATTATCTCAGGAAATCAACCAGCGTTGTAGAGATGATTTTGGCACCTGCTGACAAGGAAGCTGTATAGATATTTTCCTGGGTTTGGGATTTGACCAATAACTGCGCATAGTCTGCATCTTCTACTTTGGATTGCAAAGCGGTAAGGTTGGTCTCCATATCACCAAGTCGAGCTTGCATCAATTCTACCCGGTTGGTTTTGGCTCCTACCTGAGACTGAGCAGTTAGAACTTTTCCGACACGGGAGTCAATATTAGCCAGCTGCTTTGTCAGTTCTTTGGTATCTCCACTTTTCAGTGCAGCCGAAATATTATTCAGCAGGTTGAATACATTATCCACTTCACCCGTCTGTCCAAATACATCATTACCTGTTGTGTTAATAGGCAGCTTGATATTATCGCCTACCATATAATTCACAGTGCCGGTATCGGTTTGTATGGAAGCACCATTGGTAATATCCTGTGTTCCATCTGCACCTGTAGGGAACTGATATGGTTTTTCATTATAATTCTGACCATTGAAAATATATTTCCCATTTAGCTGGCTATTAGCAATATCGATAAACTGCTCTTTTAGCTGGGAAACCTCACTGTTAATACTGTCCAGGGCAGATTGTGGGTTGGTGTCATTGGCTGCCTGTACAGTAAGTTCGCGCAGCTTCTGCATAACATCATTAGTCTGGGTCAATACGGTATCATTGTATTCCAGCCATGAAATAGAGCTGTCCACATTCTTCTGGTACTGCTGTGCCGAAGCTACATCGGCACGGTAGCGCAGGGAATACGTGATACCTACTGGATCATCCGAAGGACGGTTGATCTTCATACCGGTCGACATTTGTTCCTGGGTGTTCTGCATTGCTCGTGCGTTTCGGTTCAGGTTCATGAGCAGCTGATTGTTCTTCATTCCGTTGGTTACTCTAAGCATCTCAATAATCTCCTTTATCCGTTATTATCTTCCAACCAAGCCAGTGGAGTTAATGAGCTTATCCAGCAGTTGATCATAAGTCGTCATGAAACGTGCTGCTGCGCTGTAAGCATGTTGGAATTTGAGCAGGTTACTCATTTCTTCATCAACAGAAACACCACTTACCGATTGTCTGCGAGAATCGATCTGTGTCACGATTGTTGTAGAGTTGTCTGATTGACGATTAGCTTCCTGAGCCTGAACACCGAGTTGGCCTACCATAGTACTGTAAAATGAATTGATGGTTGCAGACTGTGTTCCATCTGCATTATTGAACTTGGCGCCTGTTAATTGCGAAGTAATCAGCGCCATATCGTTATTACCCTTGATCACTTTGCCATTTGCATCTACACGCATCGATGTGGCAATCGCATTAAGATTATTCACGATATCCGGATTCACGGTAATACTGCCTGCAGTCAACGTACCATTATCGGATGATGTAAAGAACGGAACACCTGTTTTGGCTGCCCCACTAGCATCTGTATCCATGGAATATCCCATCTGCTGCAGACCATTAATACCTTTGACAATAACATTGGTATCTGAAGTCAGGGTACGGTTGGCGCCTGTATAGGTTTTCTCTGTTTTGGTACCATCTGAATTCACAACCTGTACTACTGTTCCTTCCGGCATCACGGAGCCTTTAGGGAACGTTACCTGCACTTCGCCATTTGCAATAGTATTGGCCAGCTGATTCAGCTGATTGGTATAACCGGCTACATAAGAGTCACGCGACAGGATCATGCCATGCACTTCGCCACCTGTTAGCGTACCGCCTTCATAAGCATTATTTAAAAAAGCAGCGTCTACTGTGGTAGGAGTATATCCCTGTACAAGACTCTGTCCACCCATCGTTACGTTATAGCCTTGGGCTGTATCGGTTACATTGATATTCACGAGAGCAGACAGCTTATCAACGAACAGATCCCGTTGATCTCGAAGATCGTTGGCATCATCACCGAGCGCTTCTACTTTGACAATAGACTGGTTTAAGTTGGCGATGGAGTTGACATACCCCTGCACTTCAGAAGCGGTATTGGTAACATTGGCAGTCAAATCAGAAGCATAGTCTGTTAATTGCTTGCTGATCTGATTCATGGAATCGGTTAAAGCGAGGGCGTTCTCTTTGACTACGCTGCGAGCTGTAAGGCTATCTGGATCTTTACTGAGGTCAGACCAGGAATCCCAAAAGTTCTTAAGTACGGCACTAAAGCCAGTTTCAGAAGGGTCCTGAAAAATCTCTTCGATTTTACTTAAAGAATCTGCCCGGGTGGTCCAGCTATTCAGCGTCGCATTTTCCTGACGGAACTGACCATCCAAGAATAATTCTCTAACACGAACAACCTGTGTGGCTTCTACACCGGTACCAATTTGTCCAGCGCCTGTGGAATGCGAGAATCCCGGAGCTTCAATTGGACGGGTAGCTGACATTTTTACAGTTTGCCGCGAGTAACCTTCTGTATTTGCGTTCGCTATGTTATGGCCTGTGGTATTGAGTGCCGTCGATTGCGTAATGACACTCCGTTTTGCCGTTTCAATCGAATGGAATGTAGATGTCACTGGTTAACCCCCTATAATTATCCGCGCGTGTCGAACAGTCCTCTGCGCTGCCCTGCACCATACTGGGCTGCTGCCGGATGCTGATACACCATATCTTGCTCAGGCTTATCAACCATTACATCCAGCGAGAATTCAATAAAATCCAAAGACTGTTGAATTAGCTGCTGATTAAGATCGTTTAATTCTTTTAATCGGTCCAATGTGGATTTAAGTTTAGACTGAATGCCTAATAATCTTTTTTTATCTTCCACATCGAACACCAGACGTGCCAATTCAGTCAGCGTAAGATTCAATTGCGACTTGATTCCGCGCTCTTTTAGAAAATCATAGGAAGCCTGCATACGTTCCTGCTCAGTTTGCTCAATCAGCTTGATGAGCTTGGACTCCTGATTCATTACTCGAATCATTCCATCCACATCATTGGCAACAATGCTGCTTTTTTTACTTTCACCTAGCTCGATCATTTGCTGATGATGTACGTCCAGCTTATTCAGCACGTCGACAAGGTTGTCTAAAGACATAGATTAATTCCCCGTTCCCTTTAAGAAAGGAAGTAGTTTGTCAGCAAGGGCACCAGCGTCTACTTTGTAAGTGCCTGCAGCTACTTGCTCTTTCAGACTTTGGATTTTTTGTGCACGTTCTGCATTTGCAGATGCTTGAGTGGCGTTGGCTTGCAGCATTTCCATAGCTTCCGGCGAGATGGATACTTCGTCTTTACGACCTGCTTTTTTATCGTTAGTTACGGATTTGGCTTCTGCACTTCTTTGGTATGGGTTAATTGCGTTTACACGTTGAGTATCGTTAATTTTCATGGTTTTATACACACTCCTTAGTAAATTTGAGAAAGAGTTCCTAGTTCTTACCGTCAATTGAATCTGCAAGAGGGACCGTCTTTTCAAAATAGGAAGTCCTTCAGAGGATACCAGGAATCTTGGGTGATATCCAAATTGCTTCATTTCCTGGTATCATAAGGCAACCGATTGTTCTTACTAAGATTATCGACCAGTTTAACTACAAATTTTATAGTCTTAAAGTGGTTAATTACAAAGTAATTTTTTTCATTGCTTAAGTCCTAAACCTGCGTAGCTATGCAAGTTTTAGCCCTCTTATAGTACTAGGAAATGTCGTTATTTGACTAGGAATAGGAACAGTTCCTAGTTATTGCGGTATTTGTCGACAATTCGATAGGCACCATGACTGGTGTTATTGGTTTCTTTGGCAGCTGCATCATCTTGATATGCATTACGGATATCCTTGGTAAGACGGGTACGGCATGGTTCGCACATATTGTTTTCACGGATAGGTGTTCCGCATACTTCGCAGGCATAGCCCATGTTTGGTGCATTCGCGATCGAGATGCGTCCTTCACGGATAAATGTGGAAATTTGCTTGATGGACACGTCTACCGCTTCGGACAGTTCAGTGATTGTTGTTCCTCTGTTCTCGCGCAGATACTGATTGCATCGCTCATATTGCTGATCGATATCCTTGATACAGTTTCCGCACATTCCTCTGAGATTGGCCACGTATAATTTACCGCATTGCGGGCAGTTTGCTAAATTCATTTATATTCGCCTCCTGAAGTTCATAACATCTATAGGATTGAGCATAGCAGTTAAAATGTTTGTCTATACTTATATCGTAAGATGGAGGCTTTTTTGTTAGGTACCATATCTAAATAAATAGTCATAATAACAATTTCATTATTCACCGATGTAAGCACTTCGATCAAGTTTGATACATATAGCCCCATTTTCTTATTCTCAATTTAGTTCCTATTTTGCAGCAAAAAGGATTGCTCAGGAACGTGCCCAGGTGAGCGAGAATATTTCTGCTTGGGTATGACCATATCTAGCGGCTTGCTGCAGGGCTCCGGCACAGCTATTGATGGTGCTGCCTGTTGTATAAATGTCATCGATTAGCAAAATACGCAGCGGAAGGCTTTTGGCAGCTTGTTCTTTTAATGAATAATAAAGATTGCTCGTCGCTCTGCTATTTTTTGCCTGCGCGATATGTAGCAGCCAATCTTCTGCCTGCGGCTGACAGGAGAACACACCTGCTACATTTTGCATCCTGCCCTGACGGTTTTGTGTACTTTGCTTGACGGTGTGGCGATTGCGCATCAGCATAGGAAGACACGGTACCTTTATGGCTCCAGCCAAATCCTCTGCAATCACGCCTGCCTGATCGAATCCGCGACTGACCAGACGATCCGGACTGGCAGGAACCCAGGTGATTAGATCAGGATACCAAATCTCCCGGTAAAATGAAGACATCTCCTGTTGCATACGGTAATATCCCTCTTTTAATATACCTCCAATCACTGCCGAGTAACCTTCATTCCCATTATATTTATAAGCAGCCAGCCATGCTCTCATAGTTGTATCATACCGTACAGCACTACGGTTGAATGTAAATTGTCGTCCTGCAAAGGCAGCACGACGGCAATCCGGACACTCTACCGAGCGGCCGCATACTTTGCATATCGGCTGACGAATCCAGGGAATAGCAGCAATACAATGACTGCACAAACCCGGGATTCTACTCTTCATGCCGATTGGACGACTACAGGCTGTACATATCGTATGTCGAGGATGCAGATAGGATAGTATTCCTTCCCATAAACCGGATAATTGCTGAATAGACATATTGTTCTCCTTGGATAGATATTCTCTGTTCGGTACCAGACGGTTCCTATATATAGTAGGAATATAGGAACACAATCCTCACAAACTTATTTCAAATACCCCTGCTTTCTAGCTATCCGGTTCATTCGCTTGATCTGATTGACTGCCTTTTTCTGTTCCAGCGTCCAATCGGATGAAGCAAAAAATACACTTCCGGCTGGATCATCGATAGAGCGCCCTGCCCGGCCAGCCATCTGGATCAGCGCTGCGGCATCATACAGCTTGTCTTGCGCATCCACAATGTAGACATCACTTCGAGGGATTGTCACGCCACGTTCCAAAATAGTCGTTGTGACCAGCAAACGGATCTGCTGCTGGCGAAAAAGATTTACTTTTTCCGTCCGATACTGATCCTGTGAAGATGTCCCCTCAACCTGTATATGGGGAAAATATTTTCGTATCAGTTCAACAGTTTCCTCGATCCAGGCAATACGGGGAATAAACAGGAAAATCTGTGCTCCACGATCGATAGATTGGCGCAATTGGCTTTGCAGGGAAGCCGGCAGCTGCTTCTTGGCCATACATTTGGATAATGAATTCATTCTGATATGCTGCGGTACAGGTAGCGGATGACGATGATAACGAACCGGAACTTTGGCATGGGCTAATGTACCACGTTTTATCTCTTGCTGCAGACTGGCAGATGGAGTCGCAGACAAATATATGAATTTGCCATTGGACCGGCATGCCTGAGCTGCCGCGTAGCTCAACATAGGATTATTATGGTAAGGAAACGCATCGATCTCATCGATAATAACCAGTTCAAAAGCTTCGTGGAAACGCATAAGCTGATGAGTAGTCGAAATAGTGAGCGCTGCTGTCTGCCACCTGTCTTCACTGCCGCCATACAGGACAGCAATCTCTATATCCGGAAAAGCTTTTGCCAGACGGGGAGCCAGCTCCAATACCACATCCCGGCGCGGCGTTGCAATAACGGCCCTGCCTCCTTTACAAATAGCGTGTTCCAGCAGCGGAAATACCATCTCTGTCTTGCCTGCACCCGTCACTGCCCACAACAGAAACCGTTCCTTGATGGATGGGTGTCTTATATCGGGGTTATGTATGTGCTGGTTACGTTTGTGATAGCTGGATCTAGATAGAAGAGGATCTGGAGTGGTAACAACATATTCAGGCACTGGCCTGGACAAAAATAATAATGCTTGATAGGCTGCAGCTGTTTGAGGCGGGCTTAATCCCCAGCGCTGCTGAATCATTTGCGGATCATAGGAGCTGGTGCAGAAAGCAGATGCAGATCTCCTATAGGAAATATTCATAGTTTCCTGCTGGAGATCATCCCGAAGATCTGCAGGCTGTAGCTCTGTATTCAGGCAATTTGTCTGCAGCAGCAGTGTACATTCCCTGCTGCGTCCAAGCGTCAGACAATCCTCACAGTAACCACAGGCAGCGGAACCACAGCTGGCACAGGGAGTATAACGGATACGGTTGCCTCCACAGCGGCGGCATCTGGCTTCATTGGTAGAGGAGGCAGTTAACCACATTGGTAGATAATGTGACCGTTTGGGTTGATCCACTTTATATACAGCTGAGAGTAATGAAATATGTTGATTTAAATAGGCGAGCTGAAGCGAGCTTTTCACGTTATGCTGTGTCCGATCCGAATCTTGCAACATAGCAGTGAATTCGTTAAAAAGCAGAGAACGCCCTTGGAGTGCTGTGCTGATATAGGCAGCTTCCCGGGTAAGCTGCTTTTTCCATAAGAATGAATCGGGATCACCTTCCAGCTGATCTTCTTCTTTACTATTCAAAATATAATAACCTGCTGCTGTCCAGCCAGTTTGAATATCCCATAGCAGGTTCCACGTATTATTGATACCAGGATGATTCTGCGTATGGTTACTGCTGTTCAATGATAGACTGGCATGACAGGAATCCAGCAGCGATCTATGAATGTGATAGCCCCATACCTCCTGCTGCATAGAACTTCGATCCAATGCCATAAGTTGTGAGCAGCATTGTAGTGCCCAGCCCAAAGGAACACCTGTCGTCACCAGGCAGATCTGTTCATTCATATGCTCTCGCTTTGTCAAAGCAGTCCACCAGATCAGATCGACTCGCAAATCAAGGGATATATAAATAGACCATTCTTGTTCATGTTGGATAGTATATAAAGCCACCTGCATATGTAGTCCCTCCTCGGCCAAATTATTGATTTGGATCAGATGGCATCCAAACAAAAAAGCACACTCTCCCTAATGGGAAAGTGTGCTTCACTTTATTGAGCTATCATATTGTAGAAGTTATCAACTAGATTACAAAGTAACCCAGCCATGTTTGATAGAATTGATAACGGCTTGTGTACGATCGTCCACTTCCATTTTTTGCAGAATGCTGCTGACATGGTTTTTAACTGTTTTCTCACTGATAAACAGATATTCACCAATCATTTTATTGCTCTTGCCTTCTGCCATCAGACGCAGCACTTCTGCTTCACGCCGTGTCAATGGATTGTCATCACCAGCAACAAATTTAACGCCGGTCTCGCCATTGTTGTTATTGTCTGCCAGTGTACCGGTCTCATTAACATATGTCATGCGGCGCAGCTGCTGAATAAGCTTACCTGTTACTTTGGGATGGATATAAGCATGTCCTTCCACTACAGAACGGATAGCATTCACCAGTGACTCGGCTTCCATATCTTTCAGCAGGTAACCGGATGCTCCTTTACGCAATGTCTCGAATACATAACTTTCGTCATCATGAATAGAGAGAATGATAACCTTGATATCCGGGAAAAGCTCACGAAGCTTCTCTGTAGCCTCTACTCCATTCTCAATCGGCATATTGATATCCATCAATACAACCTCTGGTGGAGTATGGTTACAGAATTCCAGCACTTGAATGCCATCTCCACATTCGCCAATAACCTCAAGATCATCCTCCATATTAAGGATGCGCTTCAGACCTTCGCGAAACAGTTGATGATCATCGGCCAGCAGTATTTTAATTTTTTTAGAGCCGTAATCATGGTTTTCCATTCTGTTGCCCCTTTCACTTTTCCACGTTCGTCGGAATATGAATTACAATTTTTGTTCCTTGGTTTTCGGCAGATTCAATTTCCATTCTGCCGTCCAGTAATTCAACCCGTTCACGCATACCAATTAATCCAAAGTTATTATGGTCCTTGGTGCGCTGCTCTACTTTTTCCAGATTGAAGCCTTTGCCGTTATCTTCGACAGTCAGCTTCACGATCTGTGACTGGAATGTAATAATGACTGTTACATAGGTAGGCTCGGCATGTTTGGATGCGTTCGTCAGCGCCTCCTGAACCAGCCGGTAGATAGCAGCCTCCATGGCTGAAGTAAGCCGATATTCCTTGCCTCTGGTTTCGAAAATAGAACGAATTCGAGTTTTTTCTTCAAAATCCTGCACATATTTTCGCAAAGTAGGAATGAGGCCCAGATCATCCAGTGCCATCGGTCTTAGATTAAATATGACTTTTCTCATTTCTTGTAAGCTTGAACGCACTTGTGCTTTCAAATCTACTATTTCGTCCTTAACCATCTGATATTCCTGCTTGGCAATCATTCTTTCCAAAATTTCCGTCCTAAGAACTAGATTGGCTAGCAACTGCGCAGGCCCATCATGGATTTCCCGGGAAATTCTTTTGCGCTCATCTTCCTGAGCAAGAATGATCTTCAAGCCGATCAGCTGACGATTTTTGGCAGATTCCAGGATACGGGTTACCTGATTCAGCTCTCCGGACAAATATTCCAGTACGACGCCCATCTGCGAACCGATCGTCTCGGCTCGCTCGATAGAGCTTTCCACATTTTTAACGCGCTTTTGCAAATCGTCCCGTCTGGCTTTCAGGTACATTTCCTTTTCCCGGTATATCATCAGATCAAGCTGTAGCTGAGTCGCCTTCTCATAGGCTTGCTTGATATCCTCTTCATTATACCGCACAAAGTCACGACTTACCTCAGTGAGTCTGATTCGGGAACTGCGATAACCGACTTCGAGCTGATCTACTTTCTCGATCGTCTCTGCCGTCTCCCTTAATACAAGCTCCAGCTCCGTATTGAGAGAAAGCAGTTCTCTTCGAGAAGTATCCAGAATCTCGAAGATCTGATATTTGCTGTTTTCCATTACGTTTGTTGCGTTCTTAATGACGTGATCTATCGCATCAGCGTGGAACTCCACTTGATCTTCTCCATTTCTGTAAGTCAATTATATGATACTTTTATATCATATTATAACTTATCATGATTGGACAGTAATCGTCTTGGTTTTTTGATCCCATTTTACGGATAGACCAAGCTCTTCAGATACCAGTCGGAGCGGGACTAAAGTCCTGCCCGAGACAACCAGAGGTGCTACACTGGAGCTTTTCAGCTTGCCATTCATTACATATTCTTTGTTACCAACCGTCAAATCCATCAATGCACCAGAGCGAAGAATGGTTACACGCTGGTTTTTCTGATCCCAATTCGCCTGTCCGCCAAATGCATCGATAATGTATTTTACCGGAATATAGGTTGCGTTGTTCCGGAGCATGGGAGCCGCGTCGATAGCCTGAGATTGGCCATTTAGTGTGGCTGTCTTTTTACCAACAGTCATGGCCAGTGTGCCTGAAGGGTTTGTAAAGCTGGCAGCCTGGGCAGCACCGGTCAGTTTGATATTGTCGATCTGGATGCTTCCGGTAGCAGCACGTTCGTCCTGACCCTCTTCTACATTAACCAGATAAATGCGTTTCAATTTGGCCGGATAGCTGATTCCGAGTGAAGACAGGTCCACATTCAGTGTTTTCCAGCCTTTCCAGTTCACGCTTTTCGCCAGATCGATATAGACAGTTTTGCCGCTGGCATCAGTTGCTTCGGCGCGCAGCCAGTTAAAGCTCTGATCGCCATACACATCTACGGCCATCGCCTTGGTACCTGCATTCAACGTTTTGCCATTCAGTTGAGCATAAGCATACTTTTTGCCGGTTCCGTTGGTCATATCATATGTCAGCTGCAGCACTTTGGAGTTGGAGTGATCTTCTGCTCCTTGCGTGATTGCTGCTGTACCTGTAACCGAGCTTGGGTTGCCGAGGAAGCTTACTGTCGTATCTGGGCCTTCAAAGTCTTCCCATGTGGTCGTTGCGCCGCCACCGGTCGTTAATACCATCATTGTGCTGAATCCATCATAACGTGCAATAGCGTAGCCCACTGTAGTACCACTATCTACGGAATTGATAGTCAGCTGATCATCTTTAACTGTTCCTTTGAAGCCGACGAATTCCCACTTCAATGTTTCCGGCGAAATTGTCAGACTGGAACCATTTTTTAGTTTGGCCGTTACAGGAACCGCAATAGTTGTACCTGCTTTGAGCGTAGCTGTCGTGCTTGCCGGAGTCAGGCTCTGGATCGCATCGGCGCCTACAATATCTACATTCATGCTGGTACTGATTCCGTTACTTGTTGCAACGACTTTGGCTGTACCCGAGCCTGTTGCTTTGAACTCGCTGCCTGTCCATTTGATATTGCTGCTGCCTGCTTTCCAGGTTGGCTTAATATTTTCATTGTTGATTGGATTGTAGTAGGTGTCATATCCATTCGCCGAATATTTCGCAGTCTGACCTAACAGCAGCTGCTTCGGACCACTAATATTAAATCCTTTTACACTGCCTTGAGGAGCGGTAGTGTATACACCCAGACCGTTTACCACGCTGCGCTGGGTCGTGCCCCCGTACTCGGTCTCAAAGGTAAGCTCGGCTTGCTTCTCACCGAGTGGACGCGTCACGAGGGTCGTAGAGCCCCCACCATCCAGGTTCAAGCCTTTCCATACTCCGATAGAGACCATAAAGGACTGCAGCTCGTATAGCGACATCCCGGCACTATTGTTATTATCCTGTACTGCAATAATATACGCATAACGTCCATTCTGGGAATATCCTACCGCTGTACGTGCACGATTACCACCCAGTGCATTCACATTCCGGGAAAAGGAAGTCGTTTTGCCTTCATCCACCAGAATCGTATGACCACCAATCATCATTTTCAGATCAGCAGGATCTACTGTTTTACCGGTAGAGCGTGTTTTCAGGGCATAGTCGGTCGTGACTTTTTGTCCTACCTGCATATGCTGTTGAATATATTTGGCAGCTGTTCCGTGTGCTCTCAAAATGTAGGCACCTGCTGGAACCGTCTGTTTGATTCCTTTATTCAAAGAAATCTGGGTAATAACTCCATCCTGTACCAGCACTTCGGTAGGTGTAGTGGAACTGTTCGCCGGACGCTCTACTGCTTTCCATGCATCTGTATAGATATACATTTTATTAGTATGACTGAAAGTTTTGTCCGGCTCCGTCATATAAGAAGCCTGATTAATACCCGCCAGGTCAAAAGTAGAACCATCTTCTGCGGTTACTTTACCTTCAAATGTAAACTGTTCAATCATAGGCGTTCCGCTTTTGGTTACGCCAAAAGCGTACATTCCGGAGAGTTCGGATGGACTGGACATCAATACGCCATCCGATGCCTGGGCGCCCATAGGAACGCCTTCGGCACTCGTATTAAAGTAATCTCCATTGACACCAGCGACTGCTTTGGTTTCCTTTGCCATACCTTCTACAGATTGGCGGGTTGTAATTTTGCCACCCTGTCCGGTCATCACATTCAAATTAACATATGGATTTTGTAAATCCACTTTGACCACATCCGCTAGTACAGTAGCGGACTTGCCAGATCGCGTCGTGTTATAGCGATACTCCAGTAATTGGGCTCCTGAAGTAATATTGCTTTCATTCAGTTTAGTGGTTGAAGCAGCTTCGGCTCGCTGCACCGGAAACCAGGATGCTGCCGGTACGCCGATCTCCAGCACGGGTTGAATCCACAATGTGCCTGCAATGGTCAGTACGATCCATTTGCGCATTGTTTTTGTTTTGCCATTCATAATTTTGAACGCTCCTATTCCTTGAAATTCCATTTTCTATTCTTTATCTATTTGTCTTCGACAGGGATATCCTATTCCTATCCCTCAATTATACTCATGATGAGCCACTAACCGCCAAGCGGCAAAGTTATCCTTCTATCAGTTAGACTACAAAAAGGATAAAAAGTTACGGAACAATCATCACTTTATTGAAATATTGTCATCTTTATTATGAAATGTACCGCATAGAAGTGAAAGCATGCCTATGGTACAACCATACTATTTACAGTACTACAATTTTGATTTCATGCGAAATAACAGTATCTTGATAATAAAATAAAAAGCCGCCCGGTAACTTGGCCGGACGGCATACATACATTGCTTCATTTATAAACGATATGAATACGAGCAAATCCGTTTGTCAGAAAACGGATAACGTTTCACGATGATACAGCCATATAACAATTAAAACAAGAGGTTACAAAAATCCTGTTATTGCTATTGATTGTATACAATCGCTATTCTGCCTGTATTACAGACCCGCTTGGGATTTCAGCAGTTCTGCTTTGTCTACACGTTCCCAAGGAAGATCCACATCAGTACGGCCAAAGTGACCATATGCTGCAGTTTGACGATAGATTGGACGACGCAGATCCAGCATACGAATAATGCCAGTTGGGCGCAGATCAAAATTATCGCGTACCAGTTCTACCAGTTTGTCTTCGTCTACTTTGCCTGTACCGTACGTATCAACGTTGATCGATACCGGGTTAGCTACACCGATCGCATACGCCAGCTGAATTTCACATTTGTCAGCCAGACCTGCAGCCACCAGGTTTTTAGCTACATAACGTGCAGCATAAGCAGCAGAACGGTCTACTTTTGTAGGATCCTTACCGGAGAATGCTCCGCCGCCATGACGTGCATAACCACCGTACGTATCTACAATGATCTTACGACCTGTCAGACCTGCATCACCTTGAGGACCACCGATAACAAAACGACCTGTAGGATTAATAAAGTATTTGGTTTCATCGTCCAGCAGTTCTGCAGGAACAACCGGCAGAATAACATGCTCACGAATATCTTTTTGGATTTGCTCCAGTGTTGCTTCTTCAGCGTGCTGTGTGGATACAACGATTGTATCTACGCGTACAGGCTTACCGTTTTCGTATTCTACGGTTACCTGAGTTTTGCCATCAGGACGCAGATAATCCAGCTTACCGTCTTTACGCACCTCAGAAAGGCGGCGTGCGATACGGTGGGACAAAGCGATTGGAAGAGGCATCAGTTCAGGGGTCTCATTGGCTGCAAAGCCGAACATCAGACCCTGGTCACCTGCACCAATATTTTCGGTTTCTTTTTCCATTTGTTCCGGATCACGAGTCTCCAGAGCTGCGTTTACGCCTTGGGCGATATCGGCAGATTGCTCGTTCAGGGAAGTCAGTACTGCACATGTATTGTAATCAAAGCCGTATTTGGCACGAGTATAGCCAATTTCTTTGACAGTATTTCTCACGATAGATGGAATATCCACATATTCCGAGTTTGTGCTAATTTCACCAATGACAAGTACCAGGCCTGTAGCTACAGACACTTCACATGCAACACGTGCATTCGGGTCGTTTGCCAAAAAAGCGTCCAGTACAGCATCAGAAATTTGGTCACAAATCTTATCTGGATGTCCTTCGGTTACAGACTCTGATGTAAATAGATGTTTTTTAATATTGGACAACAGTTTCCAACCTCCCATATGGATAATAAGGTGTGAGCGTTGTGCAAAATACCTCAGTGTGCATATCAAGAGTTTCTACACAAAAAATGAACCCTTTCCATAAGGAAAAGGTTGCTTTACAAGCCTCAGAAGTCATAATAACGTATTTGATACCTGGTGTCAAACTTATTATTTGTAAGTCTCTACATAGAAATAAAAGCAATTACGCCTTCACAATTCGAATAGAATAAACGAGATATACTTACGAAAAAGAGAACAATTGCATTTGTCACTTTATAAAAATGAGCATTATTAGCCAAGTTGATTATTACAGGTATGACAATTGCTTGGTAACTATATTATCCCAGCATATTGAGCAATACAAACAGATGGATTATAAAAGTATAACAGTTACAAAAACACTACCTATATAATTAGTAACAAAAACAGTGAACTTCAGTAGTATTGAAAATATTTTGATAAAATCAGATTGTTTATCAGAAAAAAATTATTATATAATCTCTTACAAATTATTCTTCAATCAAGTATAAATAAGAACCCATATGACAAATAATCATCTGATTTACAGTACTTTATAATTGCCAATAACCATTATTGTAGCATTATAGCGCATACTGGAATCCACTGTTACACCACGGCCTTCTCTTGGAAAAAGCAGCAAATGGTTATTCGGTGCTGGTTGCGCACTACTTAGTTCATTGCCTACCGTAATATCAATAAGTCCATTAGCTCCATCGCTATATACTATAGCTTTTCCGGTTCGTACAATCATTTGAGTTCCGGCCTCAGCGATGAGTTTCTTGCCAGGACGCAGTTCTACAATGTTTACATTGGAACTTGTAGAAGAACTGGCACCGGTGTTTGTAACCGTTGAGCCTGTATTACCTGTTCCTGTCGAAGGAGTCACAGCATTGCTTGCAGTATTTTTATTGGTAGAACTGCTGGAAGTGCCAGTAGCATTTGAACTAGATGGAAGTGTAGTTTTAGAACCGGTAATATTGGAATCGGCGCTGCTGATTTTTCCACCAAGCGCTTTTTGAATTTGCTGGTCGACATAACTTTTGGTTACTACTGGATCATCTGCAGATCCCAGCTGGCTGCTTGCACTGGTAACTGTAGTCATTGAACTTCCTGCCCATATTCCGATAACAATAGTTCCTGCTGCCATTAACCACGTTGAATATTTTTTCATGTTTGCCTCCAGTAAAATATTGATCGTGTTTACCTGACGCTATCTTTCATTCGGATAAATATGTTGATCTTCAAATTGTATTCAGTATTCATTTATTTATCCTAATATTAAAAGAAATATACAAAAAAACACCCCGGAGCAGTTGCCTACTCCGAGGTGTCTCAGTGAAGGTATTACTACCTTCTATTTTGTAGCAATAATATCAGGGATATTATTTGCTAGTTACTGTTACAGTTTTAGCAGCTGCATCGTATTGTACAGTTGCATCCAGTGCTTTACCAACCCATGCGATTGGCAGTACAGTACGGTTAGCTTTAGTTACAGCTTTAACGTCCATGTTGATTGTGGAACCGTTGATAGTCAGTTGATTAGTTTTCAGTTTCAGCTGAACTACGCGGTCGCCTTTGATCAAAGTAACCATAGAAGTTGCTTTGTCGAACAGGATGTTAGCTTGGGATACACCCAGAGCTTCAGCTACGTAACGAACTGGCAAGTAAGTGCGGCCGTTTTCTACATAAGGAGCAACTTCAGCAGTACGAGTAGTACCGTTTACGCTGTAAGCAGTGCTTCCGATTGTGTAGATTGCAGTTACAGCATTGTCAGTTTGGTCAGCTGGAGCTGTACCAATTGTAGCAATTGCTGCTTGAGTTGCTGCACGGTTGCTGTCATACCAGCTGCTTGTTACATCATTGTTTCTGTTGTAAGCAGTGTAAGAAGCTGCAGGACCTTGTACTTTAGCAACGATATCGCCTTGTGGTACAGTACGGTCGATACGCAGGTTTACGCCATTGATGGAAATAGTACTTGCAGTAGTACTTTCGCTATCTACGTAGAAACGCAGAACGCCTTGAGTACTGTTTTGGTAAGTGTCGATAGACACGTTACGGATACGCAGGTCGCCAGAAGTTACAGATACTGTTGGAGTGGAACCGAATGTCACGCCGGATGGCAGCAGAATTTCTACCAGACCTGGGCTAGCTACATCGTTACCATTGTCATCAGTCAAGGCACCAGCAGCGCCTTCTTTCAGAGTCAGGTCACCGATAGAAGCCATATCTGTACCAATTGCAACATTGTAAGTTGCATTAGTTGCTGTCAGAGTTACAGCGTTAGTAGCAGTTGCAGCTTTAACTGTACCAGTCAAACCTTGGCTACCAGCTACTGTCAGGTTAACATCACCTGTGAATCCTGGTTGTACAGCAATTTCAACATCTTTCAGTGTGATAGAACCAGCACGGTTAGATGTGTTGATTTTGCCACCATTAGTGTCGTTAGTACCTGTAGGCCAAGTCAGACGCAGTGTACGACCGTCTGTACCGGAATATTCAAAGTTAGGTTGAGTCAGACCATTTGCTGTTTCAACAGAACCTGTGCTACCAGTTGCGCCTTTACCATCTTCGTAAACTGTCTGCCAACGTGCACCTTCTGGCAGTTGCAGTGTTACTGTGCGGCCTCTCAGGAACGAACCAGCTACAGTTTCTTTAATTACTACATCACCGATTTGTTGCTCATCTTGTCCGGAAGTTACAGTCGTTGGAGAAGCAATTGTTACTCCACCACCATACTCACCATAAGTACCTACTACAAGAGAAGAAACATTCAGAGAAGAGTTACCGCTAATGGAAGCTGTAACATCACCATCTTTTGCTTGATCTTCATCATCTACACTGAAAGTCAGTGGCAGATCGAAGGAAGAAGCACTAGTAGAGCGAACGCCGGATTTAGTAGCGATTGTAAGAGTATCATCATCAATAGAGATGTTCAGATCTTCGTTATCCAGGTCACCGTACAATGCAGTAGCAGTACCAGCAGCACTCCAATCAAAACCACTTGGCAGTTTCAGTTTGATAGCATTGCCATCTCTCAGAGAAGCTGCAACAGATTCAGTCACACGCAGTGTGAAAGCGAAATCTTCGCTGCTGGATTGAGTTTCACGTGCTTCCAGAGCTACTTGACCAGAAGTTACAACAGTAGCGAATTTAACATTCCCTGTAGGCAAACCGCTGTTTGGATCTGCAGTAAAGGACAGGTTCAGATCACCACTAGTCAGACCAGTAGAACGTACTTGGTTAGCCAAGTCAATTTGGAAGTTGAAATCGTCGTCTTGGTTAGTACCTTTAACGCCGATACGGAAAGTTTTGTTGCTGCTTCCTACTCGCTCAGCTGCAGATACGATTACATTGTTTCCACCTGTTGTAGTAACATCAGAACGGCTAGTAACAATGCTATTCAGATTAGCGTTAGCTTTCAGTTCCAGACCTTCTGGCAGTGTAACTGTCAGATATTTGTAAGTTGCAGTTGTTGCAGTACCATCGTTGAGTGTATCTTCGAATACATTTACTCTTACGCGTCCCAGTTCAGTTACGGACTCAGTAGAGTTACCAGAAATAGTTGGAACACTGATTACATCGAAGCTACCCGATGCATGTGCTGCTGTTGGAGCGATGATACCTGCAACTGGAGCAACGCCAGCCAGCAATGCTGCGCTTGCTGCTACGTTAATAACTTTTTTAGTAGACTTTTTCATAACCTTTTGTTCTCCTCCTTGAATATCATAAACGTTTTTTTTGTTTTTTTGTTTGTTATGGATTTTGTCACTCATCAGTCGTTACACCCCCTTTCCGAGTTTAAGCAAATCCTGTTTTTGTATGATGATATCTGTGACAAAATCACAGAAAATCGTAACCGGAACATTCGTCAATCGAAAACCGCAGTGTCCAAAAGTATTATACATTGCGTCAATGATGCCGTAAAGACATTTTTTCACATTGAGATTGTTGAATAGTTCCATTTGGGTTCGTGTTTATTCAACAACCTGCCAGCATGTGTTTGCTGTTGTTTCATCAGGTTCATATACATAGACGCAGGTTTTCTCTAAAAGTTGCGGTTCTTCCAAAAAAAGTTTCGATTTTTTAATCAAATTCTATTTTTTGGCCCAACCTTATTAATTTTACTACACTTTTAGCAGAAATACCAATTTGCCTAACCTGACTGTACTACTTTTTGGTAACTATAGTAGTACTAAACAGCTTAGCTGCTGTTCAAACAGGCTGGAGCAGTTATTTCATCAAATCATTTGCTGCTTCCAAAACTATAGACGCAGGGGGTTGCGAAAAGGTTGCAGAGGTTGCAAAAGAATTTTTGTTTTTTTTAACTCTGTTAGAAATGTACTGTAATACTCAATCATCCTCCCGTTTACAGACGATATTGTAGGCAGCATAATTGTCTTTCAATTTCCTGCGAACAGTTATGGTGCCTATATATTTGTGATCTATTTCTGATACCAATTCATATTAAAGTTAAATGATGCAATTTGATTCTTGCCTGAATATTTATGATGGCACAATGCTAATGCTTTGCGTTTTTCCTCACATAAAAAAGGAGTACCCGATTAGTCAGGTACTCCTTTTAAGCTTAATAAATTTTAAAATCGCTACTTACATCTTAGGCAGCAGCTTTTGTCCAATCATTACTCTTGCCAGAATAACGTCTGTATCGGAACGCAGCATTTTGGCAGATGGATCATAAGTGTAGCCTTTGGTAAGATCGGTTGGATCAATAGCCGATCCAGTAATATAACCTTTTTTCGCTACGGCCAGTACTGAAGCACGAGCATAACGGTCGATTGAGTTAAAGTCTTTGAAGTATTTCACCAGACCTTTATTGATTTTATCGATATCTGTTTCGAGTTTCAGGTTGGTTGCGCTGGCAATAATAACAGCAGCATCTTGACGGGTGATATTATCACCAGGGCTGAATACCTGTGGATCTGTACCGCGTACAAAGCCGGCACGAGCCGCTGTCTCGATATAACGGAAATCATATAAATCTGTGGAACGAATCGAGTTGACATTGGTATTCAAATCGATGAAGTGCTTAGTTCCCTGATAGTTCAGAGGAATTTCCAGTGCTTTAACAATCGCACGTACAAACTCGCCACGTGTAATATACTGGTTGGCACCAAATGCTGTATCTGGATCTGTAGCGTTCATAATACCTTTGGCAAACAAAGCTTCCATATAATCACGTGCATAACTATGCTGTACGATGTCAGTATAGGAATAGCTCAGTTTGGCTACTACATAATATCCAAAACGATCAAATGGTACAGTAATGGTACGTTTGGAGGCATTTACAACACCACCGATATTATCCCATTGCTTCAACTCAGGATCAAAATAGAATACAGTAACCAGTTTACCGGCATCTACTGCCATATCGGGCAGGTATGATAAAGTCAGTGTACCTTGCTTGGAAGGAACGAGTTCATTATTTGCATCACGGTTCCAGTAGCTTGGTGCCTGAGGATTGCTCGGGAAGTTTACAGGTTGATAAGGATCTTGACCATCGGAAATCGGATCAAATGTTCCAGTAGAAGCATTATCTGCGATCCCTGGATCCATCCAGTACACATCACTAGCTTTAACAAAATGGCTATTAAAGTTATTTACAAAATACTGTTTACCATAATCTGTGAACTGTTGTTTTACACCCGCTTTTGGAGATTCAAAATCATAGCGGTTGATAACACCATCATTACTGTTGGCAATTGCGAACAAAATGTTATTTCCAGAGAAAACTTCGGATTTGAAGTCTTCTGCCGCTTCAGCATCGCGTCTGATCAAACTTGTTCCTGATGGAAACTTCAGAGAGAGATTGCCATCGAATACTTTAGCAGAGTTTTTCATCGTCTGCATATACTGTGCACCAGGAATATTCGTAGGCACATATTTTACGGTTACAGTATCTTTAAGCGTCTGATCACCAATTTTTACAGTGATCGGAATCTTGGTCTCTTTATTTGGTTTCAGATCTTTTACAGTTACACGATAAGCATTTTCAAATTCATTAGTTCCATTACCATCTGTATCAAAGTTTTGCTTTTCAGCTTTGACTTTGTTGATTGTTACTTCAGATGCATCTTTGGAAGTCAGGATAACATCAATAAAGTTGCTATTTGTAGTCTTTTGAGCAGTTAATGGTCTTACAATATCATAAGTTCCACTTACCGGGTCGATCTCTACAGTAGCTGTAGCAGTTGGACCGCCATCGCCAGAATTATATACAGTAAAGCTATATACAATCGGGCTTTCAGCCATTTTGGCATCGGTAATAGTGAATGCAAAAGATTGTGTATCATAATCATAGAATACAGACAGTCCGTCTACTGATGTTGCACTTGAATTTGGATTCAGAGCATCACCTGTAGATTTACCACCACTGATAGAGCTGAATGCATTGTTCAATGTCCAAATCTTGGTTAATCCATTTGAATCGACGATCTGTAATTTATAATTTTCCAATTTGCTAATACGTTTAACATTGTTTTGTACGGTTGCTTTGTCTTTACCAAGATCGAGGAAATCGAATGTTCCGTATACATTAAATGCGCCTTCTTTGGCAGTATAGTTCGATCCATTCATCGGGAAGTTAACGGTATCCTTAGCAGTAGGAATTTCCACACTTTGATTAACAGAAGTGCTTGCTTTGAAAGGGAAAATTCCCAGTGTAGCGTTATACGGAATAACAGGGATATCTGTTGGAACCAGACTTACCTTGATCGTGTTTTCATAAGAATTCTTATTGGAGCTGATTACAAACTTGATTGTGTTTTCTCCAGAGAACATCGCTTTGTAAGCAGTAGCCGTATCAGCTACTACAAAGTGGAATTTGTCCGAAGACTCTTTCAGTTGTACCTGCGTATTATTAATATAGAAGAACACAGTTTGACCTGTTCCGCTATATACAATTTCACTGGCATCCGCAATATTCGAGATTTGACCAGCAAAATTATTCAGCTCTTTGTCTACTACACTCGTTGCTACTTCAGTATCGTTTTGTCCATATTTTACAACTTGACCATCATAAGCTTTGGTATAACTTACATAAGGTCCATACAGGAAATTGATTGTAGCATTTACTACTGGACTTGCTGTAGTAGCAGCTGAATCTTTTTTCGCAGTAAACGAAAGGGTCAGCGTTCCTTTTAGAGATACATCTGTAACTTCATACAAAATTCTTTTCATTGTTTGAGACTTGCCGTTAACAGTCATTGTAGTATCTTTACGTGTGCCTGGAATTTCTGTCATTTTGATTGTTGCGGCTTGTCCTTGGGAATCTACAGCTTTTGTATCAATAACAGTACTATCCGTACCATTTACAACAAGAACCTCAATAGCTGTTGGAAGTGAGAAAATGTTGGCACCGTCCAGAGCAGAGCTGCTCAAGCTGCTTGCTTGGCTTTTCATGGAAGCTGAATAGCCTGGCAGATAATTTACTTTATAAATATACGGTGAAGAGCTATCTCTCAGCGTAAAGCCCAAACTATTATTGGAAGCCAAACCATCTGTAGTTTTAATGCTTACATTAACGGTTTTACCGTAAGTGAGACCGGATACTCCAGAGACAGTATACTTCAAAGTGATATATGCTGAAGTACTCTCTGCTGCAATTTTCACAGCATCCACACTGCCTGTTTTTGTTGTAGCTGTTCCAACTCCATCTCCAGATAAAGCATACGTAATATACCCTTGCAGGTTAGGTTCACCAGAAGCAGGAACTGGCATTACCACTTTACCTGTGATATCTACTTTGCCTGTACCATCGGTTTCAGGTGTTGCACTAAAATCGGGATACGTGGACAAATCAGCAGAAGTAGTTGTACCCTTTACTGCATACGTATCATAAAAGGTTGTTTTACCATTGAAAAATGTAACATCACGTGTAGTTACCAGCTTTTGAGTACCATTAATCACTTGAATCGTCAGTGTGTTTTTACCGCTGTTAAGTGTAAGCGGCGCAACAGTAAACTGACTGTTTGTGCCTGATACTGTACCTGTTCTGCTCGCTCCGCCATTTACAGATACGATAACTTGTTTGGCATTAGGTGCAGAACCGCTCAGTGCGATACTCGCTTTATCCTGTCCAAAGCTGATACTTCCTGTGGAAGCTTTCAAAATAGCAGGTACATTTTCTTCCAGTGCTACCGTATTTCCATCAAGCGTACCCGACAGATTATACAAAGTAGGACCATCATGATAATCAAAATAAATAGATTCGGTTACTGCGTTACCGCCACCAGCAGGGTTAGCGGAGAATTCTACTTTATTCAAACCAGAGTACAGTGGAATATCAGTTACTGTAATGCTGGAATTTTCAACCGTATAGTTAGTTAAGCCTTTTGTTTCGTTGGAACTATCTTCTACGAAGCCTGATCCACTTTTGTATACACGAACGACTCTATATTTAATCGTGCTTGCATTCACGCCGTTATAGCTACCCTTAATTGTAACTTTGGCATCACCGACTACGTGTGGTGAGTTTGCATCATAACTCTCGTTCGGGAAAATAAAGAAGCTCGCTGCCTGGGCCGTATTTCCACCAATCCCCTGCGGCAAAATACCGACCAACAAGACTACCGCCATAAGCATCGATAGTATTTTCTTCAAAATAATGTTCCTCCTTTTATTCCGGTCACCGCTCCAACTCTTTATGGCGGGCTTAACCTGTCTACCTATTTTATCGGCAGATGTAACTCATATTTTAATAAAAACAGGAAATTCCATAAAAAAGCTCCCTTCCCGGAGGAAGAGAGCTTTGAGGTCTGCTATTCGGCTGTATCCTATTCATTCAAACAGCTATGGCTTTTCTATCTTATAACCTAGCTATTAGAGAAGCTGAATTGCCTGTACATATTATATAGAAGAAACTCGACGAAACGGTTAATTTCCGTCTTGTAAACAACTGAATTAGACAGAGGAATCAACCTGTATTATCGCATTTCATCCATTCTGGTTTGTTTACGATTTGCTGCCTCTTGTTGGATCAGGTTTGACCCGCAGGCGTGCCAGCAATGTAAGCAGTGGACGTCTTGTTTTACCGACAAGTCCAATCAGTTCGGCTCCAATCTGCATAACGAACATCATGATACAGATCACGGCAAAGGTCACCCAGTTGGCTTCGTTCAATGCAGCCGACGATTGGATAATCGCCAGAACACCGAAGAATGCAGCAATACCATAAATCATCAGTACAGTCTGACGATGGCTGAGTCCGAGTTCACGCAGACAATGATGCAAATGACCTTTGTCCGGAGCAAAAATCGGCTTTTTATGTACCCAGCGGCGAATGATTGCAAAGAATGTATCGGACAATGGAACTCCGATAATGATCAGCGGCGTAATAAACGATACCACCGCGATTTGTTTGAATCCAAGCAGTGACAGCATGGCCAGACTGAATCCGAGGAATAACGAACCGGTATCCCCCATGAAAATCTTGGCCGGATGGAAATTGAAGTACAGGAATCCGATAATCGCACCCAGCAGCAGCACACACAGCAGCGCTACAGGATAGTTACCCATAATCAGTGACATGGTGAAAATGCTGCCGATCGCAATCGCAGATACACCGGCTGCCAGACCATCGAGTCCATCAATCAGATTAATTGCATTGGTCACACCAACGATCCAGAAGATCGTGAGCGGAATGGAAATCCAGTTTTCGAGTGAGAAGTAATTATCCTGAAAAGGAATATCTACAAAATCAACTTTGATACCGTATCCGAATACTACTGCACATGCAGCAATGATTTGTCCTAATAATTTAACTTTGGCTGATAATTCAAAGCGGTCATCCAGTACTCCAATCAGTACAATGATGGAGCCGGCTGTAAAGAACGCCTTCATAAAGTTCGCATCGCGTGCGGGAAGATCAAAAGGCAAAAATGGCAGGACTGCAACGAATGCAATCGTAAATGCCAGGAAAATCCCGAGTCCGCCAAGCCGCGGCATAATCCGTGTATGCACCTTGCGGGCATTGGGAACGTCTACTGCCCCGATTCGAATTGCAAACTTTTTGACGAGTGGTGTGAGTGCCAGCGCTAAGGCAAGCGCCAGGACAAACCCGATAATACAAATAGTTAACATTTTGCTTTTCGACCCCCAATTTATCTCACGGAGCCAATTATACTCCGTTCGAATCTAAACACCAAGCTTTTTTTAAGAACTTTTCGACAAAAATGCATAGAAAATTCAAGGGATTACTGAGCTTTTACTACACTTTCCTTGTCTTTAAGCACTTTTAGAGCAAATTTGGGAAGAACAAGCATCCGTTTATAACGATAAGGCTCTTTCATGAGGCGATAAAACCATTCCATCCGCAATTTCTGAAACGCCACCGGTGCACGTTTTGTTTTGCCTGAAATGATATCGAAGCTACCGCCTACACCCATCATAATCGGCACACCCAGCTCCTGTTTATACCGGCCAATCCATGGTTCCTGCGTATCCGCACCCCTTGCTACAAACAGCAGATCCGGTGCTGCTTCACGAATACCGGCGATGACTTCCGCATCCTGGTCCGGTCCGAAAAATCCGTCTCTGTATCCGGCAATCACAATGCCGGGATATAAACTTTGTAACCGGGCGGCTGCAGCCTGAATCACTTCGGGAGTAGAGCCCAGCAGATACACTTTCCAGCTGTGCTTCTGACCGACATCCAACAGACGATGAAGCAGATCGAATCCGGTTACGCGTTCAGCTACAGGCTGTCCACATGTAGAGGCTGCCCATACCAGCCCGGCTCCATCGGGAACGAGCAATTCTGCATTTTTCATGATATGCATATACTGCGGCTGCTCCAGGGCAGTCATAATCATTATCGGATTGGCTGTAATAATCTGATGAGGCTTGCCTGTACCTACAATGGATTCAAGGTAGCTTACCGTATCATTCATATTCAGTTTGGATACATTCAGACCGTAGATTGGCACAGTCGGAATTGTTTGGAATTGATTCATTAGTTATCACCTTTTTGCCAGAAAATATTGAGCTATAAAATGAGCCGGTCTGGCAGCATCCTGTTGTAATGCCTGGATAAGCGGCAGTTTGTTGGTTTGCCATTCCTGCCCATGATCCAGCAAGTATACTGCATCTTCTACCAGACGTGCAGGTTCGGTTACCGAACTGGTACCGGTTGGCTTGATCTGCATCCGGTTCAGGAACTGATCAATTTTGGGATCATAGGAAATTCCCATCAGCGGAACCGACTGTGAAGCTGCATAGATCAGACTGTGCAGTCTCATACCGAGCAGCATATGACAGCGGCTGACTTCGGCCAGCATCTGCTGTGGATCTGTCACTTGATCGGCTGTACTGATTATACTACCATTTCCGCTTATGTCTCCAATTTTATCAATAACATAACGGGAAGCCTGCTCATCATCAGGTAAATGAAAAGGCAGGAAACGCAGGTGAACCGGACGCTGAGAGCTCAGAAGCTTCAGTCCCTCGGCGATTCCATCCAGTTCGCGGCGCTGCTTGTCCCAGAACCGAACGGATATGCCAATCACCGGAATCGAATCTGTTGTCGAATATGATGCTGTTTCTGCCGCCTGATGAGCTGATCCATGACTGGCAGTTGATGAAGCAGCAGAATTACCATCCGGCAAAGGAAGCCCCATCACTGGATCAGCTACAACTTCGACGGAAGAAGAATCGATTCCCATCCGGCCAAGCAGTGAAGCTGATTCCTGATCACGAACAGAAATATAGGCACTTTTACGAAATACGTTGCGAATCCATTTGAAAAAGAACGGGCGCTGTACCGGGCCGACGCCCTGAGCATAGATGAATACCGGTTTACGTACCCATTGGGCGATATGGACAATGCCCAGATAGTAGGGGATGGTGAGCAGTCCAGTAGAATCCTGCAGTAGACTGCCTCCGCCACTGATCAGTCCATCGCTTTCCTTGAGCAGCTGGCGAATCTCGCCCAGCTTCATCCGCTGTACGGAGCGAACGCCATACATGCGAGATGTCCATTCCGGATCATTGGACAGGACAACCGGTACGATCCGGATGCCCTGCTCCTTTTCCTGTGCTGCCAGTGAATTCAGTATGGATTTCAGGACCGCCTCGTCACCGCTGTTACGAAAGCCGTAATAGCCCGAAATTACGATTTGAACAGAGACGGAAGCCATTTTCTCCAACACCTTTCAATGATTTGCCAGATAACGATTGCCACGAGTCCCAGAATCAGACCCAGTCCCATACCCAGCAGACCACGGGACAGGGAAATCAGTACCGGTGAATGAATATGGGCAAATGTGTCTACCATCGAAAGCTGACCGATTGAAGCAATAATCAGAATGTAAATGGCATGACGATACTTGGCTGCGATAAACACACCAACAATAAACAGCGGATGCGCCATCAGGAATTCCTTGTTACGTGGACGAACATTAAACAGTCCTTCCAGTGCATTACGGAACTGCATTTCCAGTGGAGATACGGTTCCGGCATTGCCTGTACGCTCCAGATAATAACGACCGACTACAAATACTACTCCCAGCACGATGATCCATGTCAGAGTAACTGGTGATTTGAGCAGTTTACGAAGGCCGGCAAAGCCGAATCCTTCTTTACCACGATAAAAAGCAATATAAATAGCTGTCAGTGCAATCGGTGCAAAGTGCAGAAGACTCACACCACGGAATTGATTAATAACCAGCTGATAAGTGATATCATCGAGCAGCCCAATAATGAACAAGGCTCCGGTCAGCGACCACAGGGAAGTAATAATAAACAATACTACTGCCTGGATCACACGTTTGCCAGTAGATAAAGTCTGTCTCGACTCATACAAACGGTCTACTTTGCGTACGGCATAGATCATTGCAATAGTAGGAATACTGATTGCTGCCAGCAAAGCGATTCCCTGCTCCAGCAGCAGTGCTTTGTGAATCAGGATCAATCCGGCGCTGCCGATCAGGCCCAGTACAAAAGCAATGAGCGTCAAGCGGCGTACAAAATAATATGCCAGCAGCGAAATAGCTGCAATCGCTCCAATCAGTACAAGCAGCTTGGCATAACGCTCCATAGCAAACGTATGGACATCACGTGCAACCGCCGGACCAATTGTAAAGCCGTTTTTCTGAATATCATGTATCGCATTGCCTCCAGCCTGAAGGCTGTTAATAACATTGTCAATCGAGTCTGTCATCTTGGCTTTGGTCGTATCACGCGATACCGCCAGATTCAGATACATCATGCGAATATTACGGTCTTTGCTGGCCAGAACAAAACGGTCAGCTACGGTAATCGGATCCAGCTGGGAATCTCCCTCGCTCAGCGAATACAAACGTACTACATTGTAGTCAGTCAGATAAGCCAGCTTGCTAAATCCATCCTGAGGAGCTTTGAGGTTCTCAATCGCGGCAATCGCGATATGATGTTCCTTAAGCAATTGCGCAAATGCAGTAATACTCTTTTTCTCAATATCATCATTAAAACCTGTAACAGAACTGCCATCGAACAAAATCGTCTTCACGCCAACAGCGCTGAACTGATCCAGCAGTCCACTCAGCATAGCATGGCTATACGGCAGTGCATCATTCAGACGCGGCACGATCTGGAATCCCATATCATGCAATGTTTTCATTGTGATCGGATCCGGATCAAGCGGCTTGAGACCTGCATCATCGGGCGATGTCTGAATGACTACACCCGGCAATTTCTGATACGACCATGGAGAAACCGAAATACCCAATGAACCGAACACTCGCTCAAGAACAGGCTTCAACATCTGCGCATTCTCTTCGCTGGTGAACTGGACATATGTAAAATTTTCGTTGAGTGGAATCACCTGATTTTGGAGATTAGCCACATCCGCAGAACTATACACATGAATTCGTTGTGAGGTTTGCAGTTCACTCAAACTGCTCTGGTATACAGCTGCAGATCCAACCCCTGCATCTTTGAGCCGCTGTAATTGTTGCTGGATATAATCCTGGGGATGAGGCTGATACGACGCAATAGTAATCAGATTACGATAATTAAATACAAACTCCACATTTTTGGACGTTGCTTCTGTCTGAATACGATTATAGGCAATCGGCAGAGAAGCCACCATACCAAGAATAACAAGTATCCATAACCATTTTGCAGAAGCGTTGTTCCAACGCTGCCATTTCTGAACCACTAAAGTACCTCCTTAATAAGATCGTTACATTCGTCTCCGTCCTGCTGACAGTCAGGGGCCAAACATAACGAATGGTTCCGCTGTCCAGATAGAGCCTGGCAGCGGAACCCCTTCATTCATCTGCTTTATTATATACTGTACGGTAACAGAGTCCTACTATAATTTCATAGGAAAATGCCATTTCAAACAAGAATTCGCCATAAAATCAAGCCTTACTGGCTATTAGCCGTCTACGCGACTCATTACAGCCTGCTTAAGTGTATTCATGCGTGCTTCGGAATCGGCCTGGGAATCTCCGCGTACTGCAAAGTATACTTTGATTTTTGGCTCTGTACCGGATGGACGCAGGCAGAACCATGAGCCATCTGCCAGCATGAATTTCAGTACGTTTTCTTTTGGCAATCCGTTCAGGCCTTTGGAATAGTCCAGCGCTTCCGTAACCTGAACACCGTTGATCTCGGAAGGGCTGTCGGTACGCCAGCTCTCCATAATACCCTGGATCTGAGCGACGCCGTCTTTACCTTTGAGTGTGCGGGATTCCAGACTCTCCTGGAAGTAACCAAACTGCTCATACAACTCCTGCAATACATCATACAATGTTTTGCCCTGCTGCTTGTAGTAGGCAGCCGCTTCACTGATCAGCAGTGCAGCTACAACCGCATCTTTGTCGCGTGCGTAGTTGCCGGCCAGATAGCCATAGCTTTCTTCATAACCGAACAGGAAAGTATGCTCTCCCGACTCTTCGAACTGGTTCATTTTTTCACCGATATATTTGAAACCGGTCAGTGTGTTGTATACGGTCGCGCCGTAGTGCTCGGCAATCGCCGCGCCCATTTCGCTGGTTACGATTGTTTTGACTACTGCGCCGTTGGAAGGCAGTTTACCCTGCTCCTGCAGCTGGCTCAGATAGTAATGAATCATAATCGCACCGGACTGGTTGCCTGTCAGTACAAAGTATTTACCGGAAGGATCTTTGACAACTGCACCCATGCGGTCACTATCCGGGTCTGTACCGATCAGAATATCGGCGCCTACTTTTTCACCCAGTTCGATAGCCAGTGTAAAAGCTTCGCGCTCTTCCGGGTTTGGAGATTTCACTGTGCTGAAATTGCCATCCGGCTCCTGCTGCTGCTCTACGATAGAGACATTGGTAAAGCCCAGACGCTGCAGACCCTCACGCACCGGACGGTAGCCTGTACCATGCAAAGGTGTGTAGACGATCTTCAGGTTTTTGCCAGCTTCTCCTTGCAGCAGTTCGCGATTCACGCTGATGGATGTAACAGTATCCAGGAAAGCTTCATCCTCTTCGCTGCCCAGCCATACGAGCATGCCCTGACTTTCTGCTTCTTCACGGCTTATGCGCTTAATATCGGCAAATGAAGCGATCTCGCGAATATTGCTGATAACTTGTTCTGCTTCATGCGGAACCAGCTGGCCGCCGCTCGCATTGTATACTTTGTAACCATTGTATTCCGGTGGGTTGTGGCTCGCTGTAATGACGATACCTGCTGTAGCGTTCAGATGACGCACGGCAAAAGACAATTCCGGAGTAGCACGCAGTGACGGAAACAGCTTGGTTACGATGCCGTTACCTGCCAGTACGAGTGCAGCTTCCAGAGAGAACTCGGGAGAGAAATGACGGGAATCATGGGCAATAACAACGGAAGGCTTTTCCGTTCCTTTATGTACAGACAGAATGTATTCCGCCAGTCCCTGTGTCGCTCGGCCTACCGTGTAGGAGTTCATACGGTTGCTGCCCGCTCCGATTACGCCGCGCAGACCACCTGTACCGAATTCCAGATCGCGGTAAAAACGGTCTTCCAGTTCCTGTACCTGTCCATCCAAGCTTTGCAGTTCCTCTTTGGTTTTTGCATCGATTGTTGTATCATTCAGCCATTGATCCAAATTGCGTTGTGCCTGTTCACTAAGGGTTGTCATTATATCCTTCCTTTCTCCACTCGAATGTATTTTCCCAAATCCAATATTGTTTTATTTATCCTGCTGCTCAGGCATTATCCCGATTGGTCAGGGCAAACATAATCTCGCCTTCGGCGACTACATTGCCGTCTACAGTAGCTACAGCACGTCCCTTGCCGATCGACGCCTTCATGCGGGTAATCTCTACTTCCAGATGCAGGGTATCTCCCGGAACTACCTGGCCACGGAAGCGCACATTGTCGATACCGGCAAACATCGCCAGTTTGCTGCGATTCGCTTCTACCTTCAGAATAGCAGCTGCACCTACCTGAGCCAGCGCTTCAACGATCAGTACTCCTGGCATTACCGGATAGCCCGGGAAATGACCGGCGAAAAATGGTTCGTTGATCGTCACATTCTTGATTCCAACAGCGCGCTTGCCTTCTTCCAGCTCCAAAATGCGGTCTACCAGCAGAAAAGGAGGGCGGTGCGGAATAATTTCCTGAATTTCTTGTACATTATACATAGACAGTCTCCTCTCATTTTCCATCATTATAGATTCTCAATCCATATAATGGAATATATCTTTGGGCATATTTCATTTGCTGCCAGTATGATATATCCATTTATACTCCCATATCATATGTAAGCAATTTTCAGCCATTTTAAGCATCCACATCATTATAACGGTTTCGGCATAAAAAATAAAACTCCTGCCAAGGCAGGAGTTGGTTTGATATAATCGGATATTCTTTTAAGGGGCAAAGATCAGCTGGAAAATATGAGCCCATGTCTCGGGGTACAATATATCCGCAATACTTTTATGCCCCAGCAGCGCGTAACCTACAATCATACCGAGCAGAATCGCTACCACAAAGCCGACAATGGTCAGTACGATACGCATGGTACGGGTTCCCGCTGAACGGGAAGAAGGGGCTGGCTTCTTCTCCCGTTCTTTTGGTTCAGGAGCAGCCGGTCTTCGGGTGAGCTTTTTGTTGGGAGCTGCTTTTTGAGTCTTAGCTGCTTCCTGAATAGCAGAGCGACGACTAGCCACGGAGTGTATTGGTCAGGTTCATCATTTGGTCACTGGACGAAAGGGCACGCGCTGCCAGCTGATAAGCGCGTTGTACTGTCATCATTTCCGTCATTTCCGTGCTCAGATCAACGTTGGATGCTTCCAAGAAGCCCTGACGAACTTCGGTAGCTGCCGACATCGGTCCGATTACGCTAGCACGGTTCTGGTTGGCCGGCAGAACGAACAGATTACCGTCCATTTGCTGCAGACCTTCCGGATGGGTAATACGGTCCACCTGAATACGGCGCGGAACAATAGTTTCTTTGCCAGTGTTGGGATCAACCGTACGCGTACCTACTACGGTTACTTTTCCTTGGCCATCCGTCGAACGGACAACCCCTTTGGCATCGATATCAATCTGTGTTTTGGCAGGTACTTTTAACGGCTGTCCATCGTCTCCCAGCAGCAGGTAGCCCTGCTCGGTTGCCATATAAGCACTTTTGGGATCATTGGCTACAGGAACATAGTGAAAAGATCCTTCACGTGTCCAGCCCTGCTGTCCGTCTACGCTTACTGCAAACATACCGTCTCCCTGAATCGCCAGATCGGTCGGATTCTGGGTACTCTTCAGCGCACCCTGGGTCATGTCCATGGTTACGTCACCCATACGGGCACCGAATCCAATATTATAACCCGGAGCGGTCACACGACCCGGCAGCTGTGAGGCAGCACCCGGCTGCTGCTTGACGGTGGTAAATACATCCTCAAACGTCGCCTGCTTGCCTTTGTAGCCTACTGTATCGGCATTCGCAATATTATCCGATACTACACCCAGCTTTTGCTGGATACCGCTCATTGCCACCATTGCGCTGATCATGGAGTTATTCATTATTGGCCTCCTTTATTACCATCTGTTCTGCTCTATTATACACGTCCGATTTCGTTGACGGTTTTCTCAAGACTCTTGTCGTAGAATTGTACAACTTTTTGGTTGGCTTCATAAGCGCGCATCGCTGCAGTCAGATCGACCATGGAAGCTGCCGCATCTACTGTGGAACCTTCCAGGTAACCCTGACGCACTTCTACATTGTCGCCTGCTTCAAGTGCTCTTGCACCAGCTGCCTGAGCATTGGCAATACGGAACAATCCGTCGCCGCTGCGGGACATCTGGCCGGGCTGTGTAACGACGGTAATACCGATACGGCCTACTTCGCCGCCTGTATCTCTCGCTGTAATCACACCACGGGAATCTACATTGTAGTCTTCCATGGAACCTTGCAGTGTGACCGGGTTGCCGTTGGCACCCAGCACCTGGTTACCTGTAGACGTAAGCAGGTTGCCTGCACCATTCAGTTGGAAATTACCATCACGTGTGTAGCCTGTCTCGCCATCTTTGCCGGTTACAGCGAAGAAAGCCTGTGGACGATAGGTTACTGTACCATTGTCTGCTACATATTTACCGGAAGCATCGAAAGGAATATTTTGTCCGGTGGCCGGATCTGCCAGATTAATCTCCGATACCAGAGCGAAGTCATCCAGTGAATTGGTCTGACGAACATCACCCTGTACGTTCATGGAGATACTTTCTTCGGCCAGCACACCTGTATTCAGGCGGCCAATGTTACGATTCGTTGCGCCCTGGTCCCCGTCTGTCAGGGAAATCAGCATTTCAGGGAAAGACCGCTCTATGCTTTCTACCTGTTTGTAGCCGGGGGTATTGATATTCGCAATATTCTGAGTCACCGTGTCATGGCGACGCTGTTGAGTAATCATACCAGAAGCAGCAGTATAAAGACCTCTTAACATTTCCGGATACTCCTCTCACGTTCTGAATCTAACCCATGTATAGCTGTATGGATAAAAACACCGTCATTTATGCATTATATGTTTTATATCGGTCGGGTCAGAACTTTTTTTTAGAGACTTTATCCAAATTATTTAACATAATTCCAGTTCCTTTGACGACACAGTGCATCGGATCTTCTGCCACGAGTACCGGAACATGAAGCTCCTGGGAAAACAGATCTTCCAGACCATCCAGCAGTGCACCGCCGCCTGTCAAAATCACTCCGCGATCGATAATATCGGCAGACAGTTCCGGTGGTGTCTGTTCCAGAACTACTTTGGCCGATGCTACGATCGAGAGAATCGTATCTGACAGCGCAGCCTGTACTTCATTCGCTGTAATCGTAACCGTCTTCGGCAGACCGGTTACCATATCACGGCCGCGAATATCCATCTCGCGCTGTATGCCGCCCGGACGTACAGTGGCGATATTGATTTTAATATCTTCTGCTGTACGTTCACCGATCAGCAGCTTGTATTCGTTTTTGATGTGGCGCATAATCGCGTCGTCGAATTTGTCTCCTGCTACTTTGAGGGAAGAGGACGTTACAATATCTCCAAGGGACAGTACAGCGATATCACTGGTACCACCACCGATATCAATAACCATATTACCACTTGGCTCATAGATATTCATGCCGGCGCCGATTGCAGCTGCCTTTGGCTCTGCTTCCAGAAATACCTCTTTGGCTCCGCTGCGTTCTGCAGCTTCACGGATTGATTTTTGCTCTACGGATGTAATATTGGTTGGAGCACAAATCAGAATACGTGGATGGCTGTACCAGTTACGCGCACCCACTTTGTTTATAAAATACTTGAGCATCAACTCGGTCACTTCAAAATCAGCGATAACGCCATCACGCAACGGGCGAATCGCCACAATATTCTCGGGGGTACGTCCAATCATGCGGCGTGCTTCTTCACCTACTGCGAGAACACGCTTGGTATCCGTCTCCAGGGTAACTACGGAAGGTTCGTTGAGTACAACTCCTCTTCCTTTTACATGAATCAGTACGTTCGCCGTACCCAGATCAATTCCGATATCCTTGCTAAACATGTCAAGAGCCTCCAAAAGTTGTATTTCCGGTAAAAGAGTCTCTTATCACCACACCGTCTGGGCGAATTCACCAATACAGCTGTCTGCATCCCGGGAACGTTACTATCTATAGTAGAATTCGCATTTCGTCCAAATGCTCAGATCGTCAAACTCTTATCACGGTCAATCTTTATTAAAATTAGCATACTTACCAGGTGTATTCAACGCTATTGTTCGTTATTTGGCGAATATGACATTCATGTAACCAAACAAAAAGCCAGACCTCGAAAGGTCTGGCTCTCTGTGTTATCTATTCAGCCTCTTCTGTCTTCTTGCGAAAAACAGAACGACTGGATATTTACAAACGGTTTAGACGCCTGTTGGTTGCACGCTCAGCAGTGAAGCGCCAGCCTGTTTTGCTTTTTCAGCAAAGGAAGCAGTCTGTTCTTCTGATGTGGAAGTTTTGGCTTCGCTATCTTCCAGACGCCAGATATCGGCACCCAGACCGGACAGCTTCTCGGCCAAATGTACATAACCACGGTCGATATGGTGGGTACCACCAACTTCGGTTGTTCCCTCTGCAATCAGACCCGCACAAATTAACGCTGCACCGGCACGAAGGTCAGTTGCACACACTTTGGCACCAACCAGGCTTGCGCCTCCCGTAACGATCGAAGTTCTGCCTTCGATACGGATACCTGCGTTCATCAGGTTAAACTCATCGACATGCATAAAGCGGTTCTCAAATACAGTCTCGGTAATCACGCTGGTTCCTTCGGAGCCCAGCATAAGTGCCATCATTTGAGCCTGCATATCGGTTGGGAAACCCGGATAAGGCAATGTTTTTACATCAACTGCGCGAAGAGGCTGGTTGGCAATAACCTGTACCCCGTTCTCATCAGGAATGATTTCAACGCCCATTTCTTCCATTTTCGCAATAACAGGGCCCAGATGGTCGGCGATTGCGCCTTCCACGTAGACATTACCGCCAGTAATAGCAGCTGCTACCATATAGGTACCTGCTTCAATACGATCCGGAATAACAGTATGCTCGGTCCCTTGAAGTTTCTCTACCCCTTCAATCCGAATAACACCAGTACCGGCTCCACGAACTTTTGCACCCATTCCATTCAGGAAATTGGCCAGATCTACGATCTCGGGTTCTTTTGCCGCGTTCTCGATTGTAGTGATACCTTCAGCCAGCGTCGCAGCCATCATAATATTCTCGGTTGCGCCAACACTTGCTACATCGAGATAAATCTTGGTTCCGCGAAGTCTGCCTTCGCATTTGGCTTCAATGTAGCCTTGTCCCAGATTAATCTCGGCACCCATCGCTTCAAAACCTTTGAGATGCTGGTCAATTGGACGTGTGCCAATTGCGCATCCTCCAGGTAAAGAAATGCGGGTACGACCCATACGAGTCAAAAGTGGGCCCATTACCAGAAAAGAGGCACGCATTTTGCTTACCAATTCGTAAGGCGCTTCGCATGAGGACAATTCCTGTGCATCCACATGAATCGTCTCATCCTGGTATGTAACCACCGCTCCAAGCGATTCCAATACTTTGTTAATCGTCATTACATCGTCTAGGGATGGTGCTTCGTGAATAATACTTGCACCTTTTTCTCCCAGCAGTGAGGCAGCAATAATTGGTAGAACAGAATTCTTTGCTCCGCTAACCTTGACATTTCCTGTCAATCGCTTGCCACCGCGGACGATAAATTTGCTCATTAGGGTTCCCTCCGCGCGTCATTTTGCTTATCCGGCATAATAAGTTAAGGAATGAATAGTACAGGAACATGGCGGAGACATGATGGTTCATGATGACTGTGCCATTAATGTATGATCTATTCGCTCAGATTTATAATGCCCTATTGCATAAATTTTGGTTTTTAATATTTGGTATAGTAGTTGATTATCCTGCGGTCGTCTCAACATAGAGAGGTACAATGTTGCGCTTTTGAATTCGCATCCTTCAATGCGATACATCATGAAATAAGTCTAAAACACTTATAACCATCCTCTTTACATTCAAAACATAAATCGCAGAGACTGTGTCCACCGGATATAGTCGAGCAAAAAGGCAGATACGAAATGCCCAAGCACAATGGCCAGCAGCAATTGAAGCAACTTACCGGCAGCACTCTTGGGATAACGGATCAGCAGGTCCAGCTTTAGATTTTGCAGTGCCCAAAATGAAAGACCGATGCAAAGAAGCGAGATGAAGATGGATAGCAAACCGTTTGCGCCGACAGCGGCTCCCGCATCTACTGTATTCATTTCAGCTCTTGCCCTCCTTACAAAGATTACTTAGCAATCAGCCTTAATACGGACTATTCTATAATACTTGCCCTTACCCAAAGAATCTAGTCCCAAATTTACAAAAATCACCGTTTTATTGACATAATCGTGTATTTACAGAAAATAACCAGCACTGGGGCTGATTTTTTCTCATAACATGCATAAATTTACAGCATTAGACGTTCTATTTATATAGGTCGAAATACCTGACATCACTATGAAAAATCAGCTTTTAAAGCTGATTCTGTCATAGAAATCCTCGTATGCCTACGTAAGGATCAGGTCTCGCTGATAGTCATGGTTAGTCACTCGGAATAAGCTGCTTAACGTAAAGAGCCGGACCGCTGTAGACGGACCGGCTGCATACGTTTATCTATTTTCACCCGATGATGATACCTTAAGCCGGTTCATCGCCCGCTGCAGAGCAAGCTCTGCACGACGGAAATCGGTGTGATCCTGTGAACGATTGTTCAGACGACGCTCGGCACGCTCTTTGGCAGCACGTGCACGATCCACGTCAATATCGTTTGCTTTCTCGGCACTGTCTGCCAGTACAACTACTTTATCTGCGCGGACTTCGAGGAATCCGCCCTGGATAGCGTAGGTTGTACGCTGCTTGCCAGCCTGGAAAGCCAGTGGAGCGACTTTGAGTGGTGTAACCATTGGAATATGACCAGCCAGAATACCCAGCTCTCCGTCAATTCCGGTCGCTTTCAGTCGGTCTACCTGTTCGGAAAACACCAGACGTTCAGGTGTAACGATCTCCAGTAAAAACGTGCTCACTTTCATCCCTCCTCACGTTTTGCAGGCATCTGCTTACAGTGTTTTCGCTTTTTCCACTGCCTCTTCAATTGTGCCTACAAAGAGGAATGCTGCTTCCGGAAGATCATCATGCTTACCGTCCAGAATTTCTTTAAAGCTGCGCACTGTTTCTTTTACAGGTACATAACATCCTTTGATACCGGTAAATTGCTCTGCAACGTGGAAAGGCTGGGACAGGAAGCGCTGGATCTTACGCGCGCGTGCTACTGTCAGCTTGTCTTCCTCGCTCAGCTCGTCCATACCCAGGATCGCGATGATATCCTGCAGTTCCTGGTAGCGAGCCAGAATGCGTTGTACGCCCTGTGCTACGTTGTAATGCTCTTCGCCTACAACTTCAGGAGTCAGGATACGGGAGCTGGAAGCCAGCGGATCTACCGCAGGGAAAATACCCATCTCGGAGATTTTACGCTCCAGGTTCGTCGTTGCATCCAAGTGGGCAAACGTCGTTGCTGGCGCTGGATCCGTATAGTCATCCGCAGGTACATAAATCGCCTGGATGGATGTAACCGATCCTTTTTTGGTGGAAGTGATACGCTCTTGCAGCTGACCCATCTCGGTTGCCAGGGTTGGCTGGTAACCTACCGCAGACGGCATACGTCCGAGCAGGGCGGATACTTCGGAACCCGCTTGAGTAAAGCGGAAGATATTATCGATGAACAGAAGTACGTCTTTACCTTCTACATCACGGAAATACTCGGCCATCGTCAGACCTGTCAGTGCAACGCGCAGACGTGCGCCTGGAGGCTCGTTCATTTGTCCGAATACCATGGCTGTTTTGTTGATAACGCCGGAATCTCTCATCTCGTGATACAGGTCATTACCTTCACGAGTACGCTCGCCGACACCGGAGAATACGGAGATACCGCCATGCTCCTGGGCGATGTTGTTGATCAATTCCTGGATCGTTACGGTTTTACCTACACCGGCACCACCGAACAGACCGATTTTACCACCTTTGGCATAAGGAGCGAGAAGGTCGATAACCTTGATCCCGGTCTCCAGCATTTCTGCCTGTGTGGACAATTCGTCAAATTTAGGTGCTTCGCGGTGAATCGGGTTTTTGACTTCAGCGACAACATCGCCCGCTTCGTCGATTGGGTTACCGAGTACGTTAAATACACGACCCAAAGTAACATTACCTACAGGTACAGAGATTGGACCGCCCAGATTGATTACATCCAGACCGCGAACCAGACCATCTGTGGAAGACATCGCAATACAACGGACCAGATTATCGCCCAGGTGATTGGATACTTCAAGCGTCAGGTCGATAACCGTACCATTATCCAGTGTACTCTCGACTTTGAGCGCATGCAGAATTTCCGGAAGTTGACCACGTTCAAACTCAACGTCTACAACCGGACCCGTGATACTTACTACACGTCCTTTGTTCATTATCGTTTTCCCTCCTACTGACTTGCTGTATAAAACAATTGGTTTATGTGATTGCCTATTGCCGTTCATAACCGTTCTTTATGTGTAGACCGATCAGTTTTGTGCGCTGGCGCCTGCTACGATTTCCGTAATTTCCTGTGTAATGGCAGCCTGACGTGCACGGTTGTAGACCAGTTTGAGGTCGCCAATCAGCTGGGAAGCATTTTTGGTTGCACTGCCCATTGCTGTCATACGTGCGCCCTGCTCACTTGCCTTGCCTTCAAGAAGAGCGTTGTAGATAAGTGTCTGTGCATATCTTGGCAGCAGAACGGCGAGTACATCCTCAGCGGAAGGCTCGTATTCATAGCTGGCTTTGACACTGCCTTGATCAGCAGCCTCCATAGCGTCCATTGGCAGCAGACGTGTCAGCGTCGGAATCTGAGTTAACGGGTTCACGAACTGGTTATAACATAAGTGAAGCTCATCATAGCGTCCTTCTTCATATCCCTGTACAGCAGCCTGTGCGAGTGTCTTGATATCCGCATAGGTCGGGAAATCAGACAGTTCTGCTACCACTTCAGTGATTGGCATACTGCGACGACGGAAATAATCGCGTCCTTTACGACCAATTACGAATAATTCATACTGGTCTGCCGACGTATGACGTTTGCGTATTTCAGCAGAAACGTGACGAAGCACGTTGGCATTGTAACCACCAGCGAGTCCACGATCGGAAGTAACGACCAGGTAAGCCACTCTTTTGACAGGACGGGTGTCCAGCATCGGATGATGAATCCCTTTGGTGCCCGAAGCGATACTTGTTACCACTTCACGCAGCTTGTCGGAATACGGGCGTGCCGCCTGTGCTTTCTCCTGGGCTTTGCGCAGTTTGGAGGCAGCAACCATCTCCATCGCTTTGGTGATCTGACGGGTGTTCTGTACACTCTTGATCTGCCGTTTAATCTCACGCATACCTTTAGCCATATGATTTCACCACCTTGACCTTGAATCCACTTCAAAGTATGAGATTTGGAGCAGGACAACCGGTGAGCACGAATACTCACCGCACCTGCAGATACCGTTACTGTTCATGGATCAGACTATACAGTCTCCTCATGAACAGTAATGGCTCTTATAAAGGAAAACAATAATTTATATGTTCGGATGAACGATTAGCGGCTTAGCTGGTAGCAAAGCCTTTTTTAAATGTATTGATCGCATCAACCAGTGCTTTTTCGTTATCTGCCGTAATATCTTTGGTATCGCGGATCGATTGCAAAATAGCATTGTGGTTGCTCGCCATGAATGCGAGGAATTCTGCTTCAAAACGACGTACATCATTGACCGGAATATCATCCAGATGACCTTTGACAGCAGTATACAGACTCACTACCTGTTGTTCAACAAGCAGCGGCTGGTTGACACCCTGTTTCAGGATTTCCATCATGCGCGCACCACGGTTCAGACGGGAAAGCGTTGATTTATCCAGATCGGAACCGAACTGGGCAAATGCCTGAAGCTCACGATATTGAGCCAGATCCAGACGCAGTGTACCTGCGACTTTTTTCATCGCTTTGATCTGTGCGGAACCACCTACACGGGATACCGAGATACCAACGTTGATCGCTGGACGCTGACCTGCATAGAACAGTTCGGACTCCAGGAAGATCTGACCGTCGGTAATCGAGATTACGTTGGTTGGGATATAAGCGGATACGTCAGATGCCTGAGTCTCGATAAATGGCAGAGCTGTCAGGGAACCGCCGCCTCTTGCATCACTCAGTTTGGCTGCACGTTCCAGCAAACGGGAATGCAGGTAGAAGACGTCACCAGGGAATGCCTCACGACCCGGTGGACGGCGAAGCAGCAAGGAAAGTTCACGATAAGCTGCAGCCTGTTTGGACAGATCATCATAGATGATCAGGGCATGTTCGCCTTTGTACATAAAGTATTCGCCCATTGCGCAGCCTGCGTATGGAGCGATATACAGCAGTGGAGAAGGCTCGGAAGCGGATGCTGTAACAACAACCGTGTAATCCAGTGCACCATGACGACGCAGTGTCTCAACAACCTGTGCTACCGTGGATTGCTTTTGTCCGATTGCTACATAAATACATTTTACGCCTTGACCTTTTTGGTTAATGATCGCATCAATGGCGATAGCCGTTTTACCGGTCTGACGGTCACCGATGATCAATTCCCGTTGTCCACGGCCGATAGGAACCATAGCATCGATCGCTTTGATACCTGTCTGCATAGGCTCATGAACCGATTTACGGTCGATAACACCCGGTGCAGCACTCTCGATGGGACGGTATTCTGTAGCAGCGATCGGTCCTTTGCCATCCACCGGTTGACCCAGTGCATTAACAACACGACCCAGCATCGCTTCGCCTACAGGAACCTGCATGATGCGGCCAGTACGTTTTACCTGATCGCCTTCACGAATATTCGTGTACTCACCCAGGATAATCGCACCGACATTGTTGGCTTCGAGGTTCTGGGCCATACCCATTACTCCATTGGAGAACTCAAGCAATTCGCCGGCCATAACGTTTTGCAAACCATATATACGGGCAATACCGTCGCTTACCTGGATAACGGTACCGACTTCAACGACTTCAATATCGTTTTTGTATTGCTCGATTTGACTTTTAATCAATGTACTGATTTCTTCAGGTCTGATACTCAAGTCAGTCCCTCCTGTCTCTTATGCTTGTCTTTGAAAAGACTTTTCCAAACGTTCAAGCTTGCCCGAGATGCTTCCGTCATACAGAGTGTCACCGATCACGACTTTGAGTCCGCCGATCAGCTTCTCGTCAATAACATTCACAACCTTCAGGCGCTTGCCTGATATCTGTCCGAAAGTGGCAGCCACTTCGGCTTGTTCCTGTTCATTCAGCGGATAAGGCGTATACACTACAGCATCTGCTACATTCAGTGTGCGGCTGACAATCGCTGTGTAGCTGGTCAGCAGCTCGCTGAACACGTCCTGTCTGCCGCGTTCAATCAGCAGCAAAACCGTGCTCAGCAGTACATCGGATACTTTGCCGGAAAGTACATTTTTCAGTACATTTTCCTTATCCTTCAGAGATATATTCGGCGTAGCGATAAAGTTGCGCATCTCGCTATCCATTTCAAAAGCCTCAACGACCGCTTTCAGTTCCTGTCCTGTCTCTTCTACACGCCCCTGATCGGACGCTGCTTCAAAAAGTGCTCTGGCGTAGCGGGAAGATACTACCGAGTCCCGGCTCATTGTCTGATCCCTACGTCTTTCAGGTAGTTATCCACCAGTTGTTCCTGCGCATTGGCATCGACTTCTTTTTGCAGCACTTTAGAAGCAATTTGTACAGAGACAGCACCGATCTCACTGCGAAGTGCAGCCACGGCTTTGTTTTTCTCGTTCTCGATATCGCGTGCAGCCTCATCTTTGAGACGCATGGATTCTTCTTTGGCTTGATTCAGCAGCTGTTCTGTCTGGCTGTTGCTCGTCTGGCGAGCCTGCTCGATAATATCCTGAGCATCTTTACGAGCCTGCTGCAAAGCTGCTTTTTGTTCTTCTACATATTGAGTCGCCTGCTGGCGTGTCTGAGCTGCTTCATCCATTTGCTGCTTGATCAGCTCACGACGTTTTTCCATAACCGAAAACAACGGACCGAACGCGTAGCGGTTCAACAACCAGTATAGGATCAAAAACGCAATAATAGTAAATACAAAACTGCTCCATACGAAATGCAATTCAGCTCACTCCTTCCCTAACTTCTGCTTCAATAATCATCCGTTACATCCTGTACGCTAAAAAGAAGGCGCGGATGGCTGTGGCCTTCCCCGCCAAGTGATTTGTATATTTCTTATGCTTGAGAGTAGAAAATGAATGCCAGTACCACACCGATGATTGGCAGTGCCTCTACCAGACCTACACCGATAAACATAAGCGTTTGCAGCGTGGATTTTGCTTCCGGTTGGCGAGCAACACCCTCAACTGTTTTACTTACGATCAGACCGTTACCAATACCTGCGCCCAATGCGCCCAGACCTACAGCGATTGCCGCTGCGATAAATGCTAATGCTCCCATGTGAAAAAATCCTCCTTAGAGATATATAAGTGATTGAATGTATATTGAGCCCGGTATGAAGGGTAACCCACTTCCGAACCTTGAAACCGATTGCCTCCAGAAACAGAACGCAGGCTATTCAAATGAGCCTGTTGTTGCCGATAAAGAATTAATGATCTTCATCCGTCTCGAGCGACTGTGATATGTACACCATAGCCAGAATTGTAAATACAAAGGCCTGGATCGTACCAACGAATATACTGAAACCCTGCCATACCACCAGACCGATAACCGACGCGATAGCGCCGTACCAGACAGCAGACATTTTGAGCAGGACAGCAATCAGTACTTCACCCGCAAAAATGTTACCGAATAGACGCATACCATGCGTCAGCAGTTTGGACAACTGCTCGATGACATTGATAGGGAAGAAGAAGAAGAACGGTTTGAAATAATGAGCAAAATAGTGCTTCGGATTTCTGACGATACCCAGATAGTGAACGAGTACGAACACGATCAGCGCCAGTCCCATTGCCGCAGCGGCATCCGCAGTTGGTGATTTCCACCATGCGATCTCCACGCCATGACTTCCATTCGCCAGACCTTCTACAACCGGAGTCAAAGGATGTCCGAAGAATGTTGCACTTGCTGCATTGGTATAATCGAATACCAGACCGAATGGCAGTCCCAGCATATTGCCGACAAAGATAAACATAATCAGCGTAATACCGAGTGAAAGGAAAGGTCTTCCTTTTTTGTAATCCATGGTGCTGGTAATCAGTCCCTGAACGAAATCAACGACCCATTCCATAAAGTTCTGCAGCTTGCTTGGATTCTCGACAGAGAGATTACGGATCGACATCTTGGCCAGAATGAATACGATGGCACAAGTTACGATCAGCATAATCACAACCGATAAATCAATGTCAAACCCCACGTTTATAATCGGTGATTCATGCATTTTTCTCACCCCTTTCATTAGCGGAGTTACGCTCTGTATGGCGAGAAAGAACAAAACCGATAACGATTAGCGCGAACGGCGCAAATACGAGGCTTCCTGCCAGAGCGTACATTTCAAACCATTGTGGAAATTTCACAGCAAGGATCACAGCTGCTACCGACACAGCTGCACGCTGAGAGAACCCGAGTCCCCTCTTTTTCTTTTCTCCGTTTGCTGCTGCTTCCGTAATCAGACGTACTTTGCGAGCCAGATACTTGGTGTTCACGTAACTGACTGCAGAGCCTGCAATCAATCCAAAGGCAATAGGACGATAATCCGGTAAAAGCGCAACTACGAGCAGACAAATGGCCCAAAAAATAAAGGTGGTCCGGGTCAGCCAATATATGTAACCTGGTATTTCAGTCATTTCTTTCCCCCGTTATTTTCTGGATAATGATGACGATACTGACCATACCTGCAACCAGCCCCGCCAGCACTCCCAGACCGATGCCAAGTCCCGAATGATTCCACATTCCATCCAGCCAGGAACCAAACCAGAATCCGGCTAGCGTACACAGGGCAAGATCCACCCCGATTGCACTGACAAGACCGACAGCCTTCCACGGCGATGAATCAGGTTTATTGCTTTGCGGTTCCTGTGTCATAGTGTGTTCACCCTTCAGAATCCCAGTTCATTGTACTGAATTGGCAAAGTCTTTGTCAAACCATCTGCTTCATCGCATTAACGCGAAGTTCTAACGAAAGAACCTCATAGCTGTGCGGTTTATCACACCTACCTTACAGTACAACTGTATACTGTAATCCGTCATTTCACAAGACTGCTGTAGGCCCTTTTTTGAACGTTGTGTGAAATTCTTCAGGACGCTCTTCCAAAACGCCATAATGATGCAAAATTGCGTTGACAATCCGCTTGGATGCCTGACCATCTCCATACGGATTCGCTGCTTTGCTCATGGAATCATACAATTCCTGATCTGTCAGCAGCGCCTGCGCACGCTCGTAGATCTTCTCTTCATCCGTACCTACCAGTTCCAGTGTGCCGGCTTCGATGCCTTCCGGACGCTCTGTGGTATCACGCAGTACAAGTACCGGTACCCCGAATGAAGGTGCTTCTTCCTGCAATCCGCCGGAATCAGTCAGAATCAGGTGGGTATGCGGATAGAAGTTATGCAGATCCACTACATCCAGCGGGTCAATCAGCTGAATACGCGGATGATTGCCCAGAATCTCGTGAGCCGGTTCCTTAACGGCCGGACTCGGATGAACCGGATAGACAATCGCGATATCTTCGAACTCGTCGGCAATACGCTTGACTGCCCGGAAAATATTGCGATGCGGCTCGCCCTGAGATTCACGGCGATGTGCAGTCATCAATATAAGCCGCTTGCCTGCTGCCCATTCCAGTACGGGATGGTGATAATCAGGCTGTACTGTATATTGAAACACATCGGTAACCGTGTTGCCTGTGATATACACGCTTGACGCAAGCTTATTTTCTTTGTACAGATTCCCTGCAGACCATTCGGTTGGAGAAAAATGAAGATCGGCCAGCACGCCGGTCAGCTGACGGTTCATTTCCTCAGGGTATGGAGACATCTTGTTCCATGTACGAAGACCCGCTTCTACGTGTCCTACACTGATCTGCTGCATAAATGCGGCATAGCTCGCGAGGAATGTAGTTAGTGTGTCGCCGTGAACCAGAACGATATCCGGCTGGGCTTCACGAAGTACAGGCTCCAGTCCTCCCAGAACGCGAATCGAAATTTCATTCAGCGTCTGACGGTCTTTCATAACGTCCAGATCATAGTCGGGAGTAATATTGAATACTTCCAGAACCTGATCCAGCATTTGACGATGCTGGGCGGTAACGCAGACAATGGATTCGATATGCTCAGGATGCTGCTGAAGCTCCAGGATGAGCGGAGCCATTTTGATCGCTTCCGGACGCACGCCAAAAATAGTCATTACTTTGATCTTTTTCATAATTATGGTCATACCTCGCTTTACTTAGTTCCGTACAGACGGTCGCCGGCATCGCCGAGACCAGGGACAATATAGCCGTGATCATTCAGATGATCATCCAGTGCCGCCACATAAATATCAACGTCAGGATGCACATCGTGTACAGCTTTTACACCCTCAGGAGCAGCAATCAGATTCATCATTTTGATCTGGGTGCAGCCGCGTTTTTTGAGTACATCAATCGCTGCAATCGCCGAGCCGCCAGTTGCCAGCATCGGATCGATCACGATCAATTCGCGTTCCTGTACATCTGTCGGAAGCTTCACATAATATTCTACTGGCTGCATGGTGTCCGGATCACGGAACAATCCGACATGCCCTACCTTGGCTGCAGGAAGCAGCTTCAGGACGCCATCGAGCATACCCAGACCTGCACGCAAAATCGGAATCAATCCGAGCATGCGTCCGGAGATTACTTTGCCTTCTGTCTTAACGACAGGCGTCTCCACAGGAATGGATTCCAGCGGAATATCACGTGTAATTTCGTAAGCCATCAAGGTAGCCACTTCATCAACGAGTTCACGGAATTCTTTGGTATTGGTGTTAACGTCACGAATGAACGTGAGTTTGTGCTGAATTAAAGGGTGATCGCATATCACCAGTTTTGCCATGGTTAGTCCCTCCGGTATGTTCAATAATAACAATAGGTAAGTCCTGCGTATCCGTATGTAGTCACATGACATGTCATAAGGGTAAGGACGGGGAAAATGCTTTTTCCCGTAAATCTTGTCTATTATATCATTACCTCAGGGCAATTTCATCCGCAACTCTACTGATTTCACGCAATTCTCGAATCCTGTAGTATAACGCTTACATTTTCCAAATATAAGCGGAATCATCCTGTTTTCACCCAGTCCTTATTATTATAAAGGTAAATGGCTTGAATGGGGTAAATTATTTTAATTTTTTCAAAAAAATTTACTGGAAAAGTATACAAAAACCGGCAAAGGGAACCTCCCTCGCCGGTTTGCATCATTTTGCCAAATAACAGGCTATGCTTCTATCCTGTAGCAGCTTGTTTTTCATAAGAATATAATTACATATCAGCGATAATTGAATGGTATTTATATAACAAACGTATCTGCTGAAAAGGCTATATTCCTTTTGGTATTCAAACTATTTTAGTATTTAACCTGCTCGTACAGCGGGAAACGGTCTGTCAGTTCAGCTACCAGTTTGCTCGCTTGCGCCAGAACAGCCTCGTCTTTTGGAGCCTTGAGGGTCATGGCGATGATTTTGCCGATCTGTTCCATGGCCGCTTCATCCATACCGCGCGAAGTAGCTGCCGGCGTACCCAGACGGATACCGCTCGTTACAAACGGGCTGGTTGGATCGAAAGGAATCGCGTTTTTGTTGGTAGTAATGCCTACCGCATCAAGTACGTGTTCTGCTTCTTTACCGGTGATATTGATATTGCGGGTATCTACCAGCATCAGATGGTTATCCGTACCGCCGGATACGATCGTCAATCCTTCATCCACCAGCGTCTGCGCGAGTACTTTGGCATTTTTGACTACATGTTGTGCATAGGTTTTGAATGAAGGCTGTAGGGCTTCACCGAAAGCTACTGCTTTGGATGCAATAACATGCATCAATGGTCCACCTTGGGAGCCCGGGAATACGGCTTTGTCTATTGCTGCTGCCCATGGCTGACGACAGATGATCATACCGCCGCGTGGTCCGCGCAGTGTTTTGTGAGTCGTTGTTGTTACGAAATGGGCATGCGGCACCGGACTTGGATGCTCGCCTGCTGCTACGAGACCGGCAATATGAGCCATATCGACCATAAACAGTGCACCTACATCATTGGCAATAGAAGCCAGTGCTTCAAAGTCAATCGTGCGCGGGTAAGCACTCGCGCCAGCTACGATCAGACGGGGGCGATGCTTGAATGCTGTTTTACGAACTTCATCGTAATCGATCAGGAAGTTGTCTTCACGTACGCCATAGGCAACAAAGTTATACAGCAATCCGGATGCGTTGACCGGGCTGCCGTGTGTCAGATGTCCGCCATGAGCGAGGTTCATACCGAGTACGGTATCGCCCGGCTTCAGCGCTGCCAGGTAGACCGCCATATTGGCTTGTGCACCGGAGTGCGGCTGTACGTTGACATGCTCGGCACCAAACAGTTCCTTGGCACGGTCACGGGCAATGTTTTCGACGATATCCACATGCTCACAGCCGCCGTAGTAACGTTTGCCTGGATAACCTTCTGCATATTTGTTGGTCAGTACGGAGCCCATCGCTTCCATAACCGCTTCACTTACAATGTTCTCGGAGGCGATCAGTTCGATATTGGTACGCTGACGCTTCAGTTCCAATCCCATTGCTTCCAGTACTGCCGGATCACTGTTTCTCAATTGCTCCATCATTCGTCAATTCCCCCTGTAGGTCATTATTTATTCAAACTAATCGCAGACAGGCTGCGTGTAAACATATAGTTGTTGATTCTCCATCATTCAGTCGCATGTTCCCCCTCAGCCTTTGGCAGCGGTGCGTATACGGCACGTTCTCCGCCGATAAGTTTTGGACGAATGCGGGCTGCATTCACGCGGGCTTCACCGATATAACGGATTGCGGGACGGTAAGGAACTGCTACACGACGCAAATGCATGCCAATCAATGTCTCGCCGATATCTATCCCGGCATGGGCTTCGATCGTCTCGGCCAGGCAAGGATCTGCCATGGTCTGGTACACATAAGCCGCCATCGAACCACCTGCTTTGGGAATAGGTACAGCTGCTACTTCTGTCAAGTTGTACCGCTCCAGAGTAGAACGCTCCACCACCAGTGCACGATTCAGATGCTCGCAGCACTGAAAAGCCAATTGAAATCCCATTTCCGCCTGTACTTCCCGTATTCCTTCTACCAGCTCTTGCGCAATATCCAGCGTTCCGGACGTGCCGATATGCTGGCCGGCAATTTCGCTTGTACTGGCACCGATCACCAGCAGCTGGTGAGGTCCCAGCTTGGCGGCTTCTGCCACTTCACGGGTAATCGCTGCAGCATCGCGGCGAATAGATGCCATCTTTTCCTGATCAGCCATTATTATTCTCCTGCCTCCTTTGTGCCATTATCACAATGTTCATCAGCACCGACATGATTCAGCTGTTACTTTGCCTCATTATTATAGCGCAGGCAGGAGAGCTACGGCGACATTACCTACAAATTAGGCAGGAACAGGCTGCTATAGATCTATTCCCTACCCTGACAGGCAGTTCACTTATGTATAAATACCGCTGCCAGGCCCCTTAAGACCAAAAAAAGAGCATGATACACATGCGAATGCATGATGTATCTGCTCTTTGCCCAGGCGACCGGCCGTATATCCCAGTGCTCCATCGTGGTCAGGTTCCACTCTTGTCGCCAGTTACACCGGGTCTGTCTTGTGCTTACATCATAAGACATGTTTTTTATAAAATCAACACGTTCCTGCGATAAAATTAAATTATCAGGATTCACGAGGACGATAGGCTTCCAGCTTATCCAGCAGCTTGTCGAGGGCTGCACGGATATCGGCTGCCGCTACTTCATAATCATCCCGGCTGCCTCCATAAGGGTCTACAATATCAAAGCCCGGTATGCGCTGCTGAATCTCGATCAGACGCTCGTACTCGGCAGAATCGATTTCTTCTCCGAGTGCACGGCGTATTTCCAGTGAAGCATACAGGCTATCCAGTTCTTCCAGATCAGACAGCACATGGGTATCATTTTCCACATATTCCTTGAGCGTATATACTTTGCCTGCGGCGATTGGAAAACGACTCAGCACATGCTGCTTGTGGCTGCCGGTCAGCGTTAATACCAGATCTGCCCAGTCGATGGTATCGCGTGTCAGGGAAGAAGAAGTCAGACGATCATAAATCTGATGATCTTTCAGTACAGCCTCGGCATGACGGGATACAGACATGCCATCTACCGCCGCTACTCCTGCCGAACGAACTTCCACCGGTATTCCGCGTTCCTGCGCCAGCTTTCGCATAAATGCCTCTGCCATGGGACTGCGGCAGGTATTACCGGTACATACAAATAAAATACGATGCATACCATGCACCTCCGTTCAATGGATTGAGATCATTGTCATGCTTAACCTTTATTATAGCAAAAGACATGCCGTCATTCACTCGAACCGGCAGGCTGCCGGATTAAATAATCAAATATTCACTACTTGGCCGCCGGCGGCTTTGGATAAACGATTCATAACCGCCATGCCTACTCCTGTCTCTGCACAACCGGTAGCCAGTATAAAGGTTATATTATGGGCATCCAGTGTGCGCAGACAGGCATACAGTCGACTGGCAGCTACCTCCGGCGTGGATCGACTGCCCAGTGACAAATGCAGAGCTGATCCATAATCATCCTGATCTTCATCAAATACCAGTACGCCTGTTTGTTCTCCGCGCTGCGCTGCCTGATGGAGCTGTTCTTTGATATAATAGCGAACCGCTTCGGCGTCCTCACTACGCACGATTGTCATACTGCCACGTGGCGCATAATGAGCGTACTTCATGCCTGGTGCACGCGGCGTCGTATCTGCTGACACACCGGACAGACCCGGATCGATCATGACAGCTGGAGCTACTGTCAGCAGCTGGTCTTCTGTAATGCCGCCCGGTCTCAGAATCATCACCGTTCCATCCTCCTGCACCTGAATAACGGTTGACTCGACACCTACGCCTGCGCTGCCTCCATCGACAATTCCCTGAATACGGGAAGACAAATCTTCAGCTACATGCGCTGCCGTAGTCGGGCTAGGACGACCGGAACGATTGGCACTCGGCGCAGCCAGTGGACAGCCAGCGGCTGTAATTAGACGCAGTGCAACCGGATGATCCGGCATCCGTACTCCTACCGTATCCAGGCCGGCTGTGACATAGGGAGATACCGCTTCCGGCTTGACCGGCATAACAAGCGTCAGCGGTCCCGGCCAGAATTGCTCCATCAGCCTGCGTTCCACCGGTTTGACTTGCTGCACCAGATGATCTAGCTGCTCCAACTGCGAAATATGCACGATAAGAGGATTGTCGGAAGGTCTTCCTTTGGCAGCAAATACAGCCTCTACTGCTGACGAATTGCCTGCATCTGCACCCAATCCATATACCGTTTCTGTAGGAAAAGCGACAATACCACCCTGTCTCAGAATCTCGCCGGCCTCTACGATATCGTGTTCAGCCTTCTCTATCTGCTGCGCATCCCAGATTTGCACCGGCTGATCTGCAGAAGATGGAGAAGAACCTTTCTCCGTCCAATCGTTCATCTTGTACTGCCTCCCTGTTTTCTGTACCATTCCAATTTTGTCTGTATATTGCCCTGATTCATGCAGAAAAGGAGACCCGATAACAAGCTCCCGGTTCTCCTCTTATGACCTGACGCCATCTGCGATGAAGTACTGACATTCTGGCGAACATTCCTACATCCGGAACATCTGTACATCCCGCACCTGTGGATATGCTGCAATGTCTGTGAGTACTCTATGTACCCCATTTAATTCAGTGTATAACGACTTCCTGCTTCCAGTGAGACCTCTTCCGTATCCAGCTGATTATGAATACGAATACTCATGACCAGGCCCATACAGGCCATATTCATAACGAGTGAAGTACCACCAAAACTGATAAACGGCAGCGTGATCCCGGTCAGTGGCATCAGACCGATAAACATGCCGATATTTTCAAATATCTGATAGAGCAGCATCGCCACTATACCAATAATAAGATAAGGTCCGGCTCGTTCGCGGCATTCCAGAGACACCAGCACCAACCGGTGAATCAGGGTAAAGTACAGCAAAAGCAGTACAGCTGCTCCGACAAATCCGAACTCTTCGGCCACTACCACAAAGATGGAATCCGAGTACGTCAAAGGTACACGCTCTGCCTGCACCGAGCTGCCTTTCATAAAGCCTTCGCCGCTGAGTCCTCCCGATGCGATCGCGAGCTTGGCATTACGGGTATGATAAATCGCCTTGGCCGTAGCTTCATCGGGCATCAACCAAGGATCAATCCGCTCCATCCAGTGGTCACGCTTGATATCATTCAGATACGTCTTGATCTGATCATGGTAAGCTACATAGCTGCGAATACCTACTACTACCATCGCAACGGCAATAGTTGTAAAAATAATCGCCTGTGTATATTTGATATTACCGATCCATAATAGAGCCACCATAATAATCAAATAACTCAGCGCGTTACCAAGGTCATTTTGCACCATAACAAGGGCAAAAGGAACAAAGGTGACGGCAAGCAGTGGGGTAATGTCCCGCCAGAATAATAGCTTGATCTTTTTCTTGGCTGCGAGCAGCGTCGAAAGAGAAATAATCAGCACCAGCTTGAACAACTCTGCCGGCTGCAAGCTCAGACCACCGATACTCAGCCAGCCCTGTGCATTATTCAGCGTCTGTCCAATAATCATAACAAGCAGCAGTAGTGCTATACCACCAATGTAGATATACTTGGCATACTTGATCCACAAGCGATAATCCACAAATGCCGCTACAAAAAACACGATAAATCCGGCCAGATAGTAGAAAGCCATTTTGGAGGTTGAGCCTCCAAAACGTGAGCTGCTATGGGTCGCGCTGTAAATGACCACCAGACTTATCGCCATCATGATCAGTAAAATCGTAAACAATGTCCAATCGATCCGCTTCAGCTTTGTGATCATGCCTGTCTCCTTTGCGCATTCAACCTGTACTGCTTCAGATTAGGATTCCAATTACATGACGTTCAATACCGGCAAGGTCCTTGATAATATGAATGTGTCCGTAGCCTGCTGCGCGAACCATCTCCGCAACATCCGGAGCCTGTCCCTGTCCAAGCTCAAAAGCAATCAGCTCCGGCATACTCGCGAGCAGACTGAACTGACTGATCATGATCCGGTAAGGACCCAGACCATCCGGTCCGCCTGCCAGTGCAGTCAGCGGCTCATGCTCTCGTACCTCCGGCTGCAGCCCGGCGATATCTTCATCCGGAATATAAGGCGGATTGGAGACCAGAATATCTACACGACTGCCGGCAAACGGCTCCAGCAGATTGCCCTGCTGCCAGCCAATCTCTATCCCCTGCTGTCTGCTGTTATGCTGGGCTACCTGCAGAGCATCCGGCGAAATATCGCTCGCTACCACCTGCCACTGCGGACAAAGACGGGCAATCGTCAGCGCGATCGCTCCGCTGCCTGTACCGATATCCACGCAGATTCGCGGCTGTCTATCCTCACGTGCAGGAAGACTCTGACCATATTTTACTACGGCTTCCACCAGCAGCTCTGTTTCCGGCCTTGGTATCAATACCGAAGGATTCACGTGGAACAATTCTCCGTAAAATTCCTGTTCACCAATAATATACTGCGCAGGCTCTCCCTGGGCTTTGCGGTTGACTACATTTTCCCAAGCTTCACGCTTGTCCGCCGGGAACGGATCGGGCAGTGCCATATAATAAGCAGCTCCTGACAGACCAAGCACCCATTCCAACAGCAGCTTGGTATTGGATTCCGGCTCCATCACCTGCTGCTGTCTTAAAAAAGAAGAAGCCTCAACATAGGCTTCTCTTATACTTTGCTGCGGCTGCATCACGAACAGCTGTTGATTCTGTGTCAATCGATTACGCCTCTTTGGCCATCAGATCAGCTTGTTCAGCCAGCGTCAGCGCGGATACGATTTCTTCAATCTCACCGTTCATAACCTGATCCAGCTTGTGCAGTGTCAATCCGATCCGGTGGTCGGTTACACGGCTTTGTGGAAAATTATACGTACGGATACGCTCACTGCGATCTCCTGTACCTACTTTGCTTTTACGTTCGCCGGCGTATTTGGCTTCTTCTTCTTGACGCATCATATCGGAGATACGGGCGCGCAGCACCTGAAGTGCCTTTTCCTTATTGGAGTTCTGGGACTTGCCATCCTGACAGGTCGCTACGATACCAGTCGGCATATGGGTAACCCGCACTGCCGATTTGGTCGTATTAACGGACTGACCGCCCGCGCCGCTGGAACAGAATGTATCTACACGGATATCACGGTCATGGATCGCAATATCCAGTTCTTCCGCTTCCGGCATAACGGCTACCGTCGAAGTCGAAGTATGGATACGTCCGCCTGATTCGGTCGAAGGAATACGCTGTACACGGTGTGCACCGCTCTCAAATTTGAGTTTGCTGTAGGCACCACGTCCGTTGATCAGGAAAGTCACTTCCTTGAATCCGCCCAGATCGCTGACGTTGGTATCAAGTACTTCTACGCGCCAGCCCTGTGTATCTGCAAAACGGGTATACATCCGGTACAGATCCGCTGCGAATAATGCCGCCTCGTCTCCACCTGCCGCACCGCGAATCTCCACGATCACGTTTTTGTCGTCATTCGGATCTTTTGGCATCAGCAAAATATGAATCTGCTCTTCCAATTCATCCTTACGGGCAGACAATTCATCAATCTCCATCTTGACCATCTCGCGCATCTCGTCGTCGAGCTTCTCGCCCTGGAGCTGCTTGGCTGCATCCAGCTCTTCGGTAACCCGGCGATATTCGGTATATGCTTCAAATGTCGGCTGCAGATCCGACTGTTCCTTGGAATAATCACGCAGACGCTTGGAATCACTCGCCACATCCGGATCACACAACAACTCGCTCAATTTCTCATAGCGGTCCGCTAATGCCTGTAAACGATCTAACACGGAAAACCACCTCTTCATATATTCAATAGTTATTTATAACATTCAGAAAAACATACTGTATGGCGTTCCCCAAATCCATTGTAACAGCCATCACAGCAGTGCTTCAGATCAAATGACGTGACTATAAAAGGAATACCCTGCTTCCAACCGCATCACAGATGTACGGGAACAGCTGTTAATATGCGTCAAATACAGGGTTACGACTCTTGATTATAGCATAGAAATATCCACTTTCCTATCTTTAATATCCCGTTTTATCCATTTTTTTAAATACAAATAACGATACAGATATGTATGGATTTGGCTATTATGTTGTAGAGTATTTATAATGAATATATCGGCTTAAAGGCTCTGATACAGCTTGTTACGAACTTCAACAAATACAGCCGATTCAAAAGGAATCCGATTAACCGTAATGCCAAATCATCTGAATCTCAAGGAGGCAAATCATGACCATGACTCAACGAACTATTGGCAAGCAGGGACTTGTTGTATCCGCACTCGGTCTGGGATGTATGGGAATGTCCGAATTTTATTCGGGAAGGGATGAGCAAGAATCACTGCGCACCCTGGAAGTGGCTTTTGAGAACGGTATTACTTTTTATGATACGGCTGATATGTACGGGAATGGACATAATGAAGAGTTTATCGGTCCGTTTATTCGCCAGCATCGGCAGGATGTTATAGTTGCCACCAAGTTCGGTAATATACGTGGCGACGACGGCTCTTATCTGGGGATTAGCGGACGCCCTGAATATGTACGCGAAGCATGCGAGAAAAGCCTGAAGCGGCTTGGTGTTGATACGATTGATCTGTACTATCAGCATCGCGTCGATCCTGATGTACCGATCGAGGAAACCGTCGGTGCGATGGCCGAACTGGTATGCGAAGGCAAAGTTCGCTATCTGGGACTGTCCGAAGCATCGGTTGCCACGATTCGCCGTGCGCACGATGTATTCCCGATCTCTGCCCTGCAGACCGAATACTCTCTGTGGAGCCGGGATGTGGAGGATGAGATTTTGCCGCTCTGCCGTGAGCTGGGCATCGGATTTGTACCTTACAGTCCACTGGGCCGCGGCTTCCTGACCGGTCAGATTCAATCTTTTGACGACCTGGAAGAAGGTGACTACCGTCGCTATTCACCACGATTCCAGGGCGATAACTTCCAGAAAAATCTGGATCTGGTGACCCGAATTCGCGAGATTGCTGTAGAGAAGAACTGTCCGGCTTCCCAGCTGGCACTGGCCTGGCTGCTCGCGCAGGGCGAAGATATCGCTCCGATTCCAGGTACCAAAAAGACCAAATACCTGCTGGAAAATGTAGGCGCACTGGATGTTTCCTTGACTCAGGAAGAACTTCAGCGGATCGATGCTATCGCACCCAAAGGTGCAGCCGTTGGTGAGCGCTATCCGGAAGCAGGCATGGTGAACGTTAATCGTTAAGTATAATCTGGTATACTGTTTGGTCTGAGCGCTAAAGCAGTAATCAATAATCCGTGAACGGTCTGTCAAATGGCAGACCGTTCTTTTTCTGCTGACAGATACACGGTTGTTATTCCGATTGTCTGCTGTTGATCAGTTAAAAGTGGTTTTCTGATTACGAATCTGGTTACGAATGAGGGTACGATTGGCTATAGGTGCTTTTTTCTCGCCTGTCTTATTCTATTTATTTGTTATGAAAAAGAATGCAAAAAAAGCCTTATTCCGATCCGCAGACCGTATACGATGGGTATACGATCGAGCTGATGGAATAAGGCTTGTACAGACGTGATCCTGCAGATCCTGCCGTATTATACGTTGAAACGGAAGTGCATAACGTCGCCATCCTGCACGACATATTCTTTACCTTCCAGGCGCAGCTGACCGCGCTCTTTGGCGCCGTTCATGGAACCGGCATTTACCAGATCCTCGTAGCTAACTACTTCGGCACGAATAAATCCACGCTCAAAGTCGGTATGAATCACACCGGCCGCTCCAGGAGCTTTGGTGCCTTTGCGGATCGTCCAGGCGCGTACTTCCTGCACGCCGGCTGTAAAGTAAGTGTACAGACCCAGCAGGCGATAAGCTGCTTTGATCAGACGGTTCAGACCGGATTCGGACAGACCGAGTTCTTCGAGGAACATCGCTTTGTCTTCTTCTTCCATTTCGGAAATATCCGCTTCGATCTTGGCACTGATCGGCACGACAACCGCATTTTCGGCTTCAGCAAATTCTTTCACTTTCAGCACGTAAGGGTTGGTATCAGCTTCAGTTACGCCGTCTTCGCTCACGTTGGCCGCATACAGTACAGGCTTCATGGTCAGCAGGTGCAGATCGCGAACGATCAGACGCTCTTCATCACTCAGCTCTACGCTGCGGACAGGCATATCGTTATACAGGGCTTCTTTGATGCGTTCCAGTACTTCGACTTCCTGGGCGTATTGTTTGTTGCCGCCCTTCATGTTCTTTTTGGAACGGTCAATACGCTTCTCGACACTGTCCAGATCGGCCAGTACCAGTTCCAGATTGATGGTCTGGATATCGCTGATCGGATCAATTTTGCCATCTACGTGAGTGATGTTCTCATCTTCAAAACAGCGTACCACGTGTACGATCGCATCAACTTCACGAATATGGGCAAGGAATTTGTTGCCCAGTCCTTCGCCTTTGCTCGCGCCGCGTACCAGACCGGCGATATCAACAAATTCGAATGCTGTAGGAACGGTTTTTTTCGGTTCAACCAGTTCGGTCAGTTTGTCCAGACGCTCATCCGGTACTTCGACGATACCGACGTTTGGATCAATCGTACAGAACGGATAGTTGGCGGATTCGGCACCCGCCTGGGTGATTGCATTAAAAAGTGTGGATTTCCCGACGTTAGGAAGCCCAACAATACCAGCTTTCAAAGCCATTTATATGACAACTCCTATTAGTTGAATTGGTAAGCGTTCGATCTGAATTTCCACACTATTATATATGAGAACCCATGGCGTGGCAAACGAACTATACGATAAATTTATCCGATTGTCCCTTGAGTTCATGAGCGAGCGTCTTCAGGCTGCCGGATATCTCGGAAAGTTCTGAAACGGACTTTTGCTGTTCCAGGGCGCTGGCAGCGACTTCTTCGGTCATAGCAGAGGTCTCTTCGGTTGCAGAAGCGATATAACCCAAATGCTCTTCCACTTCATGACGGATATACTGCATACTGTCGGTTTTTTGCGACAAATCCAGCGCCAGCTGATGCACTTCGCCAGATACCTGACTGACCTGTTCAAAAGATTCCATGCATTCTTCAATCTGTACTTCCTGACGATTTGCCGACTCCATATTGGCTTCAAATTCCACATTAATTCGGCTGATCTGCTCGACAAATTGGCGTAGGATACTGTCGATCTCTCCAATCGACTGCTCGGATTGCTGGGCCAGATTACGCATCTCGCTGGCTACAACCGAGAAGCCTTTACCTGCTTCACCGGCGCGGGAAGCTTCTATCGACGCGTTAAGAGCCAGAATCTGCGTCTGCTTGACGATACTTTGTACCTGTCCGCTGATGCTGGACGCTTCGCGGGACTGTTCGGCCAATATTTCGGACAGCTGCTGAATCTGCTGTACACGGGCGACATTTTCTTTGCCCTGCTGGAGTAGATTTTCATGTTCCTGTCTGACTTTGCTGCTTACGCTGGACAGCTGTTCGGCTGTTGTACTGAACTGGCTGACATAGCTGCCGATTTCGTCGATAATGCGTCCCAGCTCGGTGGACTGCTGTACCGATTGTTCGGTCTGCTCCGCCTGCTGGGTAGAGCCCGAAGCAATTTCCTGAATCGCCCGTGATAATTCCTCGGTCTGGCGAAGTGTACCTTCGGCGACTTCGGCGATATACTGCGAAGAATCCTGCAGCGTGCCGGAGCCGGACTGAATGCTGGTGATCATCTCGGTAATATGCTGGATCATCGCGTTATTCAGATCACTGATCTCACCCAGCTGATCACCGGTAATACGCTGCGAACCTAATGTCAGATCTCCAGCAGTCACTCTCTCCATGCTGTGTTTGATCTCGCCCACCTGATTCAGAGTGCGGCGGATAAATAGCATGGCTGCCAGTGCCGCCAGCAGAACAACACTCGCGAAGATAGGAATAACCAGCTTGTACGCCTGAGTCAGTGTCTGCTCATAGACTGTATTGACCGCTTTGGCTGAAATATCGATCCCGAGATATCCTACTATCTGACCGCTCTTGTCCTTGATCGGAGTAAAAGTGGAAAATAATTCTCCCCATTCCGGATCGGAGACCATATCAGTCGTCACATTCTGACCGGATGTCAGCTTGGCTGTTGCATCTGCATTAAAGTTCATCTCGTCATTGTAAGCACTATAATTATCATCGTCCCAGCTGGCTCCGTCTACCGTGTACAACCATTTGTTGTCTACGTAGTTAAACATGTATACGTAAAGTGCCCCGGATTGAAGCCTCAGATTATTGATCTGGGTACGCAGATTTTTGTACTCTGTACTCTGCTCGGGTTCGCTGTAGGTATATAATTTACGGATATCCTCCGCATTCAACTGTGCGGCTGTATGAGTCGCCAGTGTCTCATTGCTCTGTTGCAGCGTAGACAGCGCCGATTCCTGGATCAGACGCTGCGTTGTCCACATCGTCAGCGATCCAATAATAAATAGTGGTAGCAGAATAATAAGATATAATTTGGGACGCAGCCCAAGCCTGATTTGCTGAAGCTTCTTCACTTTTTCTTTCCTCCCTGCGTTTATAAACATGATGTAATAGTACGAATTACCTATTTAATATCGTCCGCGGGATGCGACTTTTGTAGAGTTTTGTAGAAATTTCTTAATTTCAAAATATTATAGGTATTCTACTTCTCCTAACTACAGACTGCACGCCGGATAATAGAGCATAACAAAAAGCCCGGAGCGGATTCCGGGCTTACGTGGTAATGAGATATACTATTCGCGTCTGTACAAACGATCCGTCTGCTGCAGCTCGGCAATATTCGCGACTCCAACGCCGAACATGGCAGCCGACAATTCAAATTCAACACGCTGCAGTACCTGCTCCAGCGCCTCCACCGACTCTACCGCTGCACCCAGCAAGGAACGGCCAAAACCTGCCAGATCGGCACCCAGTGCAATAGCTTTGGCAGCATCGACGCCGTGACTCAAGCCGCCGCTGCCGATCAGCGGAATATCCGGTAGCTCTGCGCGTACATCAAGGATACAGTCTGCTGTAGGTGTTCCCCAGCCTGCAAAAGCTTCTGCTGCTTCGCGGCGCACCGAATCGCTGCTGCGGAATTTCTCCACCTGACTCCATGAAGTTCCTCCTGCACCTGCCACATCAATAAACGCAGCTCCGGCATCTGTCAGGCGGCGTGCGGTACTGCCATCAATCCCCCAGCCGACTTCCTTGATTCCTACAGGAACTTCCAGCTGCCGGGCTACCTGTTCGATCCGGGATAACAGTCCGGCAAAATTCACATTGCCTTCCGGTTGAAAAACTTCCTGCAGACTGTTCAGATGCAGTACCAGAGCACTCGCTTCCGCCAGCTCTACGGCACGTCTGCATTGCTCGATACCAAATCCGTAATTCAGCTGTACCGCTCCCAGATTGGCAATCACGGGGATGCTGGGTGCTTGCTGGCGTACATTGAACGTGCTTGCCAGCTCATCGTGCTCGATCGCTGCCCGAACCGAACCAAGCCCCATGGCCCAGCCGCGGCTCTGGGCAGCCTGTGCCAGACGGAGGTTAATTTGCCCGGTCGCTGCACTGCCGCCAGTCATGGAGCTGATTAGCAGTGGCGCAGACATAGGAATATTCAGAAACGATGTATGAAGATCAATACTGCCAAAATCTATCTCTGGCAGTGCCTGATGCCGAAACCGATAACGTTCCATTCCGGAGGTAATCCCTGCACCTGCCACATCTTCCTCCAGACAAAGCCGCACATGCGCACTTTTCCGATCCGAAATATTTCCTGCTATAGGGTTCTCCTGATTCATGAGCCCTTCCTCTCCGAAACCGGTCTGCCATAGCCTCTATTCAGGTTATGTGTACAGTACCGGTCACTCCCTTATATTCATTTGGCTTAACCTGCAAACCCATTACTTAAATATACCAGCAATCCAGAGTAATCCAAACAAGAATTGTTCCATAACCGATGCGCATCAGATCGGTTATTGCCGATGTGCATTGAATCGCTTATTAATGATACGCACCAGATCGGTTATTACCAATACATACTAAATAGGTTATTACCGATACGCAATAAGTTGCTCCACTCTATTCAACGACTCATGAATCGCAGCCAATCGCCAACCTGTTGGCTCATAACCCACCACCGACTCATCGCTATAACAAGTCAGCAATATGACGTCCTACGAGCTGTCCGGATAAGGTTACGATCGGTGTACCTCCACCGGGATGCGTGGTGCCGCCTACGTACCATAACCCCTGCACATCCCGACTGCGATTACCCGGCCGGAAAAAGGTCTGCCGTGGACTATTGGACGATATACCATAGATAGCGCCCTGATGGGCATAAGTGTCCCGCTGAATATCTTGAGGCGTATAATGTTCCCAGACCGGTCCCTGAAAAACTCCTTTTAGACCATAGCCTTCGAGCATCCTGCCGATCTGCTGACCATAAGACTGACTCTGCTCCTGCCAGTCCCACTTCTCCGATATATAAGGCGCGTTCGCCAGAATCCGCGTGCATGGGCTACCGGGTCCAGTACCAGATCCAGAATAATGATCCAGACGCCGATTTTGACAGCACGCAGCAGACGTGTAGACCAGGCGTTTACAGCACCCGGTGTCTGCCCTTCTTTCTCGATCCGCATACTGCTGAGCAGCGCGCCGCCGGCTACTACACCGATCCAGGCAAATCCAAGTGTCCATGGTACTCCAAAAATCAGACTTCCGAGTACTAGCGTATATTTGTATTCTCCAAACGGCCAACCCGTATGTACACCGATCCATTCCAGAGACATGCCGCCCAACCAGACCACGACAGTCGACAGCAGCAGACGTACCCATTTTCTATGTACTCCGCCACTGACTGACCGGTCGGACAGTTGCCAATACACTTCCTGACGATTCATTAAATACAACGCATAGAGCGCGTAAAATACCAAAAACAATCCATTGGAAAAGTCCAGCGCTTTGGGCACACTGCTCGTTAGCAGCAGGGCAGCGCCGATCGCATACCAGATCCAGAACAACCAGCCCATCAGGAGACGGCAGGCTGTTCCAGCATATCCAGATCGACGCCATGCCGCATAGCTACCTGGATCAGCAGTTCACGCTTGCGCGCATCATCCACATAGGCACGCCGGGAAAACACATCATGTCCATTCTCGGCAATAACATCCATAATCCCCGCGTAGAATGTCGCTGCCAGCTCTACTGTAAACGCACTGCGTTCCGGATAAGCCCGCAAATCGCCCAGACCTGTAGCAAACCACTGCTCGGCCAGCAGACGCAGCTCATCCATTAGAGCACGAAAACGTTCGTCGATCACGCCATTTTCCAGTTCCTGTTCAGTATATCCATGCTTTTTTAGCAGCTCCAAAGGAATATAACGGCGACCCCTCCGGCCGTCTTCGCCAATATCGCGCATAATATTAACAATTTGCATCGCTTTGCCCAGCGCAATGCCGGAGTGACGAATCTCTTCGCTATGCTCGCCTTTTAACACAGGCAGCAGCATCTCGCCTACCGTACCGGCTACCAGATAACAATAATGCTCCAGCTCGCGCATGGTGGAATAGCGTGTAAAGGTCAGATCATACGTCTGCCCATCCATCTGGCGTTGAAACGGCGCACGCGACAATGAAGGAAAAGCCTCAAACAACCAGCGCAAAGAAGGCCAGATAAAATGCCCTTCCGCCTGTTCCAGATTCGCGAACAGCGATTGCAGCTCCTGAATGGTATAGACGGATTGCTCCGGTTCATCCACACTGTCATCAATCATCCGGCAAAAAGCATAAATCACGTGAACTGCTTCTTTTTGTGGACTGGTCAGCCAGCTAAAGGCGTAATAAAAAGACGACGATCCATGACGGATCATTTCTTCGCAGCTCTGCAGATCCGCTTCGCTTACATATTTCAAATTCCCAACTCCTTTACAATTTGCTGTACAGCCATTCTTGCTCCCTGCATCACAATCGGTACGCCGCCGCCAGGATGTACAGAAGCTCCGGCTGCATATAATCGGCGTATTCCCGGGAATGGTCGTGGCTGCGGGCGATAGACACCGGACTGCCGAAGAATCGGTGCAATCCCAAAACTGCCGCCTCCGTATAATCCGCTGCGCAGTGCATCTGCCGGTGTGCGTACCCGCATCCATTTGAGGGAATCGCGCAGTCCGGTAAATCCTCTCTCTTCAGCAGAATCGAGCACCTGCTGAACAAGCCGGTCCGTATCCTTTTCCCAATCGATTCCTGCTTCATCTGTAACCGGAATCAAAAAGTATAATACACTTTCTCCGGCAGGAGCCGCTTCGGCATCCAGTGCTATAGGATTAAATACATAAAAAGAAGGATCACGCGGCAATTGACGCTTGTTGAACGTCTCGCGCAGACTGTTATCCAGACTATCCGGCAGGAAAAACTGATGGGTTAACATCTCCGGCCATTGACGCTGTGCTCCCGCATAGATCAGCACACATCCGGTAGACGGCTGATACGGTGTACGTCGCGGCTTGATCTGCGGCTCACTGTTGGATAACAGCGAATTAATATAAGGGAAGTCTCCATTATACAACACGGCATCAAATGCCTGCTTTTCTCCATTGGCCTGTACGCCGAGACAGACACCATGACGCACTTCGATTTCGTCTACAGGGCAATTGAGATGTACGGTCACACCGCGTTCTGCCAGCTCTTCGCCGAGAATCTGTGGCAGCATGCCATAACCGCCTTTGAGCATCCAGACACCAAAAGCATGTTCCGCATAAGGTAGCATCGTATACAGACCGGGCGTCTTTTCGGGAATACCTCCGATATACAGACTCTGCAGCGAATATGCTTCGCGCAGCTGCCGGTGCCGAAAATAAATACCTGCTGCACTGCTCAGATTGCGATAGGCGCGCAGGCTGCGCATCAGCGACAGATTGCTTCCGCTGAAAAATTGCTGCCATGCCGGAAAGTCCCGCTCCAAAAAAGAAGCCTGTCCGCGCGGGAACAGTGGACTCATCTCGCGGATAAACCGCTCGAAATTTTTGCCTTCTCCTGGAAATACCTGTTCTACTTCTTCGGCCTGACGTTCCGGCTGACGATGCTTGGTCAGCACTTTGCCATCCGGATAATGAATCCGATACAGCGGGTCACATTCGATTAGCGGCAACCGGTCACGGCTGACACCGGCTTCTTCCAGAATGCTGTACAGCATCTCCGGCAGCAGCACAATCGTCGGTCCCTGGTCGATCCGCTGCTCGCCTTCTTCTTCAAAAGCTATCCGGCCGCCCAGACGATCACTTCGCTCGAATATGGTCACTTCCACATTCCGGCGGCTCAACAGCAGCGCAGCGGTCAATCCTCCGATACCGCCACCGACGATGGCGATCTTTTTTGGGCGGCTCATGAAGGCTCCGCCCCGGCCAGCACCGATCCGGCATCCATTTTGGTAGAACGGGTGACGCCATCCTGCTTGAAAATCAGCGATGTACTGATCCGTGCCGATTCAAAAATCGTCGGCAGTCCGCTGCCCGGATGTGTACCGCCGCCGACCAGCCATACTCCATCTACTTCCTCAAACTGGTTATGCGGACGGAACGCCATCATTTGTCCCAGATTGTGCGTCAGGTTAAAAGTAGCCCCCTGATATACATCCAGTTGCTGTTCCCAATCCAGCGGAGTAAAGAAACTCATTTCCTCGATCCGGTCGCGCAGTCCCTGCAGCTGTGGAATCTGCTCTGCCCGATTCAGCATCTGCTCCTTGACCTGCTCGCGCTTGGCTTCCCAGTCGGTCTCGCCGGTCAGATTCGGTGTCGGCATCAGAATATACAGCGCCGATTTGCCTGCCGGAGCAAGGGTGGAATCCAGTACCGAAGGATTGTGTACATAGATCGACGGATCTTCGGACAGTGTTTTGAACTTGGTGATTTCATCGACATTTTTATGATAATCGGCAGAGAAATGTACAGAATGATGTTCCAGATCCACTGCACCATCAATGCCCAGATAGAGCATGGCCGCCGAACAGGAATACTTTTTCTGTGCCAGTTGATCAGGTGCATACTTGCGCAGCACCCCCGGTTCAAACAGCTGATTCATGGCAGAAGCGAAGTCTGCATTGATCACTACATGATCTGCATCCACCTGCTCTCCATTATCCAGCACAACCCCGGTAGCCTTGCGTCCCTGTGTAATTACACGCTGCACTCCTCTTGATGTATGTACGCGTCCGCCATGTTCGGAGATCACCTGTGCCATTGCTTCAAATACGGAATTCAGCCCGCCTTTGGGATGGAAAAGACCATAGCGATGCTCCAGATAGGACAGAATCGTAAAAGTACCCGGACATTCCCAGGCGGACATGCCCAGATATTTGGACTGAAACGTAAATGCCTGCTTGAGCCGTTCATCCTTGAAATAACGGGACAGTCGGCCATAGACCGTATCATTCAGATGCAGCTTGGGCAGCGCGCGAATCACATCGGCACGTATATAGTCGGTCAGTCCGGCAAAAGGACGACGCAGCAAAGGCATGACTTTATCCAGCTTCACATCTTCTTCTTCCAGATAGCGGTAGTATCCTTGCTCATCACCAGGGAACAGACGCGCAATCTGTGCTGCCGTGTCTTCGCGATCACGGGAAGGCTTGAACACCATATCGCCAAAATGCAGACTGTACAGTGGTGTCAGCTCCTGCATCTCCACATAGTTATCCAGCGAACGGCCGGACATCTCGAATAACTCTTCGATCAGGTGAGGCATCATCAGAAATGTAGCCCCGCGGTCAAACCGGTATTCCCCCAGATGCAGACGGGAAGATCGGCCGCCTACGACAGGCTGCTTCTCATATACGTCCACCTCGTACCCATGACTTGCCAGCAGCATACCTGCTGCGAGTCCACCGGGTCCTGCTCCGACAATAACTGCTTTGCGGGTAGACTCAATTGCTTTCATTACATTCCCCTTTTTCCTCTGTATTAGCGTTATTCTGGTCTTACACGTAGATGTAACTGTTATAGATACCCATGAACTATATATAAACGCGTGATACCCCGTTTGCAACCATACGTCACAGATTTTACAAAATTAAATTTTATTCTTTGTAATCATCCATATATTTACATCCGCCTGTAATGCGTCAAAAAGCTGGTTTTGTTGTTATATGGATACATACGTGACATGACTTATTTTCCGGGCGTTTCCTATCCTGAAAGGAGCAATAATAACGCATGAAAGCATTCTCCAAACATACTCCGCCTATCCATTCTTCCGGACGCGGCAAGTTCAAATCCAGCTGGCGCATTATTTCTGTGCGTTCATTGCTCGGATTGCTAATTCTCTGGCTGATTGCCGTGATGATCTATCAGACCCATAAGCCGCTTCCTCCGGGCGTATCGTATCAAAGCCCGCTTTATAATGTGGATCATGTAAATTTCTATTACGATCTGACCTATGCCGCGCCGGGTACCGCGAACAGCTTTACCCAGAAAAGGCAAATCTACGATCGCATCGTCAAAATGATCGGTGAAGCCAAAAGTTATATCGTTATCGACATGTTCCTGTTCAATAATTACGTACATAAAGGACAACAATATCCCCAGATCAGCGAGCAGCTCACCAACAAGCTGATTCAGCGCAAGCAGCAGGTACCCGATCTGAAGGTTGTATTTATCACGGATGAAGTGAATACGGATTATAACTCCAGTCCCAATCCACTGCTGGAAAAAATGAAAAAGAACGGCATCGATGTGGTCATGACGGATGTTGATCCGCTGCGTGATTCCACGCCCGTCTATTCCGCGGTATGGCGTACCTTTTTCCAGTGGTTCGGTCAGGAAGGCAACGGTCATATTCCCAATGCGATGGCAACATCCGGTCCCGACGTCACCTTCCGCTCGTATCTCAAATTAATGAACGTCAAAGCCAATCATCGCAAAGCGGTTATTACTGAGAACAGCGCACTCGTCTCCACCGGCAATATTCATGATGCCAGTGCGTATCACTCTAATGTCGCTTTTGAAGTACAGGGTCCGATTACAGCCGATCTGCTGCGAGCCGAGCAGGCGGTTATCGACCTGTCGGGCAGCAATGTGAAATTGCCGGAATATCAGGAACAAGCGAAATCCTCTGCAAACAGCGGCTCCGGCAGCAATACGGGTCCTGCTGCCTCCACTCCGGCTACAACCGGCAAAGGAGACATCCAGCTCCGTTATATTACCGAGGGCAAAGTATATGACCGCCTGCTCGAAGCCATCCAGAACACCCGCGAAGGAGATACGCTGTGGATGGGCATGTTCTATCTGGCCGATAAGCAGGTAACCAGCGAGCTGCTGAATGCCTCCAAGCGCGGCGTGAAGATTCAACTCGTGCTCGATCCGAACCAGAACGCTTTTGGTCAGGATAAAATCGGTATTCCCAACCGTCCGGTCGCTGCCGAACTGAACAGCGAGACCGGCGGCAAAATCGGCATCCGCTGGTACAATACAACCGAAGAGCAGTATCATACCAAGCTGATGTATATCGACAGCGGTGCCGGCAATGATCTGATTATCGGCGGCTCATCCAACTTCACCCCGCGTAATCTCAAAGATTACAATCTGGAAAACGATCTGTGGATCTCCGCTCCGGGTGATAACGCATTGATGAAAGAAGTAAACGACTACTTTACCATGCTATGGACCAATAAAGGCGAGCAGTATACGTTGCCGCTGAGCGCCTATCAGGAAGATAGCACCTGGATCAAGGATATCGCCTACCGGCTGCAGCTGATTCTGGGCTTCACTACGTTTTAACCTAATTATGCTCTGATCATACTGAACACTTCGATCATGACGATCATTTCAATCATGCTGACCATTTCGATTATATAGAACCTTTTTCAAACTTCACTCTACTATTTCTTGTATAGAAGTGTAGACCCTATACATCATGCAGGATTGTAAGCAGGCTCGCTTTTTGTCCTTCTTTACTGCAGTAATTATTGTCAAATACGCCTCCTTCTATCCGGAGCAGGCGTATTTGACATGCCGCGGATAATGTGACAAAATACATTTGGCTAACGACCGTTAGGAAGGTGATCTTGTGAGTGTAAAAGCACAGCTGCTGCATATCGGATTGTCCCATTTTGCAAGGGATGGGTATGAAGGTGCCTCCTTGTCCAAGCTGGCATCCGAGGTTGGTATCAAAAAGCCATCTATCTACGCGCATTTCAAAAACAAGGAAGATTTGTTTCTTCAGGTGCTGAGCCGGGCAGCGCGAGCGTTGAAGCACCGGCTGATGCGTTATATGATCGCCCATCGCGATCAGCCGCCGGAGCAAAAGCTTCGCGATACGCTTACGTTTTTGCAGGAATTGTACCGCAGCGATGATACGGTCAAATTCGTGATTCGCATGGCTTACTTTTCTCCCGAAAATTTGCGGGAAGCTGTGATTCCGCTGATCTACAATCTGCTCGATGTACTGGAATCCCGACTGACCCGGCTGATTCGTCATAGTATGGAAAAGGGGGAACTGTCGCTTTGTATCTCTGCAGAGACGGCAGCGCAGGCTTATATGACCTGTGCAGACGGCATTATTATCGAAATGCTATATGGACAGTCCCACCGCTCGGTGCAGCGGCTCAATTCCACATGGCCGGTATACTGGCGCGGAATCCAGGCTGCAGCGCAATAACGGATTAGACTATTATTCAAGACACACTGGATGTGCAATATAAAGGGGATGAGAAACACCATGAATCGCAACTGGTTATATGTATTTATTGGCGGATTGATTGAAGTAGTATGGGTATCTGGGCTCAAGCATGCCGAGACCGCCGGCGAGTGGGCTCTTACAGCAGCAGGAATCGCGCTTAGTTTTTATCTGATTATCAAAGCCTCCAACCGGCTGCCGGTCGGTACGGTCTATGCGGTATTTACCGGTATCGGCACCGGGGGAACGGTAGCCGCCGAGATGCTGATCTTCGGGGAACCGTTCCAGTGGACCAAGCTGCTGCTGATTCTGCTGCTCATGGCAGGCGTGATCGGACTGAAGCTGGTTACCGATAACGAAGGCAAGACTCCGGCAAAGGCAGGTGAAGCGTAATGTACTGGTTGACACTTGTTATTGCAGGAGGATTCGAAGTGGTCGGTGTGATTACGATGAACCGGCTGGTACGCCAGAAATCCGTATTGAATGTACTCATGATGATACTCGCATTTGCAGGCAGCTTTTCGTGTCTGACCTATGCGATGAACGGGATCGCCATGGGTACTGCTTATGCCGTATGGACAGGGATTGGTACGGTCGGGGGAGCAATTGTCGGCATGCTTATGTATAATGAAGCCAAAAGCGGCTGGCGCATTCTGTTTATCGCGATGATCATCACCTCGGCTGTAGGGCTGAAGCTGATCTCCTGAGCAGATACGGCGAACGGCCTGCGAATTTCCGGTAAAAGGCGGTGGCTTCATGATTACAACGGTAACGCTTAATGCAGCACTGGATATCATTTACCAGATTCCTTCTTTGCAAATGAATCATGTACACCGGGTACCCGGACTGACACTGCCGGGCGGCAAAGGCGTCAATGCCGCGCGGGTGATTCGCCAGCTCGGAGAGCCGGTGACTGCAGCTGGCTTTGCGGCGGGTTATAACGGACAGAAAATGCAGCATCTGCTGGCAAGAGCACAGGTAGACTGCCAGTTCACGGAGGCCGATGGCGAGACCCGTCTGGCGATTACGATTCTGGAACAGCAGGAGCAGACACAGACCGAATTAATCGAGCCGGGTCCACTCGTTACGGCTGTACAGATCGAGCAGCTGTGCAGGACGCTGGAGACACTGGCACGTCAATCAGACTGGGTATTATTCTCCGGCAGCCTGCCGCAGGGATGCCCTGAAGAGCTGTATGCCCAGCTGATCGGGATCGCCCATGACTGCGGAGCACGAACCGCTCTCGACAGCAGCGGTGCAGCCTTGCATCATGGGATCGGAGCCGCACCTGATCTCATCAAGCCCAATGCCCAGGAAGCCTGCGATTGGGCGGGCATTGCGACAGGCGGACTGCCTCCTTCGCCGGAGCAGCTACGCCAGGCATTAACGGCTATGCTGGATCATGGCAGCACGATGGCGACGATCTCTCTGGGAGCAGATGGTGCCGTGGCTGCCGAACGGGAGACCGGTCGTTTTTATCGTATCCGGGTGCCGGAGCTGCAGATCACCAGTGCACTCGGGAGCGGTGATGCCATGGCTGCCGGGATGGTGACTGCAGCCAGCCGCGGCGGCTCTTTTGTCGATATGCTGCGTCTTGGTTCCTCCTGCGGCAGTGCCTGTGCGTTGCAGCCTGCAGCCGGCATGATTGATCTGGATGATGTACAACGAATTGGCACACAGATACAAATAACCCCTGAAGCCTGAGGCTCAGGGGACATTTGTATGTGAACCAAATCGTACATCCATAAAAATCTCACCGGTATCATCATCACGGATAACAAAGTTGATCTCATCAGGAACCAGCTCCCGAAGTGCATACTGCCGGGCCCAGTCCAGCGATGGAAATTCCCTGACCTGCTCGAGTGACTTGACGACAATTTTGGACTTCAAGCATCGATACGTATGCAAGGCGGTATTCCCCCTTTAGTTATCATTGGACAGTACTTATCGGTTTGACGCCTTTTTAAGATGAATTTGGCAAATATACATATTCAGATAACAGAGAATAGATAATAGATCATCTCATAAACGTCTATCCGTCTTGCACTGCATCATTCGGCTGCTTTAGGAATAAAAAGAGAAGAATCGGCTGTCCGATCGGTATCGCAGCGATTAGCGGAATAGCTGCTGCTCGGCGGCGTACACACGCAGATTATGCAGATCTTCATTCAGATAAGCAGATACGGTCTCCGCCCAGGTCTGATACAGCGTATGATCGGCTGCGGCATCCAATTCGCGGCAGAATGCCGGTACCCATGGCAGCATATAGTTTTCCAGGAAATCCGCCTGTGCCTTGATTGCCGCATGCAGCTCCAGTCTATTGCTTTCGTTCTCGGCCATGCGCTCTGCCAGCAATGACATAAATTCCAGTTCAATGCCGATATGATCATCCGTTTCCTGATCCATCTTTTTAAAAGCAATACCTGCCCGTGCATAAATAGAATTCAGCGTAGCTTCATAGCTCCAGCGCTCCTGCGCACTGAGCAGATATTCCGATGCGCGCGGATGATGCGGCAGCCGCTGTTCGGTGAACAGCTGGTCATACTGCACACACTCATCATAGGCATATTGAATAATATTGGTCAGGGGTATATTCTCAAGCATGCTAATCAGCGGATTGCTCTGTCCGGATAGAATCCGGATGCGTCCGGCTTCCTTGCGCCATTCAATCAGCTTGGATAGCGTAGGACGCCGCTGCAGCATTTCGCTCAGCAAACGGTAGGTCATGACCCGGCTGTACAACCAATCTGTCTTCATGCATGTTTCCATCTTTACTGTCATGAGAATACACTCCTTGTGATATTATTCACTTATCATATGTCAGCGCTTGCAACATAGCTACCAATAACGGTAATGAACGACTTGTCAGCGTTATCTGTCTACATTTATATATCGGATTCTGGAAGAATTGGATACTGTATTTCTTATTTTTATTGTACCCGAATTTGGTATAAATAGGGGGCGAATCGCCATACGTTCATAAAATAGCCATGTTTACCGGCTGATCCGCTCCTTCTGTTTATACCGGGCTGCTGTATCTGTCTGTGTATCCTTACTGCTTAATAAAGCTCCCTATCGCTATCCATCTGCTGCAGAGCGAGCTGATAGGATGCAGGATCATTCATATTGTGCAGGCACCAGGGAGACAGATCATCCCCATTCGATTCGCTGCGCTGTGCAAGCAATTGCTCCAGCGACAGTTCGGCAACCTGATGCTGTTGCAGCCAGTCCATCACCCTGAGCTGTTTGCTGTGAAGCGCAGTCTCCAGCGAGGCATACACACTGCGATGGTATACGGCATACAGCGGATGGTGGCGTCCTTCGTAAGTAGGCAGAACGATCTGTACCGGCACATCTTCTCCAGCTACCGAATGAACATGCTCCAGCATGATCTCCAGCAGCCGTGTACTGGCAAAAGGCAAATCGCAGGCACTGAGCACATACCACTGCGCATCCAGACTGTTCATACCTGCATACAGTCCCGACAAAGGTCCCTGACCCGGAAATGAATCTTCGGCAATTGGCAGCTGCAAAAAGTCATAATTGCGATCTGCAGGTGCTGCCAGACCAAGCTGTGATACGCATGGCTCCAGTGCCGACACTACGCGCTGGATCACATAGCTGTTCCCGATTTTCAGCAGGGCTTTGTCCGTGCCCATACGTCGCGATTGTCCACCAGCCAGAATAATGCCGGCAGTATCGCTATACTTCCTTTCTTTTCGCTTCATGCTTGTACTCCTTTGAATTAGGCTTTTGGATAGGCTATTCGGTTAACGGTTGGATTAGCTCCATATGGAACGGTTTTCTGATTCTCTATCTTCCTCCTAACAGTATACTGCATGATCGCTTTTGCCCGGTGAATATCCGGGATATCCCGCTGATCACAGGCGGATGATTGCAAAAAGGTGAACGCAGAGTAATCACGAATCCATCGTTAGCCGCAATTCCTCCAAAATGGTTTGTATCCCCTTTCAACAAATGATACAGTGAACTAAAAGTTCTCGGAAAGGATTGGCCCGCCATGCGTTCACATTCGTCTTCGCCTGCATTCTACTCCCTTCGTTGGTATACTTTTTTCATATATGGAACGATGGTTATTTTTACAAGCTTTTTCCAGCTGTATCTACAGGATATCGGTATGAGTCAGAGCCAGATTGGTGCGCTGATGGCGATTGGGCCTTTTATTTCGCTGTTCGCCAATCCATTCTGGGGATATTACAGTGACCGGCTGCAGAATACACGATTGATTCTGCTGATTATGATGACCGGTACGCTGCTGCTGGTACAGATGGTATTTCATGTACATAATTACACGCTGATTTATATCGTTATGGCCTGTTTTTTCTTTTTCCAGACACCGATGTTTGGACAGACCAGTACGCTGATTCTGAATTATATCGACGGTACTCCGCATAAGTTCGGTGGCTTCCGGCTATACGGCTCGCTCGGCTGGGCATTTACTGCAGTGGCTGCCGGTCCGGTGATCGATCATCTGGGCGTCTCCAAAATCGGCATTGTATTTACCGTGCTGCTCCTGGTCGCTATCGGTCTGATGCTGATCATGCCTGCGCAGACCCGTTCGCCCGGTGGAGCGGCTTCACTGAGCTGGAGCGCGTTGCGGCAGTTTAGCGGTAACGGCTATTTTGTGGGCTTTATCGTACTCGGAGTACTCGTCTCTATTCCCAATATGATGAACAGTACATTTCTCTCGCTGTATGTAATTGAACTGGGCGGCAGCAAAGGTATGGTCGGCTGGGCGGTATTCGCTTCTTCAATTTTTGAGGCGGTCTTATTTTTGCTGTTTGACCGATTTTTGAAAACGGCGGATTTCTTTTATGCTGGGCTGGCTGGCGATTGTGAGTATTTTGTTCACTGTACGCTGGCTGCTGATGGCCGAAGCGGTCAGTCCGATGCAGGTCGTGTTTATCCAGCTACTGCATGCTGTGACCTTTGGCGGTTACTTCTATGTTGGTACCCAGCTAACGATGATGTTTGTACCCAACCGGTTCCGCAGCTCCGGACAGGCAATTTATACGATGACCTGGAGTGGACTGGCTGGAGTAATTGCCGGCTTTCTCGGCGGATGGCTGTTCCAGAATTTCGGTTCCGAACAGATGTATCTGGTAGGCATGCTGCTGTCATTTAGCGGAGCGGTAGGATTTATCCTGATGTGGCTGAATGTGCGGCGTACCGGATATGAACTGCCGGATGAAGATTAATACGAGCCAGTCCGATAATTAGTGTGCAGACATTTGTTTTCATTAACTATTTCTATAATTCTTCAATAATCGCAAACTTGTATCTTCCACCAGATGAATCGAATTTATTGGTATAAATAGAATGGATCGTCTTCATATTTCTTATAGATACTCGAACCAAAGCAAAAAAGCCGGAACTGTCTGCACAGTCCGGCTTTTTGTGTTGGTGTTACTTTATTCATTTATAAAAGTATAAAAGGCTCTGCTTGAATCAGGCTTTTGGCATTTTGAACGAGCTCTTCATCGATACGACCAGGTTGAACACCGGATCACCCGGCATCGTATATTTCGGATCAGCACTGAAATAACCATGACGGAAAAATTGATAACGATCGTAGGCTTCGGAATTTTTGAGTCCTGGTTCTACAAATCCGTGTACGACTTCGAGCGAGTTTGGATTGATCGAATCCAGGAATGTTTTCTCCGGGATATCGTCATTGCCACCGCTTGTCTCTTCGACCAGCTCTTCCTCTTCCGCTTTGATCAGCGGCTCATACAGACGGAATTCGGCAGGTACAGCCTGTGTCGCTTCTACCCAGTGAATCGTTCCTTTGACTTTGCGGCCGGTAAAGCCGGTGCCGCTCTTGGTCTCCGGATCGTAGGTGCAGTGAATCTCGACTACATTGCCTTCTTCGTCTTTGATAAAGTCGTTGCATTTAATAAAGTAGGCATGTTTCAGGCGCACTTCATTACCAGGGAACAGGCGATGGTATTTGCTTGGTGGTTCTTCCATAAAGTCATCCTGCTCGATATAGATCTCGCGGGAAAATGGAATCTGGCGGATACCCATTTCTTCGTTCTCCGGGTTGTTTTCTGCGTCCAGCATCTCCACCTGTCCTTCCGGATAGTTGGTGATTACTACTTTGAGCGGACGCAATACGCCCATCGTACGCGGTACACGCAGCTTGAGATCTTCGCGGACAAAGTGGTCCAGCATTTGCAGATCCACAATCCCCTGGCTTTTGGAAATCCCGGTCTCGTATACAAAGGAACGCAGCGCTTCCGGCGTAAAGCCGCGGCGACGCATACCCGAGATCGTCGGCATACGCGGATCATCCCAGCCATCGACGATCTTCTCATCCACGAGCAGCTTGAGCTTGCGCTTGCTGGTCAGCGTCTGGCGAGATTCAGGCGGCCGTATTCATATTGATGCGGCTCGGCATTCACTTCACATTCACGGATTACCCAGTCATAGAATGGACGCTGATCCTCGAACTCCACTGTACAGAGGGAATGCGTAATATTCTCATACGCATCTTCGAGTGGATGGGCAAAAGTATACATCGGATAGATGCACCATTTGCCGCCTGTATTGTGATGTCCAGATGAGCGATACGGTAGATCACCGGATCGCGCAAGTTAATATTGGCGATGCCATGTCGTCTTGGCGCGCAGCACTTTTCCCCATTGGCGAACTTGCCATCACGCATCTGGCGGAACAGCTCCAGGTTCTCTTCCACCGTACGGTTGCGATACGGGCTGTCCTTGCCCGGCTCGGTCAATGTTCCACGTGACACACGAATCTCGTCGGCCGATTGATCGTCTACATAAGCAAGGCCTTTGTTGATCAGCAGCTCTGCTTTTTCATACATAAAGTCAAAATAGTCGGAAGCAAAATATTTGCCTTCCCATTCGTAGCCGAGCCATTTGACGTCTTCTTCGATGGAATGTACGTATTCTTCGTCTTCCTTGGCAGGATTCGTATCGTCAAAGCGCAGATGCGTTTTGCCGCCGAATTCATCCGCCAGTGCAAAGTTGACCCAGATGGCCTTGGCATGTCCAATATGAAGATAACCGTTTGGTTCCGGCGGGAAGCGGGTCACTACTTTGTTGACCTTGCCGGACTTCAGGTCTTCGGTAATAATCGTCTTGATAAAATTAGAAGGAGTCAGATTCTGGTTCTCCACGCCTATCAACCTTTCGTCGTTCAGTTTCTGTTGCGAATAAATCTATTATAACGGTTCTGAAAACTTAGGCAAGGATAGCGCCTTCATAGAGCGACTCCAGTCCTGCCTGCAAACGCTATAATTGCGGCTAAATGACTTTGACGGAACGCAGTGAATACGGTAGCATATAAGTTAAATCGCCTGTAGGAGGATGTTTATGCAACCTTTAAAACTACCACGGGACACCCGCGAACTGCTGATCGCAGATATCCAACAGTTTTTTGAAATGGAACGGGGAGAACGTATCGGTGAACTCGCAGCTGATGCGGTTCTGGATTTCTTTTTGAAATCTGCCGGTCCCCATGTGTATAATCAGGCCTTATCGGACTGCCGCACTCTCGTGAATGAGCGTATGGCAGGACTGGAAGAAGACATCTACGCGCTGGAACAGCGTTCTCCGCTCCGGCCACGCTAGATGCGGATGCTGCCGATATTTTATTCAGGAAAGAGAGGAATTTCCCGCATGTTTACATATATATTGGATGAGGACACGGAGCTCAGGCCGCTGGAGCCTGCCCATGCCCGGCATATTTACCAACTGATCGACCAGTCGCGCTCTTATCTGCGTCAGTGGCTGTCCTGGGTCGATGCCACTACCTCGGTACAGGCGAGCGAAGATTACGTTCGTGCCGCACTAACCCAATCGA
>NZ_CP021170.1 GCF_001421015.2 Paenibacillus bovis
TTTTTCAAAAAATCGCTGTATGCCTGGCTGGACGTTCCTGATCCGGTCAACCGGCAAAACCAAGCCGCAGCTGATCGATACGCTGGATGGTCTGCAGGTGACAGGCGTGCTTACTTGGTCAGAGCAGGAACCGACAACGATCCAGCTCCTGCAGTTACCGAGCAGCATAAAAAGGCACCAGCAGTGAGTGCCGAACGCTATTACACCGAATACTAATTCTATGCTGCAGTTGAGGATTGGGTCGTCCAGCTGCCAAGATTAGGATTGTTCGGGTTTTACTTCTGCCGGCAGGTCATTTTTCCGGAATTCCCTGGACGTTTTGCGTCAAAAACCCGAACATTATTTTGTGGCCATGTTTCAGCTTTGACCCAATTTGTATAAATTAAGTTAGAAAATTAATTTTTTCTAACTGATTGTTGCACAATTTTGGTTTAAAGGGGATTTGGTCAATGATTAATACAAGAGATAGAGCCATCATATTAGAGCGTATGCGCTATTCTAAGCGCTTGATCGATAACGGACAGCTTCATGAGTTAATTCAGGAAACGGAGCTGCTCATGGCTTTTCTGGTTAGTCTGGAAGAACATAAGCCGGACGCGCGCCGGGCGCAGCTATTGGAGGAACTGCAGCAGCAGCATCAGGAGATTACAGCGATCCGCGAGAAGAATCTGCAGCTGGTGAATCATATGCCGGATTATGAGAAGGAGCGTGTGCTGGACGCGCTGGTTACCCGGATGGATAATGATCCGCTATTTCATCAGCAGTTGGTTGCTGCCCTGGGTGATGTTACCGGTGCCAACCTGAAAACCATTCAATAGCATAAGGGCTCACGCTACCAGCTCTAAGGCGGCAAAGAACGCCGCCTAAGACCTGCTACGCGCCGCTGGCTACTACTCAGGTCGATAACTACAGCGACTAAGCAGCGGAGCTGCCAAGTCGCTGTACGTTCCTGTCCTTCGCTTACGCAGCCACGGAGCGTACAAGCGGACAACCCAAACGAATAAAAGATAAAGGTCGAGTGCTGGAAACCCAGCACTCTTTTTTTTATGTCCGGATCCAAACCCAAACTGAAAAGAGCCAAAATATGTGAGAACCGGCGCGCCGGTTCTTTTTTAATTAAAACATTTTTTCCCCTTTTGACTTCCGCATAGTAACCCATAGCAGTTCATCTAAGAAAAAAAAAGTCAGAGAACTCACCCCCTAAAGGGGCTCTAACTTTTTTTTTCTAAGATTCTCAGTCCGATCGTCAAGGGGGGAAAAACTTTTCCGGCCAAGATCGGGCCTGAAACTTTTGTCCCAAGATCACCCTTGACGACCGGCCTATGCCAAGGTTACTAAGCTCCGCGTCAAAAGGGAAAAAAATTCCCTTCCGGGACATTAACCTATGCGTCAGTCAAAAAGACAAAAAATGTCCCAAGACAAAAAACAAAACCGAAAGAGAGTGATCAAACATGAATGACTACGAATACGAAACACAGGGCGAACGCAACCGAACAGCGCACACTTTCATACCGTGTCTGTACTGGAATGGATGAAGGATATGCGTAACCCACAGTTCGGGGAATTGTCGAAAGGCGAAACTGCGTTCTTGGATGGGCTGGAAAAGCGAATCGCACGGGGTGACTTTTATGTCAGTTCGCACGAGCTGGGAAATTCCGAATTGCTGCTGCAACCTATCGATGAATGGGTGTCCAAGTGGGATAAAGCCAACGACCCAGCGACTGGCAATTTTGATCCGGGATTAGAGCGGGTTTTGGAAGATTTCGGAACATGACGAGTTCAGCGCCTTTGAGCATGTAGTCGATATGGACACCTGCAGTCGCTGCGGTAAAGAAAACCGGGATGTTAAAACGTTCATGGACGAAAACGAGAATATTCACCGGCAATGTTACTACGGCTGCGACGATCCACGAAGCGGCGCACAAGGCGGATGAATTTGATACATGGGAGGATGGCGAATGAACACGCTGCATACGACAAAGGTATTGGACTGGATCAAGAGCCGCCGCGGACGTTCTCCGGAACTCAGCGATCAAGCCGCCGCGTTCTTGGATGGGCTGGAAATGCGAATTGCGCGCGGTGACTTCTACGTCAGTTCGCACCAGCTGGGAACGACCGAGCTACTGCAGACCGGAGCCATGCACCAATGGTTGATGCGGTGGAAAGAGGATAATTGCCCGGAGCAGTACGATTTTGACGAAAGTCTGGACGACGTAATGATTGAGTTTGAAGGCGATGCGTATTTTGACAACTTCGAGCATGTACCGGATTTGGGTATCTGCGATCAATGCGGCAAAGCACATCAGGACGTGCGTACTTATCGGGTCATGACAGATACATTCATCCGAATTTGTTACTACGGCTGCAGCGATCCGCGAAGCAGCGCACAGGGAACACCAAATACAGTTATGGAGGTCATGGAACAATGAGTTACAGCGCAACGGCTTACAGCACGATTGGACGGTGTGAAAAATGCTATCAGACAGGACGGTACGTGGAAAAAATGGATTTTGTCGAAGGAAATAACGGCTACGTGAGTATTGAGGTTTGCGCGTATGGATGCGACAGCGAACACAGCCAAGCCGAGCCAGTTACGGACATGGTAGACAAGCTGCTGCAGGCGGAAATCAAGCTGCTCAAGCAGGATCTACGCAAAGTAAATGTTATGCCGATCAAAGCGCCAGAGAAGAAGCGCAAAAGGGTCTGCAGCTGAAAATCGGAATTTGCGAGGGTCTTCAAAAGTATAACACCATGGATCGGTTGAACGTGGATGATTGGAGCCGGATTATGAGCCTGTCCAATCGGTGGGAACGCGATACCGACCGCGCGATTAACCAGCGTAAGGCGATGCGCCAGACCGCGAAATGTATAGCTGATGTGGAGCGGCTGCAAGCCGACAAGCGGCTATATCACGAATTACGCCGGTACGCGCATGGGCAATGTATGTAACGAAAAAGAGCTTCAGCCGCTGGAACGACTGAAGCCCTGTAAGTCCTGATTTACCTAGAGAAAGAACAGCAAGGGGAAACTTACTGTTTCCCCGATTATATCACAAGTTGATGCGAGGGGGAACAACAATGGGATTTTGGATAGCCGTAAGTTGGTTGTTCCTAGCCGGTGTCGTGATCCGCATGATCCACACCGCGCCGCCGGAAGGAGCCAACCACAATGAGTAACAATCAATTTATATACGAAATGGTCACCAACAAGATTTTGGAGAAGCTGCGGCAGGGGGTTGCCGTATGGCGGCAGTCCTGGGTGAATATGTTCCCGGTGAACTGGGTCACGCAAAAGCCGTATCGCGGTGTGAATCTGTTTTTGGTGGAGCCGGGCGAATATGCCACGATGAAGCAAATCAAAGATGCCGGGGGGCGCGTGAAGCCCAGCGAGTTAAAAAATTCATCGGTCGTTGTGTTCTGGAAAATGCTGAAATACAAAAACGATGATCCGGACAGCGGCGACGAGGGCGACGGTCAAAAATTGGTGCCGTACCTCAAGTATTACCGGGTGTACAACGTCGGTACCCAGTGTACAGGCATCAAGCCGAAAGGGCTGCAGCTGCAAAAGCGCAACCAGCATACGCCGATTAAAGCCGCGGAACAGCTCATAAAGAATTACAAAGATGCGCCGCCGGTGTACTACGCATCCGGACGCGCCTACTATAGCCGAAAACCGACCGTATCAGTATGCCGCCGATAGAGGATTTTGACACGCCGGAAGACTATTATGCGACCAAGTTCCACGAGCTGGCGCACAGCACCGGACACAAAAGCCGGTTAGATCGGGATCTGCAGGAGATCGCCGCGTTCGGTGACGAGTGTTATTCCAAAGAGGAATTAGTTGCCGAGCTGACCGCCGCCATGATGTGCGGCATCGCCGGGATCGATGGCAGTACGCTGGATCAAAGTGCGGCTTACCTTGATTCATGGATCAAGCAATTAGAGGATGATCCGCGATTAATCGTTAATGCTGCAGCGCAAGCACAGCGCGCCGCCGACTATATGCAGGGCATTACCTACTAAATCCACGGCAAGGGAGCCGGGCGGCTCCCTTGCTTCTAATAACAGGAGGACGATTCCATGAGATACCGCTATTACTACAAACGAGATACACGCGCATGTTTGAATACCGTTCGCCGGTTGATTGAATCCGGACGGCTGAAGGTGAGCGAGATTGTCGCCATCCGGGGGAACTTCAGTAATGCCAAGTGGTACCGGTTCACGATCCGCACCAAGACCGAGCAGTTCCAGTTTAAAGGGATCAGCTGGTTTTACTACGGTACCGGCTCCCTGGGGCTGCAGCAGGTTTTGCGGTGGCTGCTGGTTCCGGACGTTTACCGGGACGCGGTACTGGATGTGAACCAGCAGGGCGACACGTTTCAGCCGAACTGCTTTGTCATTCCGGGAAGGGGTGCGGCGTATGAATGAGGTCAAGCGATTGGCGGCGATCCGGATCACCGGCGGCAAGAACTACCGGGCGAGGTTTGAGGTGTCCGGCTGCCCGGTGCAGGTAGAGTTCCAGCGGATCGATAACTTTCTGCAGCACTGCGAACAGCTCCGGGCGGAAGGGGTGCGAAGCGTAGACGGGATGCTGCAGCAGGTGAACCCGCTGGCTGCCGTGTACTACAGCTTTTTTGAAGTCGAGGGTCGGAAGATTTACCAAGTGGCTAACGAGCTGCAGGACATGCTGCAGCGGCTGCACCGTAGCATGGAATACTTGCTTGCTGCCGCACCGGTTCAGATTCAAGCCAGTTAAGAGCCGCACGGGGGAACCCTCCCCCGGGCCCCTGGCTTTTCACATATCCCAAACCCAAACACAGGAGGTATTCCAGATGCGTATCTATGAAAATGCGACCGCGACGGCAAGGAAAATCCGAAAAGTGTTAAAGCAGCGCTTCCCCGAAACAGCGTTTATTGTGCGATCGGCAAAAGATGCTGTCAACGTGGATTGGACAGATGGCCCGCTGGAAGAAGACGTGACGGCGGCGGTGGGGTGGATGGAGAGCAAGCGCAGCAGCCAAGATCCCGAAATCGGCTATTCCTGGGAAGGAAAGTCCTGTTGCGGCGCAGAGTACATTTTCACGCACCGGACAATCAGCGACGAACGCCGGGAAGCGATCCGGACGTTCATGCATGAGACCGATCCAAAAGACGCGGACAGTCTGACCAGCAAACTGCAGTGGACAGCCGCCGAAAAGCGGATGCAGCAGCACTTTTGTACCAAGGACTTGGTTTCAAACCAAGCCCCAGACGTGTACACGTCGCCGGGAAAAAAGCGGCTGTTTCTCGTGGAACATCCGGAGCCACTGACTGCGGAACAGAAACTGAAGTATGATCTGCTGCGGCAGCTGCTGGCCAACTGCGAAAAATTGCCAACCGGCGAAATGATCCTACTACGGCATGGGGCGTTTATCGATGCGGCATTTTTATCGATAGCGCAGCTGATGTACCCGGACAATGAATAGATGGCGGTCTGCCGGCACGATCTGCCGGCAGAAGCGCGAAAGGAGACCATTATGACTTTTCCTATTAAGACGGTAATTCCTACGGTGATTACTCAAATTTCAGGCGTTGCCGGGCTGGTCTTCCGGAAGCAGCAGGTCGAGCCGATCCGGACGGACGGGAACTTTTCGCAATACGAGCTGGGAACCGGTCTGTATGAGATCCACCAAGACAATATGTATCTTTATTTGTTCGTGGAACACGGACGGGGGCAGTATGTCACCATATCCGGCGCATTACAGAAAGCGGAGCAGCTGCAGGTACCGGATGAAGAATAAGGGAACCGGCTGCAGCGCAGCATAGTATAATAGTGGTGCGGCGTACCTGGTACGCTGCACTACATAACTAACAATCAACGGAGGAACGTTTATGCATACATGCGGATATTGTGGGACGGAAGTACAGGTAAAGGCGACTATGGCGTACTGTTCGTTTTGCGAGATGGATCTATGGGAAGAAGATATTACCGAAGATGGACAGCGCCGGGAGCTGGTCGTACAAAAGGCGGTACTGCTGATCGATGCCAAGCGTCCTACCCCTTATCTGATGGAGCAGAGCGCGTTTTCCTTGATTAAGCTGCTGAAGCTGGTGCGCGCCGAGCGCAAACGGCTGTACGAAATGTCTCGTTTGTTCCGGAAAGGCAATGAAGCAGGCGGCGGCTTTACGGAGCAGCAGCAGGTGGTCAACGAGGATTACGAACTATTTTGTCGTAAAGCTTGGGTGATTGAGAATATTTTACGGGACAAAATGAGTGCGTTCCCGGCGCGGATCACGGACGATTATTTAGAGAAGATGTTGGAGCAGATGGACAAACAGAGCCGGGATACCATGACCTTCAGTGCGCCGCGTGCGCCGTCTGGTGCGACGAAAAAATAAGATCCGAGAGGAAGGGCTGTTATGCCGATGATTCAGAAATTTATTACACGTTATGTATTTTCAGCGATGCACATGCTTTTTATGGTATTGGTTACCGGAACCTTGTTTTTTAAAGGGCTGCCGATAGGGGATTCGGTAGGGGGGAGTCTGCTTGGACTGGGTTTTATTTTTCTGGCTGGGATTATGCCGGTTGGGTTCGCGCTGCATGAAGCCTACCACAAGAAAGCGGATTTCTGGTATGTTTACGGTCGCTCTGGAGTGATGATGATGGTTGTGCTGCTGATTGGCTACCTGGTGATTACCGGTCAAATCAGTGCCATGCTAATTGATCTCTTGCGTTAGGGCTCACGCTACCGGCTCTAAGACGGCAAAAAGCGCCGCCTAAGAGCCGCTACGCGCCGCTGGCCGCTACTCAGGCCGATAACTACAGCGACTAAGCAGCAAGCTGCCAAGTCGCTGTACGTTCCTGTCCTTCGCTTCACGCAGCCACGGAGCGTACAAGCAAAAAAAATAAAAGTTTCATCTGCTTTTTGGCTTCAAAAGCATTAGAATTATAAGTAAGAAATTAATATTCATTGAAACGATTATAAAATCGAAAAAACACACTATAAATAGTGTGTCAAGTGAATATTTTTTTTCACCAGAAGGTGAGTGAATCAAAGCTTTGAGCGGCAACGTTTTTGAGCGATATTTCGCGTTTTCTATTTGATTTTCTCGCTGGTTGGCTCTATTGACAGCACTATATATAGCGTTTAAAGTTTAGTCAGATCCCACATATTGCGGTCTGGCTTGTTTTAATAGGCGGTATATGGGTAATGCTTGTTAGGTGAGTAATGTTTTATCTGGGCAGAAAAAAGAGCCGGTTCCTAGGCCGGCTCTTTTTGTAATGCTACGCTTTCCAAACACCCGTTCCTGCAAGAACTTCACTGGTGTTTGTTCATATAAATAACTTTTGGTAAAGGTGGTAAGTGAATGTATCAAATTATTTTGGAATACCTCGTGCATCTTGTTTTGGATAGTGTAATATTACACATTGGTAATAATATTGAAGCACTTCACGGTGTGTCTATTACGGATTGTCTGGCTATAACAACTGTTCTGTTTGGATTGATTTATTGGAAAGGTCAGCTCATGCTGGATTATGTCAAACAGCATATCCGCCGAGCAGCAAATTATATCCGCTCACGACTAAAGTAACACTAATTGATGTATAACGCAAGAATCGCCTTTTGAAAAATTCTAAAGGCGATTCTCTTTTTATGGAGCGATCGATAAAATATCCGCGAGCTGGATACGCACCGGTTCATAGTCTATATCATAAACCACTAGGACTCGCGCGTGTGGATCACAACTATGTAAGATGCCGCGCAACCGCTGAATGCGTTTGTTTTTATAGTACGAAATGGTTACAGGCTGATGATCCTGCAGATGTTGATGAATAGCGTAGTTCAGTTCGTCCAGCTGATCGGTACCGAGAATCGGACGGGGAATGTCGTCTTGGGCTAAAATCCATTCCTGCAGCCGCTCCCGGTGTTCAGGTATAAATAAGGATGTCCATTTGCGGTTACCTCTATCATTGGGTAGCTTATTCATAGTGTCCTCCAATTTTATGTGACTTGTTAAGGGCTATACCAGCATCGGTAAGCGAAATGGCCCGAAGAATAGCTGCAGATCCGTGCCGCTGCTGTATCGCGTCTGTTGTGCGGCTTAACCGGCGTAATTTCTCATGATATGCCGAATCAAAAAGATCCAGCTGCACTGCCGATTCTTCAACTAAATTACTTACTGAAATACTGATATGCCGAATCAGGCCATCATTGGATGCATGAAGCAGCTGCTGCAGGACTTCCAAAAACGGTACAGACAGACAGCTTGCCGCGTATAAAGTGCGGCTTTTATGATAGCCAGGCATCGGCTCTTTGTTGCTATATCGGATCGAGAGCGAGACCGTAAAAGCAGCCAGCCGGTACCGGCGCAGCTTGGCCGTGATTTGGTCTGTCAGCTCATAGATCACGATTAGCGCATCCAATTTATTGTAATCGCGCATAAGGGTAACACCGGTACTGAAGCCTTTACGGGCTTCAGCATAAGGATCAACAATTACCGGGCTCAGATCCACGCCCCATGCATGATAATATAGCTGCTCACCGATTACCCCGTAGCGGCTACGAAGCAAAGACAAGGGAGCTTTAGCCAGGTCGCCAAGCCGGTAAATGCCTAATCGATTCAAGTTCAGCTGCATACGGCGGCCAATTCCCCAAACGTCCTGTATCGGCAGCGGCCAGAGAACGGCCGGTATGTCTGCATAAGTAACTGCAGCCAGACCGGTCTTTTTGGCGTAATTGTCCAGAATGACTTTAGCCAGAAATTTATTCGGGCCGATCCCGACGGCTAATAACAGCCCTAGCTCTTTGTAGACTGTTCTTTTAAGGCTCATAGCTACATCGTGTATAGACCCAAAAAGGCGTTCAGAATGTAAGGTTGTGAAAAACAATTCATCTATACTGTATGGCTGAATCGCTTCAGCTGGAACAAACCGGTGTACGATGTTAAGTATTTGCATGGAACGTTCTATGTATAATGCCATCCGTGCCGGTACAACGTAGATACGGGGATCATCCGGAATTTCATAGAGCCGGCTGCCGGTCTTGATCCCGTACCGGTCTTTAATAGCCGGACTAGCAGCCAGTACAACCGATCCGCGGCGGCTCAGGTCGCCAACTACAGCAATCATATCTTTGAGAGGGTTTAGACCACGTTCTACAGCTTCCACGCTGGATAATGATAGGTAAGGGTTTGAAATCATCGCTGCCTTTTCCCCCATTTCACACCGTGCATGCAATTTTCACCGCACACGGCGTTCCATCTTTTAGATTTACATATTTATAAGTTCCAGATTACTCATTCGGCGATACATGTTCACCTTTTGGAGTCTGGATTTATCCAGATCCAATTCTTTAACGAGTTGTATAATTGTATGTTGTGCAGTAGCGTGTATCAGCCTATGAATATCCTTATGGATAATTCTTAGGTTTCTAAAGCTATCGTCTCCTCCGAGATCCGTGGGCAAGTAATGATGACAGTGAACTAGATCTGCAGCCAAGAAAACACCAGATATTTCGCATTTTCCTTTGACCATACTGTAGCGACCGATCCTGTTATCCGTATATTGCACGGTACGATTTGACAGAACTGATTTTAGCAGTTCTGCTATTTCCCATTCCACTGTTCTATTCAGTTTGGTGTATATATCTACCCTTCCTTCAACACTATATGGAGTTCTGGTTTGAGTGAAGCTGAAGTTGTTGACTGTCTTCACACCTGCCAAAGGAAAGAGGTATATAGTCGCCACCTTAAACGTCCTGAAGCTTTTTGAGTACAGATTGGAGTAGGATGGAGGTGCTTTATTGGGATACATATATCTACCTATTCTTTTCATACGATTATAGATGAACGTTCTCAGATCATAGGCAAGACGATTGAACTCTACGTTCACGTGAGTGGCATACCTAAAGTAATTGTGAAGACCTAACACAAGACTGTTGTAAAGCTGTACACGATGGGCTATAGGGTTTTTTTGAATATCTTGAATGTGTGTTTTAATTTTTGCTTTAAGAGCCGATTTCTTAGCCTGACTCAGACCCGTGTTGGCCACATACGTGTTTCGCTTTTTGACAGCTTTGATGGTGAAGCCAAGGAAGTCGGATTTCTTTTTACGCAAGTTGACGATCCTTGATTTCTCAGATGAGATATCCAAACCTAGTCGAATTTTTAGATATTCCTTCACGGCATAGAACCACTTCTCAGCAGATTTATGGTCTCGGCAGAGGATCTTAAAGTCATCTGCATAACGCACGATATATCCTTCTTTCAAACCTGTCGTTTTGAGGGCTCTATGCTTATTGGAAGGCAGATAATTGTGCCTAGGCTTAAATAATTCCCATTGACCTGCTACCCATTGGTCTAAATCATTGAGCACAATATTAGAGAGCAAAGGGGAAAGTATCCCGCCTTGAGGAGTACCTTTGGTAGGTACACCTTCTCCTTGTATCGGAGCTTTGAGCATCTTCTGAATGATGCTTAAAAATCTACGATCCCTGACGCCTAAGTTCCATAGCTGCTTAATTAAAGTCCTGTGATTGATATTATCGAAGAATCCTTTAATATCGATATCGACCACATAGTGCAGCTTCGACAGGTTAATTAATTTCTGTAATCTGGCAATGGCATGGCGCGTGGATCGTAAAGGACGAAAGCCGTAGCTATGTTTAAAAAATTGAGCTTCAGCGATGGGTTCCAATATTTGCTTAAAGCATTGTTGGATCAACCTGTCCATGATACAAGGTATTCCGAGCGGTCTTGTTTTCCCATTAGCTTTGGGGATGGTCACCCGTTTAACTAATTTGGGCTGATATCTTCTGAGTTTTTCTCTCACGAGATGAACGATTTCATCTTCTTTCAACGATTTAAGAAACTGTATAGTTTTTCCGTCAGTGCCTGGTGTTTTAGATCCTTTATTGGATTTAATCATCCGGAAAGCTAATAAAATATTGGCTTTGGATATAACCAGGCTGTATAAGTCTTTGCGTACTATACCGTTTTTGGAAGATTCAAAAAGTTCAGTGAAACAATCTGTCATGCCGTAATAGTCCCAGTACCGAAGAGCCTGCATTGTAGCACCTCCATGAGGTGTGCCCACATTCTTACCAGATCGATGCAGTTCATATTCTGAAAAATAAATATTGAATCCGAAAGACTCAGGACTGTTCCTCCAATCCCATTACAGGATCTTCATCAGTCATGTCCTTACTCTCACAAGGGTAAATGAATTTCGGCGGTTAAGCCTTATATCAACCACTTAGGTTAGCAGACCCGTATAGCAGCGTCCCTTGCTTTCCTTGTTCCTATCACTTTAGCTATCCTTTTCACCCTTAGGTGTCTCCTCTGAGCCTGTGGGAGTATACCGCCGTTGTCCGGTATAACGTCGTTCCTATCTACGATTCGTACTAAACGTCACCCACACCAGCAGAGCTGGTACATAAGTTTCCTCATGCTATGCCTTCTAGACCCGTACATTCGGAGATTCGTCAGATCGTTAAGATCATTCTCACCATAGGTGATTTTTCAGCCGTCCGGCATATCATGAGGCATATCTAGAATATAGACTTAGCCCAACTTCTGCCGACTTCACCTAGCTTCACACCCTGTTTACTGCTTCACAGCGCATGTAGGAGTATTAACGGAACTGTTTCAGAGAAACATGGCTCTCATCATTCCAGTTCTCAAGTGATAAGTTAGACTCAAGATAGAGTCCCCTCATTTCCTGCTAGGCAGTTGTAGAGGAACAAGTCGCACCATAGAAGGATTTTGCATCGGCGCAGATCACTTTATTGTCGGGCAACTTGGAGTAATCAATCCGCATAGATACCACCTATCCTTTAAGGGAACATTTGTTCCTATATTAGCACAGAAATAAGGAATTGACCTAGACATTTTTAACCAACTCACCGTAAACTAAGGGTGTTCCGGAAGGCATCCTATAACGGGTGATCATCTGGGCACATGGGTGAGTTTGCATGGCTTCTACTGCTTACCCGAGCTGCCGCCGATCTAAGAAAAAAGGAGGAGAGACGGTGCGTGTAGGTTTTGTGGAACGTCAACTACATATCAAGAAAAAGTACGAACCATACAGTGCGTCTCAACTGCAGCTGATTCGCGATCAACTACAAACGCGTATTGCAGCAATCCAGGCTATCCTGCTGATTGGACCGATAGCTATTCTGCTGATAGGCTATGCCATAATGATGTATGATTTCCCCGGCATGATCATGGAACTAAGCGCTCCTGGCGAACCCTGGTTCTTTCATGTAATCCTCTATTTCGTGCTGCCCATAGGGCTGCTCGGTCTGGTATGTCGATGGATCTGGAAGAAACAATGTCAGTACATCTATGAAAAAGTGGTTATCTCTCATATGATCAACGAATGAATCCTGGATACCCGGGATTTTTTTTATAAGGAGAAGAAAAAAGGCGAATCCGATAAAACTAAAAAATCAGGCAAAAAATCGTTCAAAAAGCTCGTTTTTTGCTTATTCAGCTTGGACTTCAAAACCCCAAATTACACGGAATACATTTATAAGCCATAAAGTACGTAATGTAGTGTGGAATGAACCGGCTTTCAATGGCTGCCGCTCTTCTTGTTCTGGCGCAGTCCATGGATCATCTGTTTCTATGCTACGGGTACAAAAAAGACCGATCTCTGATGTGGAGAACGGTCGATAGCAGCGGTTTGGTTTTCCTACACAAGCATGCGCAGGGAAGCCAGGCTTATTCCGGTTTTGCCCGGGAGTTCGATAGATAAAGGAAAACACCACTTGCCCGGCAATAGGGAAGTGGTGTTATTGTGCGGGCTGCAGCTGCACGTTGCACAGCGGGAATCGCCCAGAGTCTGTATAAACATATTTGCGTCCGACCTGCAGCACGCGGCTGCTGCGTCCCTTGTTATAAATCCGATCATTGTAATAAAGCTGTCCAGGCTGGCGCTCATACACAGGCTGGACGGCTGGGAGAAGGTTGCCTTCAGCAACATATTTCCGGATCACGGCAGCCAGGCGGCGGAAAGAGGGATCGGTTTCGAAAAGGGCGCGCTGCCGGGCTGCGGTGACCGTCTCTGCCCGGGCTTCTTCCTGAAATTTCAGTTCCCGGATCGCATCGTCCAGCTGTTGGCGAAAAGAGTGAGTCAGACCGCCAAACCGGCTGTCGGATTCGGCAAAGGTGCTGCCATTGATCTGATAGAGACATTAGCGGACTTTTTCCTGCTCTTTGCCGGATAGGTACCGGTCAAAGGCTGTCTGCTTTTGTGCACGGTAAGACGGCGGGAAAGACTGCTGCTGGCGGTACCGGTCCAGTGCGGTCTGCAGTAGCAGATCCAGCCGCCACTGCGCTGCCTCAGGGTCGCTGAGAGCTGCCTGGCGATCTTCTTCCTGAAAAGCGCTGCGCATGGCATCCAGCTGATCAAATAACGCCTGCAGAGTAGCGGCTGCCGGTGTGTATCCGGCTTCCTGCTGAATGGATTTTTTAAACTGATTGATTGTGGTGTATGACCAGGCATAAACAAGGCACTGGGTAGCAAAAGGATGGCTTTGTGCCCGTTTCAGTCCAGCTGCAGGGGTAAACCATAGCCAGACAATGAACTGATTGACCTTTTCCCGGCGAATACCGGTAATGTGCCAAAGACCCTTGCTGTCTGTGATTTCGTCATTTTGGATCTGCTGCCATATGCTATCAGAGTAATTGGTGAGTGACATTAGATCACCTCGCTGCAAGGATATAGTCTTTGTATTGCAGATGTGGCGAGTTATAAGTTCATATTTTGGCTTTTAAGAGATAATATTTATTGGTACAAGGCAAACCAATCATAAACGTAATGTCCCATAAATAAAGGAGCTAAGTTTATAGTGTTTTTAAAACACGCTTCATATTCAAGCTTTTTTTCGGCAAGTTTATCAGCGATCTCTTTTGGAGTGAACTTATCTATCTTCACTACTTGACCAGTTTCATTATCAATCCATTTCATATCAATTAGTTCGTTTAATTGCTGACTTATTAGAGAACTATAGGAGAAGGCATTATCAGATTTGTCTGCATCAAGGGAAAATTTAGAAGATCCGACACGCTCAATAATACCGTCATTAGCAAGTTCTTCAAGAGCTTTTTCACAGTTTGTATTTAGCATGTGAATAGGTATAGCTTGGTGGTGTTTAGACCAGAAATCCACCACATATTGAAATGGACCTTCCATCAAATCTCTGACACTATACGATATTTCTTTTTTTTCATGATATAAAATATAGATCCAATTTTGAAGAGCCATAAATTTGAACTGAGCGATGATAAGTTTCTGCCTTTGGTTCATAGTAATTCCTCCTCGAATTATATGCTGAATGATCGATTCAGCTCAATTTCTGTAGCATGATAATAGAGTTCCCTGATAAACGGATGATCGTCATACGTGATTACAATATCGGCTCCCGGCATCTGCTCATAGAAGGTTTGAAGTAGCCCGCTGACGTCCCTATGATCCTGCTCTGTATAAAAGTGCCGGTACAGCGCAGATCCTTTTTCATAATACGGTGGATCTAAAAATAAGGTGCTGTTGGGATGCCATGCCTGTTCTTCAATGAACGGAAGTGCATTTTGATGAGAAAGTGTCATTCTATGACTCATCGCATGGATTTGAACAATGCGCTGACAGAGATCATCCGGATTGTATCGCGCCAGCAGCTGCTTTTGAGAGCCGCAGCGCCCGCCCAGGGGGTTTGCGCTATAGATTCCCGAATACGCCAGCCGATTAACGATTAAAGCGGCCCACGCTGCATCGAGCAGATCTGCACCAGCATAGTCGGCTTTGATAAGATCACGGTACCTGAAAAAATCCTCATGCGACGGCAGCTGCGTACGTATACGCTGAATCAAATCGTCCGGATGTTCTTTGATCAAATAAAAGAGGGAGAAGATCCCAAAATCAATATCGTTCATGATGAGCTGTTTGATTAGTCCAGCTTGCAGCATAGCCAGTTCGACGCTGGCACCACCTATGTACACACTAACAAGTGTATCCAGCTGCTGCGGTCGCATAGCGGCTGTCAGATGCTGCGCAATTTTGCTTTTACCGCCCGGGTACCGGAAAGGGGAGAGACGTTTGTTTAATTTGAAAGCGGCTTGCCGGTCGTACGGATCATTTACCGGTGTTTTGCTTTCTAAAAAGAGTAAAAATTGCGGACGTTTATTGGGCTCAAAATACGTAAAGTATTCCACTCCATCTGATCCGCACGCATCACACCAAAACCCTTCATCCGTCTGATCCACTTCATCGGCACTGTACTCAGTATCGCAATATTCGCAGATCAATACTCCGCGATCCAGCAGTAGCTCATTTCCTTCCAACAAGAAGTCCATTTGCTTCATAAGGGTGCTCATAACCGTGTGCCTTTTTCCCGTTCATACATGGCCAGCTGAGATTTAGTTAACCAGTCCTTAATACCTTCAATTTGGATGGGTTTTAATTGAAGCAGCTTGGCTTTGTTATTTCCGCGCAAATCGATTTTGAAATGACTGGCAGCATAGACGATGTTAAATTGATTCATTCGCCATGCCAACAAGGCGCCCTGACTCGGTGTGAATTTCCCGTTCTTCTCGTAATACCTCATGAAAGAAGAAATATCGACCGGATTTTCCTGCTTGGCATTTTCTTCTGCCTCTTTCAGAATCATTAAGGAACGCAGAACTGAATTATATTTGCCTTGCTCAATCATTTGATTTTTGGTTTTGGTTGTCAGCTTCTGAGCTTCTTCTTTGGACAAATATCGTCCGGTCTGCTGGGGATCAGCGACACTGATATTGAACCGGTCAATACATTCCGATCCGATCCAAAGTTCATGGCTTGTATACTGATTTTCGATCAAAAACTTATAGCGAAGTCCCTGCTTCTGGCATAGCTGACAGACCTCCGTCGGCTTTTCATGATCTTCAACTTTTCCTTCAAAAGACCACTCCTGTAAAGCGATTTTAATATTATTTCGTTCTTTGCTGAGTGGGAGGATGGAGGCAGCTACTCGTTGTAAATAAGCGTTCATATCGATCCCTCTTTATCAAAGTATGGTTTGTATACAGCTACAGTGAATCCTATGACTTACTTGGTTTTCGTTTCAATAAGTGCTTCTACACTGACTTGTAATACTTCTGAAATATGAACTAATAACTCAATAGATACATGGGTGTTTACACCATGATAAATAGCAGATAATTCTTCTAAAGAGACGGTTACCCCTTTGGTTTTCAATAGTTCCTGAAGCTGATCCAGCTTTATATTTAATGAATCCATGACTTCGTTGAGTTTCAACAATTTCCGGCTTACTTTCATCCATACGCCGGGTGTTTTTCCTATGGCTACCGATAGGGGCGCGATCAGATCGACCGGTAAACGCGTCGATTCATTGTTATTAATGTCACTGAGCGTATTGGGGCGAAAATCTACCTGATGCTGATCCAGCCATTTAACAAGGTCTGCTTGCTGCCAACCTTTCCTTTGCAGTTCCTCTTTCAGCGTCAGTGTAATTTGTGGTTCTATAGGTGCCGACGAGAGGGGGAGCGATTCCAAAGGAACAGGGGAATCGATTACTTTGATCCAGTCATCCGGGGTGACCTGTAATACACTGCAAATGACTTCTGCCGTTTCAAGTGGAAGCCGTTTAATCGTATTATCACGAATAGCGACCAGTGTAGGGAAATTCACTTTTTTGTTCATTTTTGCTGCTGCTTTTCGGATATCGCCAATATCTATTTTCTTGGCATCCATAAGTTGATCGAGTGTAAATAATGTCTTCATAACACCCTCCTTTGCTTCAGCATAACATAAAACAAAACGTTAATAAACCCCTTTTTGTAACGTTTATTTTAATAAAAAGATTGACTTATATCGTTTAATTTAATATAATATAGAAGTGGGGTTAAGAAATTTAACTCAAAGTGGACACAAAAAAACGGCTTTTGCTGTGATGAGCAAAGCCGTTTGGTAAAACATTGGGACGTTTTACCATTCCACTATATCAACGCGATGGAGGAATGTAAAGTGAGAAAACAAAAAACGGGTAAAACAGTTGCCGACGTGGTGACAGAGCGTATTGTGGAGCTAATGAGCCGAGGCGTTATTCCCTGGAGACGAGGCTGGGATGTATTGCCGGCAGTCAACTATGTTACGCAAAAAGCCTACAAAGGCATCAACTTGCTGCTGCTGGATCGGGCTGGGGAGTACATGACATACAAGCAAATGAAAGATCATGGTGGAACACTGAAAAAAGGAGCCGAAAAATTTATTGCGGTTCAATACTATGAAGGTGAGACCAAACTTACGGAGCAAGAGCAAAAAGAGGGAAAAGAGGCGACAACGTATCGCAGCAAACGATATTATTCCCTTTATCACATTGCGGATATCGAAGGTATACAAAGTAAGCAGCCGCATAAAGTTCGTAATCATCAACCTTTGGAAACGGCCGAGAAGTTTATTCAAGAGTTTGCGAATAAACCGGTCATTAAAGTGGGTTACAATCAAGCGGTATACTACACCGAAAGAGATTTGATTGAAATTCCGGCATTATCCAGCTATCAAAAACCGGAAGAATATTATTCTACGGCTTATCATGAGCTGATTCATGCGACGGGGCATTCCAGCCGCTTGAACCGTGAAGGATTTACAGATAGCTGCTCTATTGATCAATATTCCAAAGAGGAACTTATTGCTGAAATTGGTTCGGCAATGCTCTGTACAATGGCTGGTATTGAGCATAGTACGCTCGAAGATAGCGCCGCCTATATTCAAAGCTGGGCAAGCCGATTAAAAGGCGATTCGGATTTGATCATACAAGCTGCTGCCAAAGCGCAAGCAGCAGTCAGTTACATCGCTCCAAACTACAACATGATGATGGAGGAAGCAGCTTAGGCTGCTTCTGGTTTCACTTCACTTCTTACACTACTGGAGGGTTCACGTATGAAAAATAATCAAAATTGCTGTGTCTGCCAATACGAAGAGAAAAGCGAATCGGAATATATTTGTCCACGGTGTCACGATTGGGCGATGGAAGGGTCACAATTAATCTGGTACGTACCGTCACATCAAGAAAATTAAAATATAAAGTAAGCGATATGAGAGCGAATCACGCTTGCATATCGCTTATTTTTCAGTCTATTATAACGTTTAATTTAACAATTTTACTATGTTATATCGTTTATTTTAACAAAAAGGTTGACTTATATCGTTTAATTTAATATAATAAGAGTATACCAAGTGAGAGGATGATAAACATGTTAAACAGATTAAAAGTGATTGGACTTACCAAACCACCAAAATTTGCACTGGGTCAGACCGTTATTACTGTCAATGCTCGGCATGAGCTCACTGACTTCGATATTACATATGCAATGAACCGTTTTATCGATGGAGATTGGGGGCTGTGCTGTGAAGAGGATAAGCAAGCAAACGACGAAGGCTTATCCAAGGTTAATCCGGATCGGCTACTCGCTGTGTATGAAACTGCGAATGGAACCCCATTCTGGATCATTACAGAATATGATCGCAGTGTGACGACTGTGCTCATGCCAAGCGATTATTGATCATTCAGGGGCGAGGATTTACGAGGCCATTCGCCCCTTATTCTAAATAAGGGAGATGTACAGATGACACAAGCTATTCCAAAAAGAAACAAACCCATCTATTTTATGGCTCCTGTTCCAAGCCAGCCACCGCGTTATGTATTTGCTTGGGAGAGCCTACCTGACGGAACAGCAAGCATGACCATTTTTTGTAGTACACTGGCTAAAGAACCTGCGCTTCAGGAAATTGCCATCTTTAATGATCGGATTTGTTTACTAAAAAACGGGAAAATGATTACACGAAAATTATTCAAACGTGTAGAATATGACTTCGCTGAGCGAATCGGCATCGTCATGGATCTACTGCAAAGAGAATTAGCGGCGGCAGAGGTCGTGCATGTGTTATATCAGCCGCTGAGCCATACACAAGCAGCAGAATTTAAGCTGTATCATCAAAAGGGGAAAAAGTGGGACGAGTACACTTTCTTACCACCGAACTACAGCAGTGAAAGTTTCGATCATGGATATTTTATTATGAAGAGTAGCGAAAATAACATTGTCGAGGTTTCATCGCTATTAAATACCAATGCCGATATAGCCGTCAGTCTGGGGCACGGATTTTTGAACTCGTTGCAGTTAACAAGCGGTAGATAACAGAAATTTATGTCATAAGAGAGGTTTTGCTGGGGCGAAAGCGTACAATACTATTCGCCCCTACTCCAAAAATAAAAGGTAAGGAGAAATCAAATGGATAGTACAACAATGGTCAATCAGCTGGAAGCCGCACATGAAATGTTTTGGCAGGCACGGGTTCATATCGGCGGGGTGGACATGCTTATCGAATTTATCGATGCAGCGGATTGGGAAGAACGCTGGCGCACATTCTGCGCAAAGCAGCAGCCGGGTTCTACCCTGCCGAATATCCGTCAACTTGACCCAGCTAATTATGTGTTTTGGGCATCTTATCGCACTACGCAGCATGATTCTACGCGGTATGAGCACCTGATTACGAATGATCCACTGGATGTGGTCCATATCGCAGGCACTTCGGAAAGGATGGAATTTCTAATCGATCTGACTACCTGCATATCCCGGGAAGCGGATATCGATCTACTGCATATGTCTTTATAACAACAGAAAGAAGGTAAAAACGATGGAAAAACACAACATGTTGGCCATCTCTACGGCTCATATCGAGCCTACAGTGCTTGAAAAAATGAACAATGGGGAAAAGGTGGGCTGTATCTATTATGCGAAGGAAGGATATGGATTCTTTCTGCCGGTGGTGGATCTGCTGGATGAAAGTGCTGAACAACTGGCAGAATGCCTTGATCAGGCGATCGCACTTGCCCGCCGCGAAGGCTGCACCTTCCTGATGATTGACAGGGATGTGAGTGCCGTGGAGCAGCTGCCGGAGTATGAGCATGCCTGATACACTGCAATTTAAAAAAACGAACAGCAAAAAGGCATAATCGTTTGACGAGAACGATCATGCCGGGGCGAAAGCTTACGAGGCCATTCGCCCCACCATTTTATCATAAAGAGGTGGGAACTTGAAAGAGTTTGCCATGGAATACCCGTATTTTTCGACAACCGTCCCTTATGAACAAGAGGGCTTAATGCATATATTGGAAATGGTAAGCGCCGGGGTGCAGCAACAGAAACTACCCCAAAATTTACAAGTGTACAAGCTGGAATATTTGATTGGTCTGGATGCCATCACCCTGCGGCGGATTGGCAAGGGGATCGAGAAAGAACATCAGGCAGGCAAGCATATTGCCCTGATGGCTACCAAGCTGGATCAGTTTGATCAGCTGCTTGATCCGTTCCTACGGAATTGGATGCGCCTGCATTGTATCACGGTGACAAACAGCAATCTGCTGGGAGGTGGAGCCGAGTGAAGGCAGCCTTGATTTGGAACAAAGAAGAGCTGCGGGACTGGATCTACCGATTCCGGCAGAATGTAGCCAATCAATATGACCGCCGTCTCTACGCGGAGGAAATCACCCGCTGGGAACGAAGCGCGATTCATGAAGCCCTGACCTACCGCGGACAAAATGACCAGATCGATGACAGCACGATTGTCAGCACGGTGCAGCTGATCCTGCAAACCGCCGAAGAGTTCCGGAAATCGGAAGGGCTGACCGCTATGGAAGAAGATCCGCCGTGTTCCTTCTGTGAATGCGACGATGACGAAGATACCGGGTTTATCTGTTCCGAGTGCCGGGAGCGGTATGAAGAAGCGTCCCGTCCGGAAGAGTCCAGCAGCCATTTAGCGGCTGTACAGGGCGTCCTCCACGCGATCGAAGCCTTACAGGCAGAACGTTTACACTAAACCATGAGGCCAGCAGCAGACCCTGCTGCTGGCGATAAGGAGCGATTGAATAATGAATATCGACCACATTGCTGAGCTGCTGAAACAGGCGCATACGGAGCTACGCGTGGCTAAATATATGATCGACGGGCGAGAAATGAAGATTGAATTTATTCTTCCTGAACAGTGGGAAGAGCGCCATGAAGAGTACGCGATGGGGGTCAGTCATTACTGGGGCTGGGATGAACTGGATTTCGACGATGTAGATATCAGCTTGCCGGTGTACTGGGGCACCCGGTATGAAAAAATTCTGCACTATGTTCATGCCATTCAGACCGTTTCTAATGATCCGCTGCGGCTGGTTCATGTGCTAGCCAATCAAGCGCATCCCGAATGGGTATGTGTCCCGGGCAGCGCCGTGCCCCGGATAACTGCGACAGAACAGCCGTGGTGCGTGATCCGGGAAGATCGGAATATCAGCCTGCTGGCTGCGTACCCGCATTTGTCGCCGATCGCAGGACTACAGAAATTCATGCAGGATCGCGACTATGAATATATGGATGATGGGCCGACCGGTACCGACAATTTGGTCGTCGATCTGATCAATGAAGACGGCGAAGAGCTGCGCGTGTACGTGCAGTACGAGTATGACTTTGCTGGCTGATCATTCCAAAACGCTGCATCCACCAAGCCGGGACTTCCCGGCTTTTTCTTTTCCATCACCTAACGATCAACGATTTAAAAAGAGAGGTATCCTGAAATATGTATCCTTATAAACAACCATCGGCGCGAACCCTGCTTCGCCAATTTTTAACCAGATTCAAAAAACGCGGCTATATCGAAACCGCTAACGGCAAAGCCAATTTATATGCCGGATGTACCCGGCTATCTGTGCAGCTGCGCGCGGCAAGCAGCAGAAAACCTTTGACTCTTCCTTACCGGGCTATCCGGGCAGCTATTCATTATCTGTATGCTGTCCGCACTGTCACCCGTAGCGATCTGGAAGCGTTCAGCCGCGGCTATAACAGTGCCCTGCTGGGTATCCTGATTGAAATTGCCGGTAGCGCGGCGCGAATCCAGCGCACGGCATCGGGTCGGCTGCGTTTGTCTCTTCTTGGCATTCGCTACTACTTTGCCGGAGCCGACCGGTCGCCGCGAGACTTGACTATTGCGGCTCATAACGGGGCGCGTCACGTATTGTTCTCCTATGCCCACCTGCGCGGTCGCCGGGCATGGAAGCAGCATGTTCAGCGGCTTGGGCTCCGGGTACTGCTGGATTCCGGTGCGTTCTCGGTCTGGCGAGCGGCGCAGCAAGGCAAGGCGATCGCTCCTATCGATCTGGCAGCGTATATTTCGTTTATCCAAGAACACCAGGACGTGATTCAGGCATATTTCAACCTGGATGTGATTGGCGATCCTGCCGCGACCCGGCAGAATGCTGAGCAGATGCAGGCTGCCGGACTCCAGCCGATCCCGGTCTGGCATGCCGGTACCGATCTGCAGGAGCTGCAGCAGCTTATTCAGCAGGAACATCCGGTGATTGCTATCGGCGGGACAGTCGGTATGTCAGAGAAGCGGCGCAGGCGCATATTCCGCTGGGTATTCCGTTTGTATCCTGAGCAGAATTTTCACTTCCTTGGTGGCAGCAGCCGTCTTTTAACCGCCTTCCCTTGGTTTTCTGCGGACTCGACCGGTTGGCTGGTTGGCAGGAAGTATGGGGCACTTATCGATGCGCAGGGGCAGCGCAGGGCGCCGGAAATAAACGGGCTGCAAGCGACCGCACGGAATTGTCAGTATCTGGCCAGTCTCGAAGCGGCCGGATAAGCCGCCATACGATCGGTACCGGAAAGAAAGGGAAACGTCCGCAGCCGAGCCGTTTTGCGCGATAGACCAAAAAAGGGAACTTTAACCTGCCTTTTTCGCTTCTTCAGCTTGGATCATAAAACCCTAAATAACGCTGAGGCTCCTTATTTCATTATGAGTGACCGCAGCAGGGAAGGAATAGCACCTGACCAGCGCGTTCATATCACGATGAAGAAAGGGCGATCGATATGTATAAGATTAAGATTCAGAAGACAATCCAAAAAGGGAGGGGGTAGCTGTGAGCTGGAGTAAGCGCACCATGGTATGGATACAGGAGCGTGTACTGGCTTCGCTATTCATTCATTTGATAATTCTGCTGATCCGGTACTGGATTGAACATAGCAGGTAAACGCTAGAATGAAAGGCAAAAATAGGGGATGGGTTGGATAGAAGAATAGGGTATCCTTCAACAACGGAAGGTAGAATATGAGCGCTATCCATCCATTCCTTATTATATGTTACGGCCGGTATCCGGTTTAATAGGCAATCGAGTGGAATAGAAAAAAAGGGAAATCTGATAGATAAGCCCTATATCCATACGAAAAGGTGTATAATAATGGTAAATATGATATTTTATTGTATTGTATTTATTACATATCACGAGAGGAGTGATAGGCGTGTCCGCATCCTTCATAAGCGTGCTATTATATATAATAGTCATTTTGGCCATTATAGGTTTGATCAGTTTCTTTGTAACTAAAGCCGTTCGGAAAAACAAAAAGAACATCCAATAAAAAAAGACCAAGCCAGGTATGATCCTGAGCTTGGTCTTTTTTACTGATTATTAATTCCAGTTAACGACCATCCAACCTGAGCTTGAAACCGTAGTATACATGATCCAGCGTGAGCTGCCCAGCGGAACCCATGCATTATCAAACATTTCAGCAGTCACAGAAGCGTTAACTTCTGCAGGCAGGCTGGAAGTGGATACGGCACGAGTCACCTTCAGAGAAGGTGCAGAGAATTTCATGAAGGCACCCCAATAATCATGATTACGTGGGTTCGAAATTTTCCATTGAGAACCTGATTTTGCTAAATCGAATTGATAACTCATTTTAATAACGCCATATGTAACTTTAGACGTCCACACTCCTGCATATCCTTGGTTTGAGTCAGAGCCATTAGTAGAAATGCCTGATTTGCTTGGGGTAAACGTATTTGTAACGGTGTATTCGTTACCATTCTTGTCGGTATACTCTTTTGTTTCTTGGAACGGATGAATAGGATTCAGTGTACTTAAATCCTGTTCAATCTTCACATCCGGTTTGATAGCGGCAGCAGTGGCAGCAGGATCAGCTTCACTTGCGAATGCTGAACTTGCTGAAGTGACGGAGAGACCGAGAATAGCCATTAAAGCAAAACCTTTAAAAAACTTTTTCACGTGTAAACCTCCTCTTATATTGGAACTGCTTCTTAATTATAGTATAAATACCAATAATAACCAAATATTATTGTGTCTATTATGTGAAGTGGTGAAAAGGGTAGGGGGAATCATTAGGGTAGATTCGTTGGAAAGTCTGGAAGGAAGGCAGAATTAGAGGAGGTACTATGTACAAACGAGTGACGAAATGGGTGCTAACGATCGGCGCAATCTGTGTACTCTATATAGGTGTAGAAATCATACTTCTTTACAATCGTCATCCGACATTGTACTCCACGGTGAAACGCTTGCAGGCTCATGCTCCAGAAATCGAAGCGTATGGAGAAAAGTGGACGTATACAGATACGGAAAATGTAGATGAGAAAAAGTTAGAGAAGTTTACAGAAGGAGAAGGCGCGTACAAAGATCAAATGTATTTTTTTTCCGGTAGACCGGGTACTCCCGCCAATATTTATATTAAAAAACAAGGGACCGAATACTACCGATACATGCGTTCGACATTCATTTTTTTTCACGGCGTAGGCTGATTCAAGATAAGAAAAAGGCGCAGATCACACTGCGCCTTTTTCTTATTTCTTCTTTTTTTGCTCTTTTAGCTGCTGCCAGACTTGTTCTGCAGACTGAGTAAGCAGATAACCATCGATCCACCGCAGTTCCGAAGAGAATCGAAATTCCTGAGCGCTTAAATGGGTCTTCTGAAACTGCCGCCAGAGAGAGGGACGCATATTCGACACAGCCTGCTGCCGCATCTCTTTATTCGTGCATGACGCAAAGCTTGGCTCTTGCAAAAGAAATGCAGTGAATTTTTCAAGGATGCCGCTGCGGATCTGCTCGATCGTTTCTGAAATGAGATCGTCATCGATCGGTTCACCCAGCAGCTCCTCCGCAACTTTACGAGCACGTCCGGTAGTATCCAGCTGCTGGGCGACATATTGCAGTGCCTCGCTATATACGGTCATGGCAAGGGTCAGATGGGGAGAGAACAAATAGACGGTGATCTGGACCGGCTGCTGGTTACCTTCCACATCGAGACTTTGGTTCAGCGCTTCGATACGCTGTTCAAAAAGAGGGAGCTGCTCGGAAGAGAGGAGCAGCATCAGGTCCTGGATCTCCTCTTCACTGCTATCGATTATCGCACCTTCAGCCAGAGCATCCGATGCCAAAATACACTCTATGAATATAGGCTGCTTCTGAGCGGCTGCCAGCTGCACCATTTTGGTTAGATTCGGCTGCGTGGGTTTGAGAGTAGCATCTGGAACAAAGTCCGGGTTCTCTGTGTCCAGATCCTCAGGCCGGAAATAAATAACATGATGCAAAGCGGCCAATTCCTCCAGCGTGTGTATGATGTTGTGGGTTGTCAATTTCATTGAAAGGTACCCTCCTTCTTTAACTGCCACTACAAATAAATCTCCCATATATTTCATTTTCGTTCCCTAAGTAGGTCTTTAGGTGTAGAATAAAGAAGAATATCATAATTTTCTGATTATATTTTACTACTTTATTATCATGATGCATAGAAAATATTGGTAAATAACACAGAGCAACTTCATTGAAGGGAGAACATAGAACAAAAATGATACGCATTATGATGGCGGATGATAATCGGGATTTTGTAGAGATGCTGTCTGACTATATTAATGGGCAGCCCGATATGGAGATCATCGGGATCGGGGCAAACGGGGAAGATATTCTGCAAAAACTGGCGTTTGAAGCGGAAGATCCGCCGGACGTGCTTTTGCTGGACGTAATTATGCCGCATCTGGACGGCCTTGGCGTTCTGGAGCGCTTGCCGGAGCTGGATCTGCAGCCGGTCCCTCAGATTATCATGCTGACAGCGTTTGGCCAGGAACATATTACCCAGCGAGCGGTGGAGCTGGGTGCAGCTTACTACATGCTGAAACCGTTTGAACTCAACGTGCTGGGTAGCCGGATCCGTCAGCTGGTTGGGAATCAAAAAGCAGTAGAAACAGCGGAAAGAGCTGCAGCCAAAAAAGCGGCAGCCGGGAAAAAAAGAAAACCCCCGGTCAATATCGATGCAGAGATTACTTCATTGCTGAATGAAATAGGGGTACCTCCTCATCTGAAAGGCTTTCATTATCTGCGGGATGCCATCCATCTGGTATATCATAATATTGAAATGCTTGGTGCCATCACGAAACTACTGTATCCGCAGATCGCTGAAAAGTACCATAGCACACCCAGCCGAATTGAGCGAGGTATTCGTCATTCTATTGAAGTGTCCTGGACGCGAGGAAAACGCGAGGCCATCATTGACCTTTTTGGATACGAGCGAAAATTGAAAAAAACTAAGCCAACCAACAGCGAGTTTATTGCCGTGGTAGCCGATCAATTACGCGTTCAGCATGGTAAAATATGATATGAAAGTAATCATTTAGGAGGGTTTGAGATGATCAGAACAACATTGGATGTGAAATTACAAGAGTCTAAACATCATTATGAGCACATGATTCAATATGTAAACGAAAAAGATCTAACAAAATTAAAGTATGAAATCAGCGCATTTATAAATGCGGCAAGAAGTATTCTGCAATATGCACATAAAACCGCAAAGCAGCAAGACAAAGAAAATGTATATAAGGAGCTGGTTAGTGCTAACCCCACTTTGAAATTTTTTAAAGATTTACGAGATGAGAATATACACACCAAATTAGTAGAGGTTACCGCTCATGCAAATGCAGAGATAACCATGGGCTTTATCATAAGACAAGAAAATACAACCGATGAAGAAATAGAAGGAATTAAAGCAGAACAAGCCAATCAAACTCCACTCCAAACCAGAACCATAGAACAATACTTTTTTGATGAGAAGCCTGAGGAGGAAGTACTTCCTTTATGTGAAAAATATCTTGTGGAATTAGAAAAATTCACCGCAGAGGCGAAGGTCAAAGGAATCGCACCTGTCATATAAATCATTCTATAAAAAGTCGTCCTTTAGCCTGTTAGCATGAAAGCCAGGTAAAGGGCGACTTTTATAATCGATCAGTAATCCATAAAGTAAGCCGATCCGGAAGACGGCGGCGGGCTTTTCATAAACGGATCTTTATTCATTCTTACACTCTCCAGCGAATCGGGATCATCCCAAAGGATATGACCAGCTTCCTGAAGCGATTCTAAGCGCTTCATCAGTTCCGGCTGGCTCAACCCTGTCCGAGCTTTGAGAAGCGACCAGGGCGGCATGCTCCGGTGCTTGGTGTAGTGATTAAACAGGATCCGGTATAACTTTTGCTCTGCGTCATTAATCATGCTGTTCCTCCTTGCTGAAACGCTGCGTTCATTGATTCTATTCTTCCACGTATGTAATCACTTCATGTAGCTGTAATCCATACGTTTGACATAACCGATTTACAATCTCTAGTGATACATTCCCATCATACCATATGCGATTCGCTGTATCTTTTGAAATGTTAGCCTCTTGCAGCAGATCAAACCGACTTTTCTTCGACTTCGACGTGCCGAGCGTATTATAAAAAGCCCGAAAGGGCTCAAATGTAATCACAAGCATTCACTCACTTTTCTTCATAATGCTTTCACTATACCGAATTCAAGCACATCCGACTATGAAAGTGAATTTTTGACTGATATACCAGTCAAAAAGTGTGGTATTATATCCAGACTGACTGGTATATCAGTCAGAATATGAGTGCGATAGAAAGAGTGACCCCATGATTCAGATTCATTTATCTCCTACCGATCAACAGATGGAGCAGCAGTATGACTTAACCTCGATGCAGCCGCTGGAGCGATTAGAGGTAGTGAAGCAGCTGATCCACACTATAGTCATCGATGGCGGTTCTCTGGATGAGCTGCTGATCCATTACATAGACCGATTAAAGCAACATTATCAGTTTTATAGTGAAGAAGGAGCAACCCATTCGGATCTACAGATCGAGCCCGGTATCCATTTCGCTGCCCCGGCTCCAAAGCCCAAAATCCTGCTGCAGCAGATCCATAATGCAGATAAAGCGTGGACCGGCATCCTTTTTTCACACGATAACAAACGTCCGCGTTACCAAACGTATTACCGGTGTGAGTGTGGGAACAGTGAAACCACTTATGTCTATGAACGAACCAAATCTCTTCCCTGTAGAAATTGTCAAAAACGGATCTGCATTGAACCTGCTACAAACAAAGGGGTGCCCAAAAGGAAAGAAGATCTACAGCCATACCGTGATACCTTCGGGAATTACTATGTTGGTGGTCTTCAGATAGAAGAAAAGAATTAAATAACGCATATATGCACTTATTTAAAAATAATTAGTGCATATATGCGTTATTTATGTTATAATAGATTTAGGAGGTGAGGGAGTGAGTTGGATCGATGAAATGTCTACGGAAGAATTTCTGCTGACGATAAAACATTATATTGAAATCGGCAAGAAACAATTCATCCGGCGCAAAGGTCGAAACTATCGACAAGATTTAATCACGCTAGGAATTTATAGCATTGACGAGGTTTGGGAAGAAATTTTAAAGCTTCGGGTACGAGATGAATACAAACCACGAGAGCTCGACAGAGAATATCCCGACACACCGGTCTTCTTCTTCAAAAAAGAGTTGAATGGGAAAACAGCGTACATCAAATTAAAGTTCATGGCTGGACGCGGAGCGATTTGCTTATCGTTTCATCCAAGCGAGTAACAAGTAGCGAGTACATAACGGGAGTGTCTTCACTCCCTTATGCACCGCCCTAACAGCGGTGCCCTAAAGGAACTAGATAAATGACAAAATGAAGGATGTGACGATCAATTGATGAACATGTATTGTGATACCTGTCAACAAGATGTGGAACCTGTAAAAACAGAAACACAGCTGACCTATAATGTACGTGGTAAAGAAGTAACGTTTTTGGCTCAACAGCTGGTTTGTCCCGTATGTGAAAGTGAAATCGCCAATGATGAAGAAGATAATCGCATACTGAAAACGGCACAGCTGCAATATCGCCTGCAGCATGGCATGACCGGTGAGGAGATCCGGCAGGTTCGTCAGCAGTATACCAATGGCAAACAACCGATGAGCCGTGAACTGTTTTCCCAGCTTATCAATATCAGCAAAAGCGCTCTGCAAAAAAATGAGGATGAGGTAAATACTCCCTCCAAACAATTGCTCCGAGTCTATGCCGATCTGGAACTGCAGCCAGAGCTGATTGTTCATTACTTTAAGCTGCAGGAGCGTCATATGAGTGCCAAGGATGTGGAGAAAGTCCGGACGTTCTTGAATCCTTATCTGCAGCAAGCACAAAGCACAGAGCAGCTGCTGTCGGATCATTACGCGCCTTTTGCCTTGACGGAGCAAAGCGGATATACCCGCTTGAATGTGGAGAAACTCAAGCAAATGGTTCTATACTTCACCCGGCGCGGACCGGTGCAGCATCAGCTGGGCATTATGCTCTGGCTGGCAGATATGCGCTACTTTAGCCAGGAGACGGTCGGCATCAGCGGACTACCGTATACACGGACATCGGTAGGACCGGCGCCGCTGGATTACCGGTTGCTGCTGGCACACCTGGAACACGCAGGTATCATTCGCATCGATGAAACTGCCGATCATAACGGCTGGAGTGTCCAGCATGTGTTCCCGGAAGGCGTGTACGATAAGGATCTACTCGCTGAAGACGAATGGGAAGTGATCCGGTGGGTGGACGAAGAGCTGCTGTATACCAGTTATGGGGAGCTGCAGAACCGGCTGACGCAATGGGTGCCCGCTGCTTGGAAACATGCCCCCCTGCTGCAGCCGGTGAGCTATAAAGTGGCCATGGAGTTACCTGCAGGTCTGGCGGCAGCCTCTACGGAGGGTGTGAGCAACCATCCTTCTGCGGACCACGCTACTAAAGCACGATCCGGAAACACTGCGATGACGTATTACATGAATATTCAAACCGGTGAGCTGCGTACACAAACAGAGTTTACAGGGAATATCGATTATTCGGATTGGATCAACATTCCATTTTATGACTATGTGGGCTTGGCGAAGGCAGAAAAAGAGCATGGCCAGCCAAGCGCTGATTATATGGATCTGGTTCGCTCGGTCTACCGGCGTTCGCAAGAAGACGGGGAGGAATAAGATGGGGGATTATACGGGGATCCGCTGCAAAGTAGTCTTAAAGCCTGCTTTTATTCCTTGGATCACCACATTGGTTGACGGAGATGGGAAGTGGAGCGATCTTGGGTTTGCTGCTACAGATCATCTGGCGCAGCTGAGCCGCGGAACCGAACTGGGCAAAAACGAGATCGGTAGTGCCTATATGCCTGAAGAATGGACCACGCCTGACGCCCAGGCTGCCTGCTGCAATCGGGTAGAGCAGGGGATATGGACATTTCAAATGGATCTTAAAGAGGAAGAGGATGAAGTAGATTGGTTTATCCAGCAGGTGATTCCGCTGATTGCTGAAAAGACGCTGTGGCTTGAAGTATTCCGCGCGTATGAGCCGTATACGCACAGCACGCTATACACCTATGCCCAAGAAGCGTGGAGCCTATCCACGGGGCCGCAGTACCGCTGGCAGGGAGCAGAAGATCCCTTTGCGATCAGCAATGAAAACGAACTGAAAAACGGTTATGTATGAAGCCATTTCAATATACGATTCGCGCTGACAATCGCGGTACCGGTCAGCTGCCGGCTCACTGGTTTTGCTATCCGGATGAAGCTTCTTCGACATCGGCCTGGCTGCAGCTGATCCAGCAAAGCGGGATCTGGTATCCCCATTCTTTCCAACTGCAGTTGTACGAGGGCGACCGGCTGCTGAATACAGCGCAGTGCGGCTACATCGATCTTTTCCTGCACCGGGAACGAATGGGGCTATCGTTTACGCCGCAGGCTGCCGGCACGGAACTGAGTCTGTATGTCGTGCATGCGGATCTGCAGGGCGAGTATTACCGCTTTGTTTCTCTGGATCGTCCGCCGCTTTCCATCCTGGCTTGTCATGAGGTCGACCAGGTCCGTATCCGCCTGGAGGCAGACGGCTGGCATTTTGCACCTGGCTCTGCAGAAGTACATCCGATCGAAAGTCTGCTGATCGAGGCAAAACACACCGTTCGGATCATCGAATGGTAGTCTATTCCCCTATTGCGTCAAGCCCTTTAAGGTGCTTGGCGCTTTTTTGTGAGCCCAAAGCCCTGAAAAATCGTGTCCATAAAGTACGTTTAACATTTGCCAAATCCCATTCAAGCGGTTGTTCATCGTATATCCTAAAGAGATGGCACAAATAAATGGAGGATAGCGATGAACGGAGAAAAGTGGGACCAATGGATTGTACAATTCTTAAAATGGACAGAGGAACGATTTAGGATCGCTCACCAGATCCTGTGGAACGCCTTCCTGATCGTATCGATCATACTTGCTGTACTTGGGCTACTGCTAGACCTTGTAATTAAAGTGACTTCCTTGGTGTATCTATTTTTCTGAATCCATTCAAAAAAACGACTTCCATGATGGGAGTCGTTTTTTATATCAGCGCTATTAGGTTCTACTTTGGATACTGCTTCCTACGTACTCCCTTATTCAGAGGGCTCGTCAGGGATGATTTCAAAAAGCTGATGAAAGCTTTCCAGCTCGAACAGCTCATACAGTTTTTCAATATGCTCGGCCTTAAATGTGATGGCAGTGCCGTTATTGTAATCCCGTAGTGTGTTATATCGAATCCCTGCAATAGAACCGAGTTGATTCAGGTTCCCCATCCGCTTAAATTCTGTTTCTATCAGTTCGGTTAATCTCATGCGAACCGCCATTTTTCATCACCCGTACTGATCATACGTTATCAAAGTGCTCTCTTGCAAGCCTTTCTCGTCAATCATAAACGAATTATGATCATTTAATAGTCATTATTTGACTAAAATATAGTCATAATTCGTTGACTTCGGATTCAAACAGGGGTATATTTATATAGGTAGAAACGAAGTCAACCATTCAAAGATTGCGAGGCCATTTGAAAGTATGAATTGTGAAATCATGATCGAAACGCAGCTGGAAAGAGGGCAGCAGGACGAGCTGCTGCCGCTGGATCAGTACGACAAGGTACTAATCGCCGAATCCGCTGGAAAAGACTCTATGGCCTGCCTGTTCCATATGCTGGATCTGGGTATTCCCAAGGAAAAAATCGAGCTGTGGCACCAATCCATCGATGGGGGAGGGGAGCAGCATACCGAATTTCTGGACTGGCCCGTGACCGAAAGCTATATCGAAGCAGTCGGGCAGTTGTATGGTATCAAAACCACCTACCAGTGGCGATCCCACGGGATCTACGGGGAACTGCTCCGGCAGGACTCGTTGACCGGGGATGTCTACCATCTGGAAGACGGCGAAATCCGGCACTGGCCCACCACAAGGGGCAAGCGCTCGACGCGCCGCCGCTGGCCGGCCATGTCGGCGGATCTGCGCACCCGCTGGTGCTCAGCGTACGCGAAGATTGATGTGTTTGCCCGGGTACTGAGTAATCATCCAGACTACCAGGGCAGCAAAGAAAAGCCGCTGAATATCCTGGTCGTCAGCGGCGAGCGGCGAGAAGAATCCGCCAACCGCGCCCGGTACCATGAAGTGGAGCTGCATCGATGCAGCAATAAAAAACGCCGGGTCCACGCCTGGCGCCCGGTGATCGACTGGTCCGAGCGCCAAATCTGGGATGTGTATGAAAAACGCCGCTTCCTACCGCACCCAGCGTACCTGCTGGGCTGGAACCGCACCAGCTGCTTTGGCTGTATCTTCTCAACAGCAGATCTGTGGGCGATGATGCGCGAAATTGCGCCGGATCGCTTTGATCGGCTCGTTCGGATGGAGAAAGAGCTGCAGCACACTATCGATCCCAAATGGACGCTGGAAGAAAAAGCGAATCTGGGGTCGTTAAAACGACTGCCGACTGATGCCCGGCTGAGTCGCTGGGTGGAGCTCGCTTTAAACCGCAGCTTTGTAGCCAGTGATCTGATCATGGAAGCCTGGGAGCTTCCGGCAGGAGCGATGCGAGGCGCGGCAGGCGGTCCGGGATAATGAAGAAGTTAAAGCGCTTAAAGATAGAAACGAAAGGAATGTACCACGTGAAAAACGCTTATGTTGTACGTCAGCTGGATCGCGGTGTGGCTACCGCGGTGCGGCAGTATCTGCAGCGCCTGTACCGGCACACTGCCTTTTATATTCAGCCTACGGTCGATCCGGGTGTGATCCGGATCGAGTGGGTAGACGGTCCGCTCGAAGATGATCTTCAATCCTGTATTCAATTTTTCAAAGGATCGAAGTTTTTGCATAAAGGAAAGATTGGGTATGATCGCACCTATACATTGGATCATACGACGTATGAAACCAGTAATATCATTCAGTTTGAATGTCGCCGCAGCTATTCACCTGAGCGCAAAAGACTGCTGCGAAAGTGTGTAGAGGAGTTTATCGGCCCGTGCACATCGGAACTGCAGTACGTACATATGGAGCACGATTTATTCCATATCCACGTGTTGGATGCATGCGGGCTGCAGCGTAGCGATATTGAAACGGCCTGGTTTACGGAAAGACAATAAGGAAGGCGAGGAGCAGGGGCTGCTGCCGATCGGCAGCTTGATCGCTCTGCTCACTCGGCACTATCCATATATATTTCTTCAAACAACGAATTAATAAACGTTAAATCAAGGAGGAACCGATTTGGCTCCATTTAAAGTAAACACGCAGAAAACGATCGCTCTTTTGTTCGGAGGAATTGGCGGTGCCACCCTGGGCTATATGAGTTCTCGGGTCGAGTACGGCGGTCACATCCATTCCTTTAACGTTCTATGCTCGATCGACAGTGATCCTGTCGCATGCATGAATCATGATCTAATCACCGGCGAACCGACCTCCGTATGCATGGATCTGTTTAAACGCTGGCAGTACACGGCCTGGCACGGCTGCGCTCCGCCGCCCGAATGGCAGGAAGTCACGCCTGCAGATCTATGGAAAGCTTTTCAGTATCAGGTCCCGGACTTCTTGTTCAGCTCACCGCCCTGTAAGGGGCTGAGCGGGCTGCTGCCCAACGAGAAAGCCAAGTCAGACAAATACCAGGCGCTCAACTATTTGACCGTTCACGGGCTGGAACTGGCGCTTCGGGCCTGCGATGAATACGGCGGCAAGGTACCCGGCGTGATCCAGCTCGAGAATGTACCGCGGATTACCACAAGAGGCGCGTCGCTGCTGAAACAAATCAAAAAGCTGCTGATCAAGTACGGCTATGCCGTCAGTATCCGTCCGGATCACAACCTGGGCGAAATCGGCGGGCTGGGACAGAACCGGGTTCGCTTCCTGATCATGGCCCGGCACGAAACCCAGGTCCCGAACTTTATTGAGTATCCGGAGAAAAAACCGCTGCGCTCGATCGGCGACGTTCTCAAAGACCTGCCGTATCCCGGGGATGTTGGCGCCGGTGGCCCGCTTCATCGACTGTCAAAGCTGCAGTTTAAAACCTGGATGCGCCTGGCCTTGATTCCGGCAGGCGGCGACTGGCGGGATCTGCAAACGGTGGATTACCAGAACCTGCGCGTGATGCATGAGCCGCGACGAGGCGCCTTTGAAGTCGCCGCCTGGGAAAACACCAGCCGAACCGTCACCAGCTCGTCCGGACCCGGGCAAAGTAACGGGGTCACGTCGGTTGCCGACCCTCGCTCGCAGCACGAGGACCATCTACCGGTGTTCCGTGTGCAGCCGGCGGGCGGTGCCGGTGATCTGCAGAGCGCAGATATCGCGAATCCGAACCTGAGCGAGCGTTCCAGCCGACATGCAGCTACGTACCGGATTGTCCGGATGCATGAACCGGCTCCATGCGTGACTGGTACTCGCTTCGGAAGCGGGGCGCTGGCGATTGCAGACATGCGTGTAAACACCAAGCTGATGCCGGACAGTTACGGCGTACAAGACTGGGAAGAAACGGCCAAAACGGTCCGCTCCGCGAACCGCACGATGCAAGCGGCAGCTGCCGTGGCAGATCCATGCATCAAAGATCGCCCTGGGCGCTATACCGACAAATTCCGGATGCAAGATGCCGGGCTGCCGGCAGCGACCGTCACCGGTGTGACTGACGTGCAAAGCGGCGCCCAGCTGATTGCAGATCCGGCACTGGGAAATTCCCCTCGCTCGGGTACCTTCGGCGTACAGGACTGGCAGGAAACCGGCAAAACGGTCACCGGCAGCGCCGATGTGCATGCATCCGCAGCTGCGATCGCCGATCCCCGCCCGATCCCGCAGGATACGGACCGCGGCGTGTACATGATCATTGCCGAAGACGGTACCTGGCATCGGCCGCTGACCACGTATGAGCTGGCCATGCTGCAGTGCTTCCCGGCGCATCTTCCGGACGGCAGACCGTTCCAACTGATCGGCTGCGCGGATGCCAAGGCGCGGGAGTATATCGGCAACGCCGTACCTAAAGATAGCGCCATGGAAATGGGGAATGTGGTTTTACTTGCCCTGGCGCAGGCCGAGGCAGGAGATCACTTCTCCATGTCCTGGAATGAAGTATGGGTCGCGCCAGAAGAAAATCAACCGGAAGCGATGGTACACTAACCGATTGGAATAAAGGAGAATTTGCGATGACAAGTCAGCTGGAACGATTAAATGACATGGTGGTTACGCAATGCCGCGTTTGGGGTCCCCATATTGAATATATCTTGGTCTCCAATTGCGTGGCGAACGTCGATACGCTTTTCGCCTTGGGGCTTAGCGTCAACGAGATTAGCCGGATACAAGAGTATGCGAAAGCACTCTTCACTGAAAATGTGCTGGAAATAAGCGCTACCGCCTTCAAATACACCAACGCCAAGTGGTTTGATCCGAATCGGAACCAGTTCGTGGAGTACGGCTATGAAGAGCGCTTCCAGTCACATTACAATCCTTTTGCCGAACTGATCACCGAAGAAGAACGGAGGCAGCTGCCGGCAGACACGCAGCAGCTCCTCTCCCTGATGACCAGCTACTTTGCTTTAGTGGATTTTGTCACCGAAGAACGCGAACGCGTTGCAGAATCCAAAAAGCATGCCGCTGATCCGTATACCAATGATCTGCTCCTCCTTCGGGAAAACACGAATGTCTTTGATCATAACATCCACCGATTATCGTATTTGATGCAGCCGATTCATACTTACCTGAACAGAGACCGCAATGGAAAGCCTGTTCCGAAGGAAGACGAGCACATTATTCGGTGCCTGCTGGAAAGCTACCTGCAGATGAGTGAAGTCCTGCTGCAGCCCGGGCTGTATCATGCACCGGTCAAGCATCATCTGCAGCGGGAAAGCGAAGTCGCTGCGTTCTTAAAACAGTTGGACTGAAAACAGGGCAGTAGGCTGTGTCGGGTGTTCAAACCAAATCAATCGATCAGGGAGGAATTATCAATGAGTACTTTAATCAAAGGGGATCAGGTTGTCATGACGGGCTGCGGGGAGGCAGAAGAGCCAGAAAATCAGGGTGTCGTATGGACCTGTGAAGGGGATTCTTACCGCGGAGGAAGCCAGGAACGCGTCTTTTTGGAAGGCTACGGTCCTAGCTTTATGGTGAGCTGCCTGCGAAAAGCGACGCCGGAAGAAATCGAGAAGTATGCGGCCCGGCCGAAAGAATCGGCACCTGCTTCCCTGGTCTATCAAAGCGTCATCTGCGGTATTCCTGGAGCTACATGGGAAACGCCGGAAGAAGCGCTGGCTGACATTGTGGAACATCTGGCTACGGCGGCGGATTTGCCGTTTAATCCGGAGGATATCCATAAGATTATTCAGCTCCACATGGCTGCCCTGATTCTCCCACCATTTAAAACAGCGGATTACCCGGTTACTCTGAATCTGTTCAGCACAGCTTACCAACTGATTATTTTACAAAGCTGCGCTGCCCAAACCGGTAAATGAATACGTAAAGAAAAGGAACGAACCTATGCTACCCGATCATTTGAAAAACCCTGCTGGTATTATCCAGTACTACAACCGGAAGGAGAACGCTTTTATGAAAATGTCTATCTTTGTCTCCAAAGCGCACTGCCCGTCATGCAATCATTCGGTCTTCGAACTGCAGCAGGCGCTGCTGGAGACCTGCCCCTATTGCGGTCAGCAGCTGAGCGAGAACGATCATCAGCAGCAAACCCATCCCACTTACCAATTGACGATGGATCCGCAACACGGCACGTTGCTGCTGGCCAAACAAGAAGCATAAGCAAAGCACCAGCAGCGATGCTCCAGATTTAAATCAATGCATTTCAGATAACAACAAGTAAACGATTATAAAGGAGGAAGGCATATGGCCCTGCAGCAACCGCTTCAGCAAGATGGATACCGGGCTGCCTGGCTGCAGCAGTTTCGCGCAGTCAGCTACCGGCACGGGGAATGGAAAGTGTTTCAGGATTTTGTCCGGGTCAGCTCCTGCGTGATATCCAACACCCTGGATCACCACGCCTATCCGATCCGGGAACAAGAATACCTGGCGCTGATCCAGCAGTACAGTCCGGCAGAGCAAGAAAAAATAGCTAAACTGCATGCCCTGCTGTATATGGCTTACCAGGAGCAGCCTGGCCAGGATTTCCTTGGCAGCATGTATGAGGAGCTGAGGCTGACGAGCGACCGGCTGAGTCAGTATTTTACGCCTTATCCAGCGGCATCGGTGATGGCGGCAGGCGTGCTGCAGGCATATGCTGCTTTGCCTGAAGGTGAGGAAATCCATCATACGGACCCGGCCTGCGGATCAGGCGTGATGCTGATCGCTTTATTCAATCACTGCCAGGAGCAGCGTATCCCGGCGAGCCAGCTACTGCTGCAGGGACAGGATTTGGATCCGGTGGTCGCCCGGATGTGTTATATACAGCTTTCCATGCTGCGCTGCGCCGCTGTGATCAGTATTGGAGACAGCCAAACCGGCGCCTGCGGGCTGCACAGTGCCGGCGAAAAGTGGTTGACGCCAGAATACCTGGGCTCGGCCTGGCTGGCTCGGCGGCAGCAGCGTGGCTGGCTGACCATAGAAAGGAGAATACAGGCATGAAATACGACTTCAGATCGTTTAATCGATTAACCGGGGAGACGCTATACACCGAGCAGCTGATGCAGATCGGAGCGCTGTATCCGCTGCTGCAGGGGCAGGCGCTTGAAGACTTCTCACCGCTGGACTTTTGCATCGCTGAAGCAAGAGCGACGCGTCCGAATATCTATGCGCGGGATATCCTCACCACGGAGCAGTACCCTACCCGCGAGAACGACAAGTATTACTACGTGATCTTGCCGGGGGACGCCGGTTACGAGGCGGTGTTGGTCCGCAAGGAGGGCATGGGCGGCGGTGAGGCGGGCACTGTTCACCCATTGTCTGCAGTCCTGAAAGAATCCGGTCGCGTAACCGTGGTGGGCAACCTGGAGCAGGACGTAGATTTAATCCTGGAGCAAGACCTTGAAATATGCGAAGGCGAGTAACCGGCGAAGTGACGTCAAATGAGAGGAGTTTTTAATATGGAACGATTGCAACCAGGGGATAGCATTATGCACGGCATGGATCAGCTGGAACTGACAGCGATCCAGCCGAACCAGAACCGCTACCAAGCAAAAGGAATAAGCGGCTGGCTCTACGGAGCCGATCGGTTAGTAAAACGCGAGTCGGAAGAGTATATCGGAGCGCTGGAGTCTGAAAACGGCGTCCTCCGAGAACTTCTTGCCGCGCGAAATGACCGGCACCGGGCGGTCCGCGGAGAGACTGTAACGATTACAGCAGGGGTGCCTAAAGTGCCAGCTGCAGTAACCGGTACCGAGTGGGTAGTGACCCTTTCCCATTACAACTACATTCTGGCTACTCATCCGGATCACGGCATGAAAGCTTTTGATCATGACAGTTACGAGATCCGGGCGGCGATCGATGCTGCGCTACCCTGGGTACCGTATGATCCAGCAGATCCGCCAGCCTTTGATCTGGACTACTTGGTCACTGACGGATATAACAACTATGAGCTCGCTCGGATGAGCTTCTATCAAGAAGGACCGATCTGGTCGCTTCCGGACGACACGGCTATTTTTGCTTCAAAAGACGTACTGTACTATTTGCCGCTGTCTCAGCCAGTAGGAAAATAAAAGCCAAAATTCATAGGCCGAAGGAGAACAAATCAATGGGAAAAATGAAAACCTATTACTTCATGTCCGGCGGAAAACGGACAAACAGTACCGTAAAGACATCGGATATCCAAGAATTTATCGAGGATGCCTACGGAGACATTTTAGATAAAGTCCACGTGGATGAGAAAAAAAGAGAAATAACGATCAACCTTGATTTGCTGGAATCGATCCAGCATTTGCTCGGCAGAGATTGCAAATAAAAATTTGGTTCCCAGATGTGTATAGCGACAGCCATAAAAATAATATCTTTCCAGATAGAATGCAGACATGCCTGGGAATTTAACGGAACCAGTCCAACAGAAATACAATAAACTTCCCGGATGGAAGTAGCCTTGTCTATTTTCCGCCTAAAGAGAGCTCAGTAGGCAAGCACGAGTGAGCCATTTTAAATTCAAAAATAGAGGAGCGATAACTATGGAAAAGACACAGGAAAATGTAGAGCGCGTATTGGTTCAAGGATCGGCTACTTTCAGTATTAGCTGCAATGAATTAAAAGCCCTTGTTACGCCGGAACAAGCCAAAGACGAAGCTTTCATGGAGGGTTGGTTCATCAATCAAGCTTATAAAATGCTGATAAACGGTGGTTCGCATGACAGTGAAGCTACCTATGAAAATGATGTGCCCGTACTTCTTTATGAGGAAACGGCGCAAAGTTTTACAGGTAAGATCGTTACCGATGCTCAGTGGAAAGCCATTCGGGAAGAATCACAGGAAAATAAAAGCAAATCCGAATAGGGACAAGCAGAACAAGGGGAGGCTTATTTCGCCTCCTAGTTCTCTTCATATAGGAGGCACTATGAAAAGAAAGACGTTACTGGATGTACTGATTCGGCAACTGTCCAAACCACAAGATCCGGAAAATTCGATAACGATCGATCAAAAAGAATATCAAGAGTTGAAAGATCAAGCCAAGCGCTATGAACAGCAGCGTAAACAAGCGGACACGATCCGTAAGCGTGGAGAGAGGCTGGAGAATGACCTACAGCAAGTCAAAGAGCAAAACAAAGACATACGGGAGCAAATCCGGAAAGAACGGGATGCAAGGGAAACTCAGGCGTCTGAACAGCAAGAATCATTGCAGCAGATCACAAGCTTACAGCAGCAGCTGAAGCAGGAGCGGCAGCTGGGTGAACAACTACAACGCAAGCTGGAAGAGCAGCAGCAGCTATTAAAAGTGCAGCAGCAAAAAGAGGACGTTCTGCAGCAACAGCATCGCGATACCAAAGCAGAGCTGCGCGTAGTCAAACAACTGCTGATGGATGCATTGCGGTCTTCTTCGGAAGCATCCAATATAGAATCCCGGCTGGAACACATCCTGCAGGAAACGCGGAATGCACTTCTTCAAAATGACCATGGGCAAACCCCAAAAGGGACTCATTCATTGTCTACGTCTGAATCTACCCAGGATGTTCTCGAGAAAAAATCGGTTTCAGTTCCAGTCACTCACTGGGAAAATGCAGTATTTGGTCGTATGGCTCATGGGGGTGTACTTCAAACCGAGGCCGGTGCGTTTTACCGAATTACGGAGCTCATGGTACAGCAGTATGATTTGGAACATGAGGCGCAGGTACGTATTCAGCTGGATGCCAACCGTATTGTGGATATCAAACTGCTGTTCCAGGGGGACGATACATTATCGCCGATCCTGCAACTTACCGGTACGATTCAGCTCGGAGAATCTTACCAGTGGTACTGTTTATCGACCGAAGATCCGCAGCAGCGCTATCCGATCCATTATAAAGATATCGAAGTGCTTACTCTTACAGAAGGCATCCCCTGTTTTTTCAATATCGATACGTCAGAATCGGAATTTTCTCGGTATGCCCGGATCTCTCGTCTGTTTACGGAGCTTCCAGAAGAAAATCGTCCTACAAAAAATAAAAAAAAACCAGTAGCTAACCTGGCTAAGCGAAAAAATAAGCCCTCTCCCTTCCTTGAAGGCTACACGGTTGCCGTGGTCGGCGGGATGAAGAAGTGGGTTGAACAGACGGTAACAGATACGGGGGCTGAATTCATTCATGATGATGAAAAACAGATCAAGCGGATCACGGCAGCCCTCACCAAAGTAGACGCTGTTTTCCTACTACTGACTGCAACGTCGCATGAAAGTACCTGGCAAGCTATTGAAATTGTGAAAGAAGCCGGTATTCCTCATTTCCGCATTGAAGGATCAAAATCGAATCTGCGGCAGCTGCTGATAGACAACCAGGAACGTATACGCCAGGCGCGAGAGGATCGGAATTTATGAATCGGCGTGAAGTTGTCCAGGAGATCAGCGCCCGGCTCGATGGTATCTGCAGATCGTGCACCATCCGGCAGCAATTACAGGACTCCCTGCAGCCCGGCGGCCAAAAGGATAGCACGATTGACCGCTATTGCATCAAACAGTGTGCAGTCGGTAAAGAGCTCCAGCAGCTGGGGAAAAAGCTGGGAGCTAAAGATCCATTGATGCCAGATGAACAGCTCTGGTATCGCTCACCCAAGCGGCGAGCAGCTTTCTATCAAACATGTGGAGGTTCACGATGAACATATACTTACCAGAACTCAACACAACGCACCTGGTACAGATTGTACTGCAGGATGCTGATTACCGTAATGAATACCGTATTGCAATAGATGGAAATTGTAAAGGCGCCGAGATCCTAACCGGTGCGATAGACGTGATCACGGATGGAACAATGACAAAGACCGACTGGCTTATGTCAGAGTCTTATATAGCGGACGAACACGGCTATGTTACACATTTTGTTTTATACAATGGTGCCGGAGAGCAGCTGCTGTACGATGCTAGCGATCCGGATCTGCCGCGTATCATTGTTGCTGCAGTGATTGTACAAGCTGCGCCAGAAGGGTCTTTACGTCCAAACGCATAATTCCAATTTTTACTGGAGGAATCAATGAACGTACTTTTTATATTATGGGGCGCTATTACACTGATTGTAATTCTCTTTTTGCTGTACTCCATTTATAAGCGGGTTACCTATAAGCCTTTTCCCGCAGATCAAGTGCAGAAATATTTAGAAGAAATCCTTTCCGATGAACATCTTAGTATGCGGATTGAAATTAGTCATCGTCTCTATCAATGGGAAGTTTTTTGCGAGAAGAAAGTACTAAATGATAGTATGCTGACCCGCTTTTTAATCTTGCTGACTGTCCAGTTGGGTCTATTTATTATTCATCCTACTTTGTCAGATTTTTTCAAGGGACATTGGGAAATTATATTGTTTATTCTCACAATAATCATTTTAGTGTACCTCGCGTTACGGAACATTACGAATCATCAATATATACAAATGGATTTCTGTTGGAATAGTTTTTTATTAGAAGAAACTCTCAAGAAAGAGGAGAGGGATCAATTATTGAAATCTGAACAACTACTGCCTGCTGAGAGTAGAAAGGAAGTATACGATGAATAGTAAGAGAAAAATCGTAAAAGCATTAATGGCGAAAGGATACCGCGCACGGGCCGTAGATCGGATCGATCACACATGGAGCGTAGCATATACTCAGAATGAACAAGCTTCCGAGCTCCTGACTGGACAAACGGTAACGCAGGTTCTGGAGCAGATTGGCGAGCTGCCGGATGCCCTGGAGACTTTGAAGACAGACTGAATCGGTGCCCTGGCTTGGACGTCCTATCTGGATTAATTCTTAAATGGCTTCCAAGCTAATGATATTGAAAACAACACATAGGAGAAAAAGAATGATCAAAAAATATATGATGAAGGCTCGCCAAAGAGATTTTTACGTTAATGTGATCATCACATTTGCAGGTGTGATTGCATTTATCTGGCTTTGTTACTTCTTTGTTCCGTTTCTAACTTCTTTTCAAACCCCAGCGAGTAACCAATCTGCTTTTGAAGTTACAGGTAAGGTTGAAGCCATCAATAAAAAGTTTTCGAACACACGAAGTAGCTTACTTGGAGGTGGCGGCGGAACGGTAGAAACCGAGAATTATACGATTCAAGTGAAAGGTCATAACTATGACGTCACCGCGAACATGGTCCATGTATTGAAGCCTGGTCAGGCCGTCACACTTATAGGTGACGAGAACAAAGTAGAATCGATCCAAATCGAAGTGACGAATTGGAATCGCTTAATGAATGGAGTGGATAGTGAATGAGTAAGAGCGTTTTTACTGCAAGGGAAAATAAAGATTATTTCATGAGGATCAGTGTGATTCTTGCCGGTGTCCTCATGGTTGTAATCAGTATTTATCTTGCAGGTCCATCTATCGCCCAGTCCATGACCTATGCTGATCAGCGTGTCCAATCTTCTGTCTTTCATGTGACCGGTAAAGTAGAAGGGGTCTATACAAAGTATACGTCGCAAAGCCTGGACGATCGCTTACCATTAGCCATCTCTTATACCGTTCGGGTGATGGGGAAAAATTACGATATTACAGATAAAATGGCACATGAGCTTGCAGCAGGCCATGCAGTCGGTAAAACAGTAAGTGTGTCTGGCGACTGGAAAGGCTTAGAATCGCTGGAAATGTCATGGAAAGCTGAATAAGTCTATGTATCAGTAGAAGGAGAAGTGTTATGACTGTTTCTGTATTTACACACTATGCAAGCCTGGGGGCCATCTTTTGGCTGGGGATCGTATTTATAATGATACTTCCGTTGTGGTTCATGGTACTTACTGGATATTGTCCTTTGATTATCGATAAATCAATTTCTCTTCAACAGCGCAGTAAAGCACTTTTCATTGTGAGCGCTTTTTCTGGAACAATGATTATAGGAGCGGTCCTTATTGGTTGGGCAGTTACGATCGCTGCTCCCTATAACAGTCCATCTGGATAGGCAGCAGTTTACAGCACCGCATTGCGTAAAAATAAATACGATCTAGCTATGCCTATAGAAAGGACTTTTTAATGAATATTGAGCACATCAATACTCAGTATGAGCAAATGGTCTATGTTTCTGCATTGCCGCATACTTCTGTATTCACAAGCATCACTTTTTATGGATTTTTCATCCTTCTCCTGTCGATATGCTGTTTGAAAACGATGGCCGATTTGATGGATACGCGTACTAAAGGAAAACACCTCAGTGCGTCTGATTTAAAATTAATCATTCAGTTATATGTAGTAGGTAGCCTTTTTATAAGTTTTACTGGGGCTTGGGGAGCTAGCTCTATTATGGCCTTCACGACAGATTATCTGCGGCTCTATGAGCAAGCAGAGAACCGGCAGCAGCAACTTGTTCATTGGAAGCAAGAATATGCAGAACCCTATCTGCAAAAACTCCCTGAGTCAAACTATCATGTACTACAAATTGAAAATCAGGGTCCGGCTCTTCCGGATCAATCGTTTCCTTTGCAAATCATCTATGAGAAAGATGGGAGAGCTGTTAGCGACAATGATCATTATACGGTTCTTATCGACTTACCGGCAGGATCGAAGCCCTTGTTGACGACCGTGCATCTTGATCATGGACTTGGACCTGTACAGGCATCGCCGGATAAGGGTTTCGAATATGAGCCTGGCGAGTACCATAAAGCTCTTCATCTCCCGAGCGGATATACATTTAAATCTAATGCAGAATAACCCGTGATCCAAGGGATTTGCAGGCGGCCCTCTGAACTTTCATGGTGAAAGCGCACAATGGTAAGGAGTGCGTATCAAGACCGAGTGATCCCAACAGAAACGACGCCCCTTCTTTTAATTAAGAAGGGGCGTTTGCTATAACAGGTTGATTGTCTTACTCATACCAATTATACTGAATTAAATAGCTGAAATAAATAATATAATCAAAAATTTACAGCTGTTTAATTTGATATAGCGAGGTATAATATGCATCCAGAAGAGAAATTGATTTTGTTTTTGCAGCAAAATTTAATCAGTGCAGATCAGGCCGCGCAAGAGTTGGAAGTTTCTAAAGCAACACTAATGGCTTGGGTTAAAAAAGGCAAAATATCGGCCGTTTACCAGCGCCCGAATGCTTGTCTTTTTTTGCAGCAAACCATTAAAGCCCATAAAAGGCATACTAATAAGCTGAATTCAGTACCGTCCAAACCGCGTTTTCATATCCAAGGAACACCACTTTACAAAGTGGAAGACGAAATTATAGATGCGATCGGTCAGATGGGAAGAATAAAAACGATTCATGTTTATTTTAATCATGACGATGCTGTTTTAGATGGATTTTATTATATCGATTCGGATCGTCCATTCGGCGGTTTGGATTCTATACGGAGCGCGCGTATGATTCTTATTGACGAATATGGAGAACAGTTGTGGGCACAATGCGGCACTGCAGGATACGGGGGGACTGGTCCACATGATGCAGAAGAGATCATGCGTTTACTACCCTCTAGTGGATTAATTCAAGTGCCCCCGATTCCAGAGGAACAGATTCAAAAGGTTTTTCGCGACCGAGTAGTAAAGTATGATCTGGATTGGAAAGGCGAAACATGGCAGTGCTTTAGCCAGGATAGCTATATGGATCCTCGGAAGGTAGAAGATTCCGGCTCTAACGACCGCCCAGTATCAGGTTCCCTTTACAGCTATCAAGGAAATTTGGTTTTGCTTGGAGGAGATGAGCACTCCTGGAGTGATAGTAGTATGGCCAAAAGAGCACTACAGCGCTATAAACATTTCATTCCTTCCCCTATCTCGTATATTTACTATCCCACTCAGGAACTGGCAATAAAAGCGAATCGATTTGCTCCTTATTATCCAATCGATATGGATTTTCATTCGGCCCAAGCTTTTCAACTGATTATCCAGGATAAAAGTGGACGGGAATTATGGCTGGCACCAGATATTGAGAAAGATAAAGGAATCACTCGGCAAAACTCGATACTGGAACTTCTTGAACTGGCAGGATTTGATGTTTCTCGGTACCGGAAACCTGGTGCGGTACTGAGCGAATGGATGACTGCATTACTTGCTCCAAATAGTGAGGAAAAGCCTATACAAGGATTTAAAAATTAAATTAAAAAGTTTTCACGATAAGCGGAGGTAGGTATGTATAAAACGTTATGGACGTCCGTACTGCATGATGACGGCGACACCTATCATCTCAAGCTCAAGTGGGATGGCCTACGCTGTAGCGTATGGATCACTGAGGCAGGTGAACGTAAAGAGGAAGAGCTCGGCAAGCGGCATGCGGACTGGCTGCAGGTATCCGTTTACGATCAGCTGCAGCAAGAGTGCGGGGAATGGGTAGCCCGGAATGTACGGGAGGATCCGGAGCGGCTCTGGCTGGAGACCAAAGAAGCCTTACAGATACCGGTACCGAAAAAGGTAGTGGCCAAACGCTCTATGATGTTCTATGGCATCAAGTATCAGATCGAGCTGTCCACCGACGGCTTTGATTTGTTTTTGTCTTGCCAGGCGGCCGGCAGCGAAAAACCGTTATCAGCCAAACAAATAACAAGTGTGCTGCAGGAGAGACTGGAGAACGTTCTGTTCAAGCACTACGGACGCGAGACCGCTGCGATCGTCACCAAGAGCGCTCTGCCGCTCAGCAGCCGCATTTGTGCGGAACTGGACCTTCCGTTGCCGGTTATCGGAGCGCAGCTGATGTACGCGGAGCAGCTGCAGGAAAATGGCTATGTGGTCGTGCCAGCAGCCTACTCTTCGTCGTTTGTAGATGCTCTTGTTTACCAGGATCAATCGTATCAGCTATTCCATAGCGGCCCCTATACGTATATCGCTATTCATGAAAAAGGGCTGCAGCAATGCCGGCTGGAGCTCGATAAGCAGCGGAAACAGCTGAATGAGCAGCTGAAAGAGCTCCAGGAACAGCAGCGGCTTCTTCGCGAGCAGATTTCAGACGTTATGGAAACCCAGGATGCTGCCCAGAGCGCCCAGTTCAGTAGATCCAAGTAAATATGCCTTCGGCATGTAGAGCGGCAGAACAGACCGCTACCGCCGTTTTACAGGATATGCTGGAACGCGAGTTACCCGTTTTCTGGTGAGCAGTTTATTCATACGATCCAACCATCCTATCCAAGAAAGGATTTCCTATCATGGCTGAAGATTTAAAAGCACTGCTGCTGAACCACCTTCAGTTTTTAGACGTTTCGCATGCCACAATTGAATTTGTCGCTTCTAACATTGAGCGAAGACAACCCTTTGGCTGGATGGTGATGCATACCGATGTACAGTGTCAAAGTCTGGAAGAAATTAGAGTGCTGGTGCTTATGGCTCGGGCATTTAAAGAATACCAGCTGCTGCAGTATACCCTCACCTCCAGCATTGTGGTAAGCCGCGCAGAGCTGGACGATGAGACGGCCAAGCGCCTGGCAGCATTTTATGATGGAGAGCTGAACAGGCCCCGGCTCAGCCCTATGATTTACGACTATGAGACAGATTATGATTACCGGATTCCTCCGGAAGAGCGGTATACTCGCCGTATGAGCGCGCTGAAAGACCAGCCTTGGCTATTTACCGCTGCTTCTGCAGAGCAGCAAGGGATAGCCCTGCCTGCCGTGCTGTCCGGCTTGTCGGGCTGGACCCATGAAGATTTTACATCGCATCTGCAGGAGGCGGTGGCAGCGCAGCATAAGGAGTACTACGGGCACTCCGCCGGCACTCTGCAGTACCGTATCTACATAGAGCGCGCAGAGGAGCACGATCAGAAAGATCTGGGCGGCCATGATCTGGTCGAGTTTCCGGAAGATGCTCCGCGGCTGGTGATAGACGTGGGCGGTACCGATCCTTTACTTCACCCGGTAACAACGTTCTATTTTAATCTCTTTACCGATTACTATGGGCACCGGACCTTTGATGGCCGGAAACTCTGGGTGGACTATCACCGGATGATTGGCGAACAATATCTGAGCGTTCCCTACCCCAGCCCGCAGCATTCCTTTTTAGCCTTTCACAGCTTCGTGAAAAGAAATCTCTCTACATACCAACAAAAAGGATGGAAAGTGTGCTATCCGGATGCAGGGGGGCGGACCGGCCAGGAGAAGGATGTTATCCTGGACTATTTTATGCATCAAAGTGGGCAGCATCTACTGGTAAGTTACCGGTATAATGTACTGCAAGACAAGGTTCAAACGACTATCCTTTCAGATGCAGAAGCCACGAAAGGGGAAGAAGATCGATGTTACAATGATCCTTATTTATACCGTCTCTTTGATCAAACGATACGAGATGGTCAATAATTAATACCATTCAAAAGGTACCTATAGTGAATAATATGAAATTAGCTGAGGTGCCTGAATAATATAGTGAGTGTTAGTTATGCTCAAAAAAGAGTCCCTTCCGCCGGAAGAGACTCTTTTTCATAAAAATGGATGTTTATTGCGAGCACCGCCTATGTTTCAGTGTTTTCATGTACAGCGAATATGTATCCGAAAACGCCATGAGGACGGAGTAGAATGTATGGTTTGAAAAGTCTGTTGCGCAGGATCAGGTCTCTAGCGGCAGATTTACCGGGTCTTTGCTGTCCTATCGGGCTATTTTTTGCCGGACGGCCAGGATATCTGCTTCTTTTTGAAGCACCTGCAGGCGCCGGCAGCAATTGGGACATAGCATGGCGATCTCCTGGCTCGATTGAAGCTTTTCTTTTGGGCTTAAAAAGAAAGCCTCAAGAAAAGGAAGGCCACTCGGATGTATAAATGGAGCGAATGTTCCGCAGTCTTCACACATTCCATCAGCGCGCCGCTGCGCTTCCTCGATCAACGGCTTATATTTTGACAGGCCTGTAAGCTCCTCTGCCGCTTCCGGCAGTCCTTCTGTCCATTCGTGGGGTAGCGTCAGGAAAATGCGGATTTACAACGCTAAGCACATTTTCGAGACGATTCCCCCATTTTTAACAACGTTAAGAAAATTTCAATGGTCTTAAAGAATCTAACGAGACCATTTTCTCGGAATTAAAATGGTATTCTCCTAGCAAATTAATATGTTCCCAACCTAGAGGCGACATATGGTGCAATAATTCTTCATTAAAACTACTAGCCTGTTTTTGATATTCAACTGCTTTTGTTAGGTGTAAGGTATTCCATATACTGATGGCATTAATGATTATGTTTAAGGCACTGGCCCTTTGCAATTGATGTTGTATAGTCCGTTCCCTAAGCTCACCTTGTTTTCCGAAGAAAATAGCTCTTGCTAATCCATTCATGGCTTCTCCTTTATTCAATCCTCTTTGTATTTTTCTTCTTAATGATTCATCCGATATATAATTCAAAATAAAGATCGTTTTTTCTATTCGGCCCATCTCACGTAAGGCCGAAGCCAAGCTGTTTTGTCTTGAATAGGAACCTAGTTTCCCCATAATAAGGGATGCTGAAACTGTTCCCTCTCTTATAGAATGAGCTAATCGCAAAACATCCTCATAATTTTCTTTAATGACCTTTGTATTTATTTGTCCACGTAAAATGGCTTCTAATTTTGGATATTCACTTGCTTTATCTATTGTAAATAATTTTGAGTCTGATAAATCTCTTATTCTAGGAGCAAATTTAAATCCTAATAAATGAGTCAGTCCGAATATTTGGTCTGTGTAACCGGCCGTGTCTGTATAATGCTCTTCTATATTTAGATCCGTCTCATGGTGCAACAATCCATCCAAAACATGAATCGCATCCCTTGAATTTGTATGAATAATCTTTGTGTAGTAAGAAGAGAATTGATCACTAGTAAAACGGTAGATGGTGGCTCCTTTTCCAGTCCCGTAATGTGGGTTTGCATCTGCATGAAGTGATGAAACACCTAGCTGCATTCTCATACCATCTGATGAGGATGTTGTACCGTCGCCCCAATTGGAGGACAACTGTAATTTATGATGGAAATTTACTAATATGGCTTGGGCTTTATTCATTGCATCTTCATACATACGCCATTGAGATACATTGGCTAGTTGCTTATATGTAAGTCCGGGTGTGGCCTCGGCCATCTTGCTCAAGCCAATATTCATACCCATTCCTAAAAGGGCAGCCATGATAATGATTGTTTCTTCCTTATCTGGTTTTCGATTATTGGAAGCATGAGTGAATTGCTCATGAAATCCTGTTATATGAGCCACATCCATGAGTAAATCAGTTAACTTTATTCTTGGTAGTATCTGATAGAGGCTTGCGCTAAATTTTTTTGCTTCTTCTGGAACATCTTTTTCTAAGCGTGCAAGTGACAGTTTTCCTTTTTCAAGAGAAACTCCATCTAGCTTGTTGAAATTGGCAGCTAACCACTTTAACCTTTCATTAAGGCTTCTAGTTCTCTCTGTTATATAATCTTCAAATGATAAACTAACTGATAATCTCGTATTCCCCTTCGATTGATTCCATGTATCTTCCGAAAACAAATATTCCTCAAAATCCCTATATTGTCTGCTGCCCACAATGGAAACATCTCCTGCCCGAACATGCTCCCGAAGTTCTGTTAAAACAGCCATTTCATAGTAATGACGATTAATTGTTGTACCATCATCCTCGTATAAATGCTTTTTCCATCGTTTTGAAATAAAATCCACAGGTGAGTCGTCAGGCACTTTTCGCTTTCCGGATTCGTTCATTCCTCGGATAATCTCAACAGCCTGTAAAAGTGGCTCATTTGCTTTTGTAGAATGAAATTCCAATACTCTTAATAGCGTTGGCGTATATTTTCTTAGTGAATAAAACCGTTTTTGCAGTAAGTCCAAATAATCATAGTCGGCAGGACGTGCAAGCTCCTGAGCCTCTTCTACTGAAGAGACAAAGGTATTCCATTCAATAACCGATTCTAAAACCTTAAAAACATCTAATTTTTCCTCTTTTGCTTTAATTAATGCTTGTCCGATGTTCGTAAAGTGTATAACTTTCTCATTTAGCTTTTTACCATTTTGTTTCTGGATTTCCTCTTGAGCCTTACGACCTTTTGATAACAAACTAAGTATTTGCCTATCATGAATTTCAAACGCTTTATCCGTTAGCTCCTGAGTAAGTTGTAATAAATAGACGGTTAATATCGAATAACGTTTATTTTTTTGAAAGTCACGGAATGCATACGGCTCGTATCTTGAACCTAAGCGAGACAGCTGCAACAGGCGGTTGCGGTGCAAATGACTAATTTGTACCGTTTCCAATTCCATTCCTCGTATATATTCGAGTCGTTCTATTACTTTTAGAAATGTTTCGGGTGAAGGATGACCCGGTGGTTCCTTTAACCAACCCAATATCGTTTTATTAGATTCAGATGGATGCTGCGAAGTAATAATCTCTTCAAGCTTTTCTTTTTGCTCATTTGTAAGAGATTTACTAACTGTATTAAATAGCTTCTTTTCAGCCATCGCCCTTGCTTCCCACACCATTCTTTCAAGTGTAGTGATAGCAGGCAGTATAATTTTGTTTTTTCTTAGAAAATCTATGCATTCATGCAGTAGATGAATGGGATCACCATTTTCCAAAGCTAATTGATGAAGGTACTTAAATGTCATTCGATATTCACTCAGGGTAAAAGTTACAAAGTCGTATTCACTTCGAATTTCTTTCAAATGATCCCAAAGTGTATTTTCCCTTTGAGGATAATGACCAAGCGAGGATGGACTAGCACCAATCTGTTTCGATATATATTGTATGACCGAATCTGGGATGCTTTTGATATGAGTGTATGGCCAACCGGGATACCGAAGAACAGCTAATTGAACGGCAAACCCTAAACGGTTTTCTTCCCTCCTTCGCTTATTAACTATTTCTAAATCACGTTTGGAAAAAGTGAAGTAGGTCCCCAATATCCATTCATCTTCAGGGATTTGCATAAAAGACTGTCTCTGTTCCGGTGTAAGCAATTCTCTACCTCTCGCAATTTTCATTCAGTATCATCCCATTTCTGTATTTTTCAATTTATTAGTTCAATTATATATCAATAGAGTGTACTCTATTGATACAAGTGTAGTAGACAGATAAAATCATAGTAGGGAGTGTCTCATAAGACTTGTATCAAAAACGAGGTGGTATGATGCGAAAAATCGGTTATATACGTGTCAGTTCAACTAGCCAGAATCCTTCAAGGCAATTTCAGCAATTGAACGAAATCGGAATGGATATCATTTTTGAAGAAAAAGTTTCTGGAGCAACAAAGGATCGTGAGCAACTTCAAAAAATGTTAGAGGATTTACAGGAAGGTGACATTATTTATGTTACAGACTTAACTCGGATCACTCGAAGTACGCAGAATTTATTTGAAATGATTGATTTAATACGCAGTAAAATGGCAAACTTAAAATCACTCAAGGATACATGGTTAGATTTATCAGAAGATAATCCATACAGCCAATTCTTAATTACGGTAATGGCTGGCGTTAACCAATTAGAGCGAGATCTTATTCGTATGCGTCAGCGTGAAGGGATTGAGCTAGCAAAGAAAGAAGGAAAGTTTAAAGGTCGATTAAAGAAATATCATAAAAATCACGCAGGTATGAATTATGCAGTTAAACTATATAAAGAAGGAGGAATGACTGTAAATCAAATTTGTGAAATTACAAATGTATCTAGAGCTTCTTTATATAGAAAATTATCTGAAACATGAAAAGGATTAAAGAATTAAAGGATTATAGGAGTATTAAGGGCTTTACCTTATGGTAAGCCCTTAATTTGAAGAATTACTTCTTAACAATCAAGACAGGAATTTCGGACCGGTGTAACACCCCTTGAGCAACACTGCCCACCAATACTCGATCAAAAACACCTCTTCCATGACTACCCAATATAATAAGATCTACTTCCTCTGTTTGGGCAACATGACAAATGGTTTGACTTTGGTGACTTATTTGATGATTATATTCAAGACGATCCTTCCAAGGTTGAAGGACTCCTTCCATAATTTTCTTTTCAATATGTTTACTAAGTTCTTTTTCGTATCGATCCACTGCTTCAGTTGCAAAATCATAGGCGTAATTTTCTTTAACCGTGACGTAAAGCACAACACCTGTTGCATTTGGCCAAGCTTCCAAGAACTCCCCTGTCATTCTTGCGGCATGTTCAGAATAAGCCGAACCATCAGTAGGAAATAATATTTTATTCATTTAAGAAACCTCCTGATTTACAATTAATTACATTGTGAAGTATGTGATAACAGATAACAAAACAGATGTAATAGCCATTGCTAGAAGTGGTCTTAACGCTTTCGTTCTAAGGTCTTTTAGACTAACATTTAAACCTAATCCAATCATAGCCATAGTTAGGATAAAGGAAGTGAAGAAAGAGATGCTATTCATGACACTAGTTGGGACGGTAATCAAATGACCAAGGACATAACTTCCAAATAAGCTCATGATAATAAAACCTATGAGAAACCATGGAAATTCAATTTTAGCATCAGAATCTGATTCAACTTTATTTTTTCGTTTCATCCAGTACATAAGAATAAAACTAAGTGGAACGAGTAAGAAAACACGACCTAGTTTCGCTAACAAAGCAATAGCAAGTGCATCTGGACCAGCAGGCGCTCCTGCTAAGGCAACATGAGCAATTTCGTGTAGACCTACACCTGACCAAACACCGTATTGAAGGTCTGTCAAAGGGAGAAACGGACGTAAGATAGTGTATGTTATGGCGAAAATGGTACCAACTAAAGCAATTATACCTGCCCCAATAGCAGTATCTTCATCCTTTGCTTTCAAAATGGGTGAAACGGCTGCAATTGCAGCAGCGCCACACACCCCTGTTCCAATTCCTAATAACAAGGATAAGGAAGAATTCGCTTTGAATAGTTTTGCAAGCAACATTGTAAGAAGGATTGAAAAAACGATGGTTCCGACATCTCTTGCAAGCAAACCTAACCCTTGATGAAAAACAACATCAATGTTTAGTTTTAACCCAAAAAGGATAATAGCAAGCCTTAACAACCTTTTGGCAGAGAATTGGATTCCAGTACGGAATTTCTCAGGATATCCCCAAATTTGTCGATAAACTACTGCAATGATGATTGCACAGGCGAGCTGACCAACATGATCTAACCCGGGTATTTGTGATAATCCAAAACCAACTAATGCAATAATAAAGGTAAATCCAACACCACCGAACCAAAGTCCTCTCGAGGATGATTTTTTATGTTTTGCTAATGATGTATTCATTTTAACAACTCCTATATTTGCTTCCTTGTATTAAGAGTATATTTGTTTTGATAATAAGTAAAATAGATTATAATTATAGCTGTAATATAAAATTACTTATCATTGAAGTTTCTTAGACCCCATTTTATTCTAAGGAGGAAGACTCATAATGGATCAATCTTTACTTGTATTTACTACAGTTGCAGAACAAAAGAACTTTACTCGAGCAGCTGAACTTCTCCATATGACACAACCAGCAGTCAGCAATTATATACAAACGTTAGAAAAAAACATGGGGATAAAATTGTTAGAGAGGACAAACAAATATGTTCGACTTACCAAGGCTGGAGAAATAGTATTTCATCACGCCAAGGACATCTTAGGTCTCTATACTCGAATGGAAAGACTCATTGATGATTTAAAACATACTGCAAGTGGTCCTCTTTCTATTGGTGCAAGTTATACTTTCGGAGAATACATTCTTCCTCATAAAATTGCCAGTTTGCTTAAATCCTATCCATTATTAAATCCAATCATTACTATAAAAAATTCTAATGAAATTATAGATTTAATAAAGAAACACGAGGTAGATGTTGGGATAATCGAAGGAGAGGCTAATAATGAAAATATAAAGGTTATACCATTTTCTCTTGACGAGTTATCAATTACAGTCCCTTCAAATCACCATTTAGCAGAACAAAAGGAAATAGACCCCTTGTTATTAAACCTAGAGACTTGGTTAGTTCGTGAAGAAGGTTCTGGAACGAGAGAAATGCAAGAAAAGGGATTTAAACAATTGGGGTTTTCTCCGAAGAAGTATATGACATTTGGGAGTACGCAAGTTATTAAGGAATCTATTGAAGCTGGTCTAGGAATTTCTATACTCTCACACGCGTCAATAAAAAACGAACTAGAACTTGGTAAAGTGAAGTTACTTGATATAAATGGGTTTCCAATCTCACGAAATTTTTCACTTATAACTCCAAGAGTTGAATTTTATACAAAAGCAATCGAGATATTTATTGAATCCTTAGTTATAGAATGAAATCCAGTCAATTGTGAATAACGAGGTGAAAAGCAAGCCCTATCAACGTGGAACAAGTTCATCCAATGTCAGATAAAATAAATACCAATCCTCCACGTATCGTTGTTAAAATCGGGTTATTAATCTTGGGAGTGATCTTAGCGTTGTAAATCCGCATTTTCCTGACGCTACCCCTTCGTCTACAAAAGAGGTGATAGGAGTCTCAAGTAAAGCGGCAAGCCGCGATAGATAGATAATATCTGGTGTACGTTGCCCTCGTTCATACATGCCGATCGCAGAGGGAGACACCTGCATTTGAGCAGCTAATTCTTTTAAGGTGAGATTATGTGATTTGCGTATGGCTCTTAAAGCAGCCAAATTAATATTTTTCATCGTCAGTCGTATACCTTTCCGAAGCATAAGAATGGAAAGCTCGATTAAAAAATCATTTTTTTTATCTGCTTTCTTGTACTATTGAACCATTCGGGTTCCACATCTAAATCCGCATCAATCGGATAGTTGATAATTTCTCCATCTGGACAGACCTTCCAAATGGATTGAGCGACATTTTTTTGTTGATTCCATAAATCGTCACTGTAGCGGATCGCTGGGGCTAGAGTAAAATAAAAATTGATCTGAGCTGTACTGGTAAGATCTTCTTTAACGAATTTTTCATGACTGGCTAAAAGAAGATAAGGAACATACTTGAAGGTTAAGCCTTTATAAGCCCAGACATTTCGTTGATGGCAGTTTTGAATCAGCTTTCGGAAGGTAGCAATTCTCAATCCACCGGTTAATGCACTGCACTTGTTATACACCTTATACAATTGCCGCTCTAATTCTTGTCTAATTTCCAGCGAATTCTTCTCGTCGATTGCCGAAGGACGAAGGTTTAAAAAAGGAGTGCGGTTTCCAGCTTTGGTTGGACATTTTGTGCCCTGGTAATGAGCAAAATGAGCTGCTGTTGATGTTGTTTCTTTTGCTCGTATGTAGACATCTTCGCCACACACTTCACATCTGCCTATCGTTCGATTTTCACAATGAATCTTCCATTCTGCTATAGAATAGCGCTTACCTGCAACTTTATCGATGGCATACTTCATACTATTGTTGTGACCTCCTTTAAGGACGCTGGTCTGCGCAATAAAAATTTTCCTGGATAGCCTATTCTTTAGTATAGCGGTTGATATTCTATAGTGCGACAATACGCGGTTTAAAACGTATGATACCTAGAAAAAGTGATAAGACCTATACAAACAAAAACCGATTATGGATAGAAATGAGTAGTAATCATTGGCATACATTATAAAATTCATCTGGATTGGCACTACCAGGTGCTGAATTTGGATACCGAGGAGGATAAGCTATGGCGCAGCGAGCTTACTTAAACTATTTCGATGGATGGAAAGAGCAGTTTCCGAGTGCAACGCTGCAGGAGATGGGGGATGAGCTTGTAATTGAGCTGGATTCCTCCCAAATTTCAGCGGCGGAGGTATTAGCTGTGCGGAACATGCACAAAAAAGGCTTACGTACCCCATTTTGTGCGATCTGCCAGACCCGTTTGGTTTATGATAAAGGATTTATCGATAATGACCGCTCCGGAATGGGTTCACATCGAGCGCCTTCTTTCAAGCATTTGAAAAGAGACTGTTTCCGCAGTGAATCGCTTCCGCATGCGTATACCAAACGCTTTGTTTTTAGTCGTTTGGAAACGGCCGGTTACCGGGTCTTTGAAGACATGCGGCCTTTTGGTGCTCAGCAGCTTCAAGCAGATGTGGCTGCCTATCAAAAGGAAAACGGAGAAGAAGAGCTGCGCATGGTTGTCGAAGTACTGGCCACCCCTCCGAAAGTTCCAAATATGATACGAAAAATGAATACGTTTGCTACTGAATCTGTACCGACTGCCTGGGTACTACTTCTGGATAGTTTCTTTGACAAGCGAGTGGTCGGCGGTGTCACCCGTATGGTTGATCCTACATTTTTGCATGAAGTGAAATACAAGGTTACGCCTATTGAGCCAGGGCAAAATGATAATTTTGTGGTTGCAGGCAAAGAGAATGCTGCTTTTTCCTTTTTGATTCAGAATTATGGATACGTTATAGGCGTTTTTCAGCCAGGGTATGTATTTTTTATTCGGCGCGATCCGCGGAATGAAGAAGAACGTCAGTACAAGCTCTTAAAAGGGCAGACATGGGATTCCGCGGATGATTTGTTTGTGATTACGCGTATGGCGGATAAGGATCTGGTGCCGACCCTTCTTTATACCCCTGTTCTAACCTTCGCAGAACAAGCGGCCAAGCGACCATTACAGCCTGGAGCGCCCCGGGAACTCCAAGAACAAGACATGCATGCCATTGTTAAGAATAGTCCAAATGAAGAGGCGAACGTAGATATCGATTTTGAAGCAGCTAAGCTGGTAGGTGAGGAGGCTGAGTTAGCGTACAATCCGCTCCAGCTTATCCAGGAGAGCCGGCAAGCGCGGGAAGCGGCGCGAATAAGGTATGAAGAAGATATTGCCAGAGAAGAGGCTCAGAAAGCAGTCCAGGAGCTTCAAAACGAGGAAGTTGATCAGCAAGCTGCTGGAAGGGAGCAATCCGAGTCTGCTGACACGCTGGAAATTAATCAACTCGATGACCGTTCATACGAAGAAGCAGAGTTATTAGCAAGCGATCCAGATTATCCACCCAACATCCGAATGAATGAAAGAAAAGAATGGGCGCCTTTTGAGTATCCGATGAATTATAAACAGCGGGAGCAGGTCACCTATGAAATTCAAGTTCGTGGTTATACACTGGCGGAACCTGATCAGCTCCTGCATTGTAGTGAGGCGGAGGGGCTGCAGATTGTACAGGCGATGAAGGATGGCAGGATTGAAAATTCTCCACTAGAACTGATTCGTAATGAGCAGACGATCACAGAAGCTTATGCGCACCTGGATGATAAAGGCCGACTCGCAATGGGACACTTTTTGTATCCAGAAGGACTTGCCGAACCTTGGTTTTTTACTATGACGACTAAGCAGAAAGAAAAAGATCAACAAAAAATGAAGCGATTACAGAAGCTGCAGCGTCAACAAGATAAGCAAAAAAAAGGTGTTCCTGAAGATCAAGAACGCTTTGATTTTTAATTTATATATCTTTATGTATCTAAATAAATATAAATGAGTCCTACTAGTTGTTAAGTAGAACTCATTTTTCATATCTTCTATTTTTTGTCTTCTAACAGCTAATAGCTGTCATTCAAATCAAGAGTTTCTACATTCCGTACTTTTACTTGAGTGAATGGTTCTGATCTTCCTACTCGAAAACTTAATGGACTATAAAATCGAGATTCTGGATCTTTGTTAATTTTACGAATCCGGAACTCACAAAATTTTTGGCTAAGTGGATGCCGGAAAACGAAACTTGCTTGAGTAGGATCATTTGACTTCGCTAATTGAAGTTGAGGTTTTTGCATCATTTGATATAGAAATGGAAAACAAAGCATTCGGAGCTCGTCATCTTTAAATGTTCTATTATTAGCTGCCTTTAATGATTCAAAAGTAATATTTTCATTATTTAATTGAATGAAACCATTATATCCACCACCATGATTCCCTAAAATATGGTGAATACCTAGCAGATGAGCAAGATTACCACGTTCAAATCGTATTCTAATCTCTTTTAAAGGACTAGCTATTTCCATTCGGAACTGTCGATCAGATAAGTGCTGAAGGTAAAAATCTGTAATAATTTTTAGTGTGAGCTCACTAGATTTGGGAATTTTATTTAACGTAAGTAGCTGTTCGACAGTTAATAGACCCAATGCATAATCTCCTAATATAAAGAGAAGACCTTGATATGCTCAAGGTCTTCTCATAGTATAATTTGGCAACGGCAGGGACCTTCTCCCTACGGGATAAACCAAGCCAGTCAAATATTCGAATTCCCAATATAAGACTGTAGTATCAAAAGATACCTTAATTATTTTACATCTTGTATAAACAAGATGCCGCCCGGCGCGGTATGCGAAGTGCCAAAATTTCACTTGCTCAAAAGCAAGCCTCGTTCGCATATATGAGTATCGTTAACTTTACAACAACTTTTTTTACTCTTCATACACTCTTTAGAAAATTATCATTAACGATACATGTATATTATATTTTAAAACGCATTATATTTCAAGAGGATTTTTAATGAGAAGCCCGCCGCCTGCGGGTCGCAGCGCATACCTCGCATGAATAATACACTGTTATTTTCAATGTAATTGTAGGCTTAACAAAGGAATTAGGAGTCTATTAAAAGTCGGTAGGTTTTATACAGCTAACCTAAGCTTGAGTGACCGGGAAGCGGCCTGCATCCAATAAGCATCTTGAGCCAGCTGATTATAGAGCGCCCATTCTTTTTGTAGCATGCAGCCAGTCACTTAGCCTGCAGATAGCTGTGTATGACTGCACAGCAGTAATTGTACAGCCTGATACCGCGTACGGTAGGGTTTAGGGATGGTATAAAGCTGCTCGATCACCACTGTATACGTTTCAGAAAGTACATAAGCTCGATTCATAGCGTCCAGGGAGAGCAGGCCAAATACGCCTAAGGACTCTTCGATCAGCTGGATGCGCCAGGCTTCCGCGATCTGCTGATCCGGCAGCAGGCAGCTGCTTGTAAATACACCCGGCCGATCCCGATCAAAATCCCAAAACAGACCGCTGTCTTGCTGCAAAACAAAGCCGGTCAGCGGCGATTGTAAAAACGACTCAATCTGGACGTGTTCAGATAGCAAATCGGCGTGCTGCTCGGTCATTGTTTCTTCCGGAAGCAAGCAGCCGGGCTACAGCATAGTTCATAGGATCACCTCTGCCAGCGAGTATAGAAGGGCAAAGAGATCGAAGTCAATAGAACGAATACCACAAAAATAAAGAGGGAAATTAACACCGGTATGCCTCAGAGGAGACAAATAGGACGGGGAAGGCTTTAAAAAGAAAGCTATAGTTTAGCGATGTTTCTGGTTAGAATGCGGAACCACGGTACGCTAGCGTAAGCGCGTAGAACGAGTGCGTGGATGGCTGTGTAGCGGTGGTTTGGCTTGTTCTTCCGTTTCGATACGCTCGGTGCGATCAATTCGCTGCAGCGCGGTCTCATCGTGCTGTGGATCGGTTTCGAAGGCTATCCATTCTCGCCCATGCATCTTGGCGGCAGCCGGACCTATGCTTCTTCTGGCAAATAGATCGACAACTTGTTCACCAGGCTGTCTGCTGTTTAAAATTATCTGCAGGTTCGTAATATCGAGGAAGCTGTATCCTAATTTGTATACTTCATCCTACTCTTATTACATAGTTGTTCCTGGGATAGAAAGAGTAGAGGAGAGTAAAAAGCCCCTGTTCTTCCAATTTAGAAGACAGGGGTTTTCATTATTTAATCAATGGTCATTAGTCAGACCGGTGTAACTGAAAAAGTTCCTTTAACACCATCGGGGGCGGTAATGGATACTTGGTAGCCCGAACCATGGAAACTACCAAATCCTACAGTAGATTGATACACAGCACCACCAGGTCCTGTGGCACGCATCGGCATTTTAACCACGACTTGTTTACCATCGTTAGCATATACCGTGAAGTATACAAGCTGTCTTGGAGCAGGATTGTAAATGAATATACGTACATCCACGCCTCCATCGAGATCTAATTTTGTGGATTTTGATCCAAACGAATAGGGACCGTAGGTCACAGATTGCGCTTGTACAGACATGGTTTCTGCTGATGGCTCAGCGGATGCTGACGTTGATGCAACACCGAAAAGGGATAATGATAGAGACGCTGCCAGGGTACTTGTAATGATTTTTTTAAACATATGTATGCTCCTTTTTATTTTTTTCCGTATAATTGTAACATAAGGAAAAAATTATACAAATATAAACAGTCTCATGAAAAACGTTATACAGGATAAAACAAAGCGAGCCATGATGCGGCTCGCTTTGTTCAAATTAATACACATAGGCGCCAGTCGTAGGAGCTTTGGGAGCTGTCAGTTTGATGAGCACAAAAGCTGCAATCACAAGGAGCACTAGGACGGGAACGCCGAACGCTTTTCCGCCGCCCAGGGCAATACCAATTTTGCGCATAGGATACACCTCTTTTCAGGAATAAGGCTTTGTGCAGAGATCCACCAAAGAGTAGCGAGAAAGTGCAGCAGAACACTCTGGGGTTTTATTTAAAAGCAGAATTTGAGGCCCCTAGCTGGCTGCTAGACCATATTTGGTAGCTGTTTAGGTATACCAATCAGGATCGATACCTTATTAGCGCCTTATACGCGGGCTCAGGAGCTCATTATTTTACCGGGAACAGAGATGAGGATTGCCACTTGGGTTGATTTTTCAGAACCATCTGCTCATTCAGCTGCTTGCAAAAGTCTTCCCACTTCTGCAGACGCCCAGGAGTGGATAAATAGTCGACGATCATTGGAGCAAGTCCACTGGCCATTAGCAAAAAGATCAGCAGCCGGCAGCCAGCTGGGTTGGCTGTAAAAAAGGGGAGGCTCAGCAATTCACGAATTCCTTCCCCTGCAGGGGAGTGTAAAAAGGGAGCTGCAGCCAGAGCAGCTGCATAGCTTCGAATCCACTGGACAACATTTTCAAGAATCTCCTCATTGTTTTGACGTGTAAAGGTAGTGGGCTGCAGCCAGGTCTCCAGTTGAAACATAGCCTGCTGCTTTAAAAATTCTTCCATGTCTGTATTTTGCAGCTTTGGATCCCCTACAAACTTGGCGATCAGAGGAAAAGCGATGTAGCCAAGTGTTTTAAAGCCTTCTAAAAACAGCTCGGCTTGAAGCGCTGCTTCTTTTCTCGCCTCAATCTCAGCGTTCATACGTTCCTGGTCTGATTTTTTCGGTCGTCCGCCGCGCGGAGTCGTAAAGGACATAAGAATCTCCTCTTTAATGATTTCTTTCAGACTTTCCTCAAATGCAGATCCACTACTGATGTTTTCGACTGCAGTTATCAGCCGAGCTTGGAATTGCTGCTGGTAGTCATAAAGCTTGTTCATCAGGATAGGGGTTCGAACGGGTAAGCCTGCCCAGTATAAAACGAATAGCGTATCTTTCTTGGTAATATGCCGATGCTTTACCAGTTGATGAATCAGGCGAATCGCGTCCATCGCCTGGGCATAAGTAGCCGGTTCGGTACCGTGATATCCTTTGCTGCGCAGGCTGGACCGTAACAATCCCCAGGATACGTATTTGTCGAACATGAATGAGCTGAGAGGAATGTTCTCTTTGCTCGCCTGCTCCAGGATCTGTTCTTTGGTACATAAGGAAGTGTGCATGTTTGATTCCACCTTTTATTTGATTGAGAAGATGGTTTAATCGTACAATTCTGCGGATGTCGAAACTACAGCAATTAATTCTTAAATGCATAAAAGTATGAAGGAGAGAGATAAGAAGCGAAATCGAGGGAATGATGATATGATCGAGAAGATGAAGAGGCTGCCAGAAGCACTGGTTCATCCGCTCATCGATCTTTCTTGAAATAAATAGGGGTTACACAGATGCTGGGATATAATCACGGGATGGGTGCCTGAGCAAGGTGCGTTGTATAATAAAAAGAGTCTCGCAGATCTGCGGGACTCTTTCTATAAGCGATATTTGTTAGTGGCTTGCTATATGGGTGTTCCGGGTAAAAAAAGCAGCCTGGACATCTTATCCAGACGCGGTCAATTACTACGGAGTCGTCTATTAAAAAAAGCCCCGGTAGAATCGGAGCCCCGCCAACACGCGGTGATATACACCTTATTACGTATACGATCCGATAAGAAACGTATGTAGCGAGTATAATTTAGAATGATGAAAATGAAAATCGGTAATCCTGGTCTTCATGAAGCAGGGTAGAGCATACGATATGATCTTTCTGCAGCATGTCTGTACATAGAAGGTGGAATTATCGGTTGTCCAGGAGTGTGAAAGTCATAGAGACGTATTGGACCATACAATCTGAGGAAGTCTGGGAGCTTGCTGTCCGGCGTGGCTACCTGATAGGAGATCCACACTATTATATGTTTCCGGAAGAATATGAATGGATGATCCAGCAGATGAGAAACCGGCTACCGGGCTATATCGGCGAACCACCGATATGGCTGTGGTTACAGAAACCGGATATGCGCAGTACCGGTCACGCAGAGTCCGGAAGTAAGATCGTTCGCCTTACGGTGCAGTTGGATCCGCGCAGCGTCCTGGTGTCGGACTGCTGGGATTGGGAAATCGTGCTGAATAATGGATTTAATGCAGACACAGAGGCCGAATCCCAAGCGTTTGATGCAGGAGAATTGCAGCTTACGAAGGAACAGAGCTGGGAACGCATATTTGAACTCGATCGGCCCCGGGATAGCTCTTGGATCGGTAGCCATCCTCGTATACTACAAGGTACGACAGGACGGATTGATCTGCAGTATATTCGGAAAGTAGAGTACTTTACTGCTCGCCAGTTAGGACGATATTTAAAATCGAAGAAGGAGACTGAAGTATGGCATTTTTGATTGGTCAGCGACCGTTTATCAAGCTCTATATTCTACACATTCTTGATCAGCGACAAAGTTATGGGCTGGAGATGATAAGTGAGGTGAAAAGATACTTAAAGGAAGAGGGATACACACCGCCACAAAGTGAAATATATCGAGGTTTAAACGAATTAGTAACAGCTGGCATTATTGAAACAACTCATCGAATTAAAAAAGATCATAATGGAAGCACGGGCGATTTTCAGGAAATTATTCTGTACAAATATACAATAGACGGCAGGCAAAAGGCAGAAATGTTTAAACGTGAGGTGAAACTAGAACTTGATCGTTGTATAGGGATGCTGAAACAGGCCAGAAAAGATAATTTCAAGTAAATAAAAAGGAACCCTATAGTGTAGGGTTCCTTTTTTATTTAGCTTACCATTAAGCTCCTTCACCGTGGATCATAGGTTTAATGGTAGCTTCACCATTAGTGTTTGAAGTAATATTTGGTGGCAGCGTAAGTAGTGTGAAAGCTAAAGCGATGGAACAAGCAACAATAAGTGATTTAAGAGACTTCTGCATAGTCACTCATCCTTTCTCTAATATTAGCGTAATCTTCCATTTGATGTAGGGCAGCTGAACCTTTGTAGTTTTCAATTAAACCCATGGATTTTAATATCATGTCCCTATTTCTGAAGTTAAGAGAAACTTCAAAACATCGTAAAGCCATATCCATGCCCTTCTGATAATTAAAACTCCTGAAAAGATATTTTGACAATGCACAAATGAGCTTAAGATATTCATGTATAAGCTTTTCTTTAGCATAGTATGATTCATGATTCGCTAAATCGCTTCGTAAAATTATAAGTTCATACGCCTTATCAATTACATCTTTACTGATAGATTGCTGATATCTGTTTGCGACTTCAACAATTTGTCTTATTGCTGGTAGAAGTTCATCGTCAGAATAATCTTTAAGGTAATTCATATATTCTGGAATAATACTCAAATTTCCTTTTTCTAGTTGGAAATAAAAAGTATTTGCTTTGGCAAACATTTTAAATCGTTCAACGTGAATCCAGCCTTCATCATCAAGTTCTGGAAACCAAGATAAATCTCGATATTTTTCGATTAATTCCTCTGCTTTATCAAATCGTTTATAGAAATTATGCACAGATGTTTGCATAATAAATCCTTGTCCGTAATAACGAACTAACGGATCTGGAAGTGGTTCATCCAATTCATCAAAACTATATGATGAATTTTGCATTTTTAAGATATGTTCAACGAGAGTAATAAGCCGCTGACTAGCCAAGTCAAGGGTAGGCCAATCTTCATGATAGAAAAGTAGCAGTCGGCAAATTTCAAGCAAAGCGTTTATACGGATACGAGGTGGCATACTGCTCGTCATAGTGTAGTTTAGCCAGTAATTAATGTCGCCTATTAACTTATCTCCAGTGCTGATTCTAATAGAGAGTTTGCGATAATTAATAACAGACATAATAGTATCCGTATCCGTCTTGCTTTTAGGTTGCAATTGAGAAAGTTTATCATAAACTGGCAGAAAATCTTTTTTAAGCTGTGGCTGTTCCTTATAAAAAGTATCAACCAGCATAAAAATATCCTTCAAATGTAAAGATGCTTCTTCGGAATCTAAATACGAATCTATAATCATAAGGGCTATTGTAAATTCTTCAAGATTCAAAGACTCTTGAAAGGCAGTTTTAACAAATCGCCAGGCGCCTCTTTTATCTGCAAAGCGAGATCTTAGATAAGGTTTAAGGTGTTGATCTACTTGCAAATCGAGTGCTTTTGCAATCTTATAAAATACTTTGAATGGTATTCTATAGTTGTTTAATGCATCGGAAATATTTCCTTTATTTACACCTGAAAGTTCACTCAATTGAGTGCTAGATATTTTAAGGTTTATCATAATATTTCTTACAAGATCGACAAAATCGCTGGCCATATATTATTCACTCCTCAGCAGCAGAACAGTAATCTGTGTAATCAGTAAACTACCTACCAGAGATCAGCTACAGATACTTATAATGATTGTTATTTGCACCTATAATTCGCTATTTTTATGAAGATTATTTGTGGGAAAAAAAGCTATAATATTGCTGTTTATAGAACTACATTTTTATAGCTCATTTCAGAATAAAAAGACTAAAGAGTAAAACTGCTCACTTTCGTAACTGTACTAAATCACTATGTAAAACATTGTAACTAATAGTGAGTGGTACGCTACAATTCGAAAAAGGTTACAATCAAACTTGCAAGACTGATATAAGGAGGCCTTATATTGATTATCGGATAATAACTACCAAAATCTCACAAAATTATTATGACATGCATTTTTCAAGTTTACAACACAAATTTAGTGTGATAGTATGGTTTTAACTTGAAAAATGATATGCAAAATTCAAGTTAAGGAGCATCAGATGTATGTATTCTAAAGAAACCGGTTGGGGCGGATCACGAGAAAATAGTGGTCGAAGTAAATTACACAAAGTAAGAAAAAATATTACGCTTTCGCTTTACCAGGAACAATGGGATCAAATTAATCAGATATTAGAAAATAAGAAGAAAAATAGCCCGAAACTAACCGAAACAAATCTCATTACACAATGGACGTTAAATGGAGTAAATGAGGACATAAAAGAGATATAATCTTCTGTGGGCCGGAATGTGTAGAGAGTCACATTCCGGCAATAAAAATTAAGGGGGAAGGAGTATGAATCAGATCGAGCAGCTCGCTGCGCAGATCGAAGCAGCTAGAACAGAACTTAATCAGTTGGTGATAGACAGTACATCGCTTTGTTCTGGGATTATGCTAAAGAAGAGTAAACTGTTAGATGATTTACTAAATCGTTATCAAAGTAAACTGCAGACAATGAAAAAGCCGGTTGCATGAACAACCGACTGAGGCGTGAATTTTCGACGGTCCACGCCTCTCCATTCTAAACGAATAAAGGAGAGAATTGCAATGGATGCAACGCAACTTTATGGGTTTGTTATAGTGCTGGTGATTGTGGGGTATTTTTTCGGAAAATTGATGTATGATAAACCCACTCAAAAGTCGGAACATAATTAAACTAAAAAAAGAGCAGAATTTACATACGGAATGTATGTAAATTCTGCTCAATAAGTTCCACTAATCAAAATTTAATTGTTATTTTAATTCTTCGTATGCTATGATAATCACAACATCACCACATGCTCGTTGAAAAATGAAAAAAGCCTCCATTATAAGCTGCCGAACTCAGAACGCCAATTCTGAGTCTAGCGGTTCAGATTTACCGATGGCACTCGGATAAAATCTAGCTTACAAAAGAGACAATCTTCATTAGAAGCAATTATTTACAGCCAAAATTTTTGGGTTGTTGTAATTACTTATAATTTAGCATACCTCTATCCAGATTTCAAGCTTTTATGCTATAGTTCAATTTGAAAATCTGGTTTTTATAAGCCCTAGATTTGCCGTGTTTTCGGTGAATCTAGGGCTTTTTTCGTATTCAACAACAGAATTTAGTGGTCATGAGTTCAATTTGAAAATGCTAACATTTCAAATTGAAGAAGAGCAGCCTGCTTTCACTCAAAAAAGTGATAGTTCTCTAGGCTTATTTAATTATGCTTAATTTCTTAAAATACTTAATATTTTTCATAAATTTATACGTTTATAAGTCGATTTACTAAGGGCAGTTTAATTTAAACCCTCTAGTAAAGGACTTCTAAACTACTTACTTTAGATTTTTAAACTAAATAATCGGCGCACAAACCTGAAATTTCAAAAAATAAGGGTATGTGGGCTTAGTTTCCTATTGCCTTTTTTAGATAGGAGCTGGTCGCTTCAGCCTATGCCAGGCTGCGTGGTTAAGCATCAAAAGTGCAGGAATAACACGTTAAAAAACTGCGATCGCACTGGACAGAGCCTTACCTCGAAGGTGTGATTATTTCCGGGTTGCTGTGTATCGATCACAGCCATCGATCCTTAACCAGGATCTGTGAAGCCGGCTTCTTCTGCATACCTATTGTCGGGAGATAATTGCACGTGCGGAAGTATGTTGGGCGTGTCCCCAGGCACATAATCCGGTTAAGAGCCAGTCCAACGTAAGGCAAAACGAAGAGCTGGAAGGATGTGACTCCATCCTAAAAAGCAACCGTTCCGAAAAAGTACGTAGTACAGGATCGATGATACATACTGGAAACTGTATGTTAGATCAGACTACGGTTTGAGAAGTAGCTGCGAGGCTGTGGTGGCCTGGTTGGTCATAGGAACCGTAACCAACCAAAGGAGATCCTTTAAAGCAGTTAGCGCGAAAGCGCGTGGCAGATACAATTCCGGGAGCCGACCCCCGATGCGTGGCGGCAGGACCATCTGCAGACCTTATCCCGATCGCTTGTTTTTATTTTTTTGCGATCATCGATCGGGATAAAGGTGAACTGTGTCCACTCGCAAGGCCCATGCCACATCCCAAGTTCAAAAACAACCCTTAAATTTGTGCATTTTCATCATATTGTTCACCGAAAAAAACGTAGGGGCGGGTGTGGGGAGGCTGTTTTTATATATAAGCGAAACGTAGAGAAGCTTTGGCTTGCATAGCAAGGCTTCCTTTTTAGACGGTTGTGGATAGTTTGGGTTTGTAGGATTAGTTATACACAGGTATGTATGATGGAGATAGCGAATATGCCGATATTGCTATTGTGAAATTAAAACTTGATGAAAAATTCATAATAGATAGATAAAGAAGAGTTTAAAGGGTGGAGGGAATCCCCGTGCTGGCTGTAGCTGTGGTCAATGCGTAGCATTGTCCAGGGCTGCAGACAGTCTCGGAACAGCAAAGCTGAAAAAAAGCCCTGGGAGGCTTAAAAGTCATCTCTACCAGGGCTGTCGTCTATTTTATTCTGTTGATTCTGTTCAGCTGGTTTATGTTGTATTTCAGCAGGCTGAATCTCTGCCGGTTTATTAGCTTTTTTAGGCAATACTGCAGCTTCGGTTTCTTGATGATCCGGATGAGAAGCAATCATAGTGACTGAGGACTCTGCAGGTGGTGTACCAGGAGGGTCTATACGAGCCAGCTTGCTCTGTGTGAGCAGTTTCACGCCTTCGTAGCTACTGAGATCCATGTATCCTACATTATCGATAAAAAACTGTGTCATTAGTCCAATAGTGACTTGTTTACTCTTTTGAGCGTTAAAAAAGGTTTTGATTTTTTCTAAAACATCCGGATCAAACTCTTTTTCTGTAACTTTAAAACTAATATTTTTGAAGTCTTTCTTATTACTTGCCATCAACCTTCACCTTCCTGAGTTGTCCCTTTACTGTTCTTTAGATCTTGTTTTAAGACTTCTAGGGACGGCTCAAATTTACTAAAGAAAATTGTGGATGCAAGAACTTCTAGCCCATCACGGTTCATATACGGCGCCAGTTCTTCAGGTACCCAAAGAAGAATTGCTCGGACAGATGTAGCATATTTCATCATCATAGGAAGAAGATCTTTTTTGAATGTAATGCTGCCCCCACCATAAACAGGGAATAGACCAGCATTACCGCCTATTTCTTGATAACGTTCAGTAAATTTGTTGTAAATAAACTCGGATTGTTCATAGTTGGCCGTTTCCATCAGTTCTACTGCAGTCGCGTGATGGGGATGCAATTTATCTAATAAAATATCGTCAAACTGATGACGCGTAACCGTCAAATTGTTGCTCAATTCTTCATTTAAAGCGCGTGCTGCAGATTCTTCAGCATGACCAACGCCTGCCTCAATGCCTTCGCTACGCTCACGATCAGGTTTTAATCCATTCATAACCGGCAGATCCGATGTCCCGTGACCAATATCAGTAGACAGGCTACGCTGACTAACAATGTCCTCGATAGTATAACTCGCTACTTTCTTCTTCCATTCTTTAGTTTTATCATCATCAGAATCTGTTTCTGTATACAGTGCTTTAATAGCAGCCAACATCTCTGACTGATGTTTCTGAATCGCATATATTGCCGGCAACCCTTCCATGGTCACTTTTACATCTGTAAAGGTAATCGACACCAAAACTTTTTGATACCCCACATATACGATTACGGTATGCGCATGACCATCGTTTAAAAAACGATCTTCCAAATGTTTGCAATTGATTGGCTCAGCCTGGGTAGCCGGGATCATGCTGGCTAAAACATCCTCGCATTGAATCGAATCTGGTAGACTACCCATTTCTTTGAAAGCCCGAGTAACTGCATCAGCTGCTACAATTCCGAGTGCTGTAATAATTGTAACATCACTCTCATATTTTTTTCCGTTCTTGATCGGCATTGCAATTGCCGGCGGATGCATTAACGCACGTTGGCCAATATAAAATAATCCTCCTCTATTAATGGCATTTGACGAAATTTCTACGGTTAATTCTTCGAATATTTGGTCGATTCGTGTCGAGATATTGTCGTCAGAAACTTTTGGTATCTGATTGACTCGTTTTATTGCTGTTGGAACATTTGGTAAATTCTGTCCGTTAATTTCGGACTTTGCCTTTACGTTACCCAAATCTAGAACTACTCGATCCTTCATTTTTACAGAATAAGTCAAATGAATCCCTCACTTTATCATTATTTAATAGTGAATCTATAATTAATTATACCACATAAAATAATTATTTTATAATTATAAATTAACTATAATATAATTATTATGGTGTAAATATCATAAAATTGGTTTATAGTTATTTTATAGTGTTTTATACACTATAAAATAATGTATTTAAGATTATAAAAAAACTATTTAATCATTAAAATATAATAATGACTAAATAGCTTTAGGAGGTGATCAGAAATAGTGTTTCTTAATTTTATAAAAAGATAAAATTTAAGGACTTGAGAATCAGTTCATAATAACCAGCGGTTGATTAAAAGTAGGAAAAATTTCAGGGGTTCGTTTAAAAACTAAAACAGGGTTTCACACGAACCTGTTCTATACTGTTACTTGTTTAGGATACAGATATATCCAAGTATGTAATTTGGAAATCATGCAATTTCTTATGCTGGAGCTTGTTGGCGCGAGCACTTCAGTACACTTGGAGTGAAAAATTTAAAAATAAGTGGTGATCAATCTGAATACAAAAGGCCGAACCAAAAAACTTAAAGAGATTGGTGTGACTACATCCCTTACGATACCGAAAGAATTTAAGAATTACATTACAGGTGAAACCGTTCCAGTGAATGAACAACACCTGGAACTTTTGAATTCTTCTACATCAAGAGGAGAACACACTTCCTTACTCATGACGGGGCTACACTTACTTAACCAATTGAATCAAGAAGATGAAACGCCGCTGCCTGTTCGTCTAGAGCTGGCAACGCTTCGAAATGATATTTCGGGAATAAATATACAAATGAAAACACTAGCTGATTTCATTTTGTTCCATGCTACTCGTTCCGATCAGCACTGAACTGATTTCCCTTAGCAAGTATCATTCGATTAATGATGAAATGGATGGATTCTTTTTCTTTTCGATTTAACTTACTATAATCATTCATCATTTTTAATTCATCTTCATCCAGCTTGTGTTGTACCGATATATTTAAAGCAGACAAGAAAGTATCTGTATTAAGATCAAGAGCACTATAGTAGCGTTCAATTACATCCAGACTCGCATTTGAGACTCCACGTTCCACTTTCGAAAGATAGGAGGAACTTACATTAATCTTACTTTCCATTTTTTCTAAGGAGAATTTCTTTTGCTTGCGAAATGCTCGTAAAACCTTACCTACAGCTATCTGAAGTTCCAACTTATATATCCCCCTAGAGTTTGGAGTACCTTTATCTTCTCAAATTATAGATAAAGGTAATACTCTATTTTCATTTATTAGAACTATATTGCTAATGTTTTTTAATAATAAGCTTTATAGTTCAAAAATCGACATTCTTATTGCTATACAACTTTATTAAAGGAGAATAATTATGATGTTCCAACCAGATGAAATTAATAAAATGTCTGCCATTTTACAGTACTGTTCATCCGATCAGCATTCATTAATCAGATCTATGGATCACTTAATTCAAACAGAAGAAAATGATCAGCGCAGCGATGTATTAAATACCTTAAAAAAAGCTCTTCTTTTGTCCTGGGGTGACAATCAGAAAAATAAAGAAATGCTGGCTGCCCTTCCTGTACTTACTAAAATTACTCATCGGAAATCCAGAGAAATAACACCAGGTGCTTCACTTACAAAAAAATGCACTTTTAGCGGTACAGGTCACTATGACTTCTTCTTGATTGAAAATACATTTGATCATAAACGACGTCTTTTTGCTCGTAAGACTGATATGAACAGAAGAATAGTGGCGGAGCGTTTGCAAAGCGTACCGGTATGTTTTGGTGAGTATGCTGCCTATCTTTGTGAATACTCACTTGACAGTGAAAAAGAATACCTAACAGTCATGACAATGCTTGAAAATCAATGGGCTATCTTCACTTGACTTAAAAGGGTTCTAGTTTGATTTATCAAGGATTTAAGATGGTCCCTATTTGATATTTAACTTGAGCAACCAGCTAAACGTATCTTTCTCTTTCCTACATTTATCGGAATGAAAGCGATTTTTAAAAAAGAAGATGAAGCTGGAGTGTTAAGAAGCTTTAGTTCTATGCCGGATATTTATGTATTCAATTGACAGAGAATCGAGAATCTAAAGGAGGCTTTACTATGAACGGCTTGAACAAAAAAGGAATTTTATTATTAACCATTCCCCTTGTTCTTTTCACTTTTTCTATTGCTGGTTGCTATTTGGATTTATATCTTTTAACACACAACTACGCTGATCGACCTTATATGATTTAATTAATTTTTATTCATAAGGAGTTTAATCATGACACTTACTCTTACGGAAAAAGTTACATTAACGAATTTGGAATTGAACAAACTAGCTGCTGAGCAGTTGGATTACATTTTTGAAGTACCAGACAGTTTGGACCGAGTAATCATTATACGAGCAGACGGACAGCCTTCAGAGTTCAATCCTTGTAAGTATGCTGCCCAAACTACGGAGCTCGTTCATAAGGCACTGAGTCAGTGTGAAACTCGCTTTAGAGTGCAGCTGCTTACGCTTGTAAGTGGATATGAGCTGCCTATGGACTACAGGGATCTTATTCATTTTTGTAGACCCCATACTCGAAAAATCACCCTGGCTGCTGTTGTAGCGCTGCAAGAATTCGAAAAATCTAAAAACCAAAAGAAATTAAAGGGGAAAAGCAGCTAATGGGAAAAAGCTTTGTGATTATGGTATCAGTGATGCTCCTTGTTGTTTGTATTTGGGGTTACCATGTCGATCAACAAAAAAAGCAGGATCAGATTGAAAGTACACCTACATTTGAAGTGCAGGGATTAATTGAATCGATTCGTACAATTGCCAAAGACGAAAAATGGGGAGCGTCAACGACCTACTACATCAAAGTGAATGGCCAAGAATATCCGATCAATACCATGCTTTGGGATGATCAAAAAGTAGGTCAAGTCGTTACCTTAACAGGGAATAATTATGGTGTATTATCCGTAGAAAGCTCCACGCCATAATTAATAGAGTATAGACTGATCGGGATTCACTAAGTCATACGTGAAAAATGTATAGTTCGGATAACCATGAATTAAAGATAAGGGGGAACCATCGTGGAAAAACAAAAAATAAGCCATATGTCGATTGTGATCCGGACGTGGAAGTGCTCTTGCTGCAGCCAGTCCTTTTATGAAATGCATCAGTTTGAGATTTCTCAATGTCCCAGCTGCAGTTGTGATCTGACCGTTCAGGCGCCAGAGCAGCTGGACGAGAATGAACAGTATGAGCTTCAAGTAGATCCAACTACCGCAGAGGTATCGATCATCAATACCAAGACAGGGGAGAAAGTGGTAGCTGCTACATGATAACAGATACCAGCTGCAGTATCATAGAACGCTTTATAACAAGATTCTGGATTCAAAAAGAACGACCAGAACCAGGTCAGATGGTGTTTGGTATTCTCGCCGGTCCAGATAATCAAATGTATTACGCCGGAGCCCGGGATATCTACCCCGATGCGGCGTCTTTCGAACGTTTATGTGAAGCTATGGGGGCTCTTACTATACACCCTGCTTTATCCGCCTGGTCCCAGTACGCGGCTACTTCTCATCCTGAAAGGTCACCGCAAATCAAACTTTGCTTCAAACCCACTCGCTACGCTATTCCTGTATGGTGCAGCCCTATCCAGCATAAGCCACAACTATAACGCTATTCCACTCTACTTAACCCGATAAAGGACGATGTATATGGACTCTTATATCAAAGCAAATTACAAAGCGACACATCCGATTTATCAGATTGGGGACACCATTACTGTTCCGGATCTGCCGGAGAAACAGGATCTTATCGGTATTATCGATTACCGAATCGTCCGCGGCCGGATCGTAGTGAGATACAGCAGTCAGGATCACCATCCGGATCGTATCCCGCTGCGCGCTCCTGCAGAAGAAGAGATCATTCACTGGGATCATATTTTTGAAGAAGAGGAGATCCTTCGGGGACTGACTACCGGCGATTTTCAGCAGATTGACAAGAAGTACTACCAGATAAGCCGTATCTGCAGCTTGAATGTCGTAGCCGGTCGATTGAATGTTGCTGCCTGGGCGCTCCCTATTCTGCAGGTACCCGACGTTTCAAAAGAGCTCGTGAGCAGATAAAGCTGATTAGCGCTCTTTTGAAAGAGATGTTTCACATGAAACAAACGATATGCAGTGCCTGTACTTGAAAGCAAAAAAATTAAAAGTAGTAAAAAAAAGGGGAATGACGATGGTATACCACATCCAAAATAATCAAGAGATTCATGCTTTTGTTATCGGAAAAAAATCACAGCCAGGCGCTTTTTACGATAAATTTGATCAGTCGTTTTGTCAGCTAGATATTGAAGAGTCTTGTTTGTTTTTCACGAAAGAAGAGGCAGAGCAAGAGCTTGTATCCTATGGCAGTTTCGCAGAGGAATTAATCCTTATTCCGATCTGCTGTGTCTATGCCGGCAGCGCCTTTATGCATGCTACGTACCAGAACCCGAGCTGCTGGGACGTGATCATGGAAGAATGGTTAACCGGTTTCGATAACAAATACGTTTACGGGTTTTGATAGAAGGAGGATGACACGTTGACAGCAGCAGAGGTTAATGCGAAGTATCAACAAATCTTTGAGGGCCTGTCACCTCAGTTTGAATATCATTATTCTTTTCCTAGCCTTTTATTGGTTTCAATATTCGTTCTGATGCTATTATTTATGGCTTCTTCCGAGAAGATCTTACAAGGAAAAATAGATTTTTCGTTAGAAAAACTGGTGATAGTATTAGGTACTTTTGTGACAGGTTCAGCGATTATCTCAGTTCTGGTCAGCGCTCTTCTCTCTATGAGTACGTATAATAATGCCAAAGAAACTGCAGCAGCCGCGGTTGAGAACCAAATTGAGCAATGGAAAATGAAGACAGCTGAACCTTACTTGGCTTCTTTACCGGCAGAAAAGCATACACTTGTGTATTTGAAAATGGCTCCCGAAGTACAGACGGAAACGACGGGATCATTCATCTCAGGTACCGGGGATATAAAGAGCCATTCTGAACTTCTTACCCCGATGGTGATGTCTTATGAAAAAGACGGCAAACTCATTACCCGTACCGAAAAATTTCCGAGTCAAATGGACTTATCTACAGATGGGTCACCAGTTGTAGAGTATGTAACATTAAGAGAGCCGCTCGGCGTAGTGGATCCGGATCAGCGCGAGAAGAAGCTTTGCTCAGGTGAAATCCTATGCTTGATTCCAGACAAGCAAGCTGAATATATGCCTGGAGACTACAATCATACGATTCACTTGCCTAAAAATTACCGGTTTACGGAGATTAAATAGCTCGCCTACCATGCTCTATGCTCGCGTAAAGGTGATTTGGGGTTAACTAAAGCCCCAATGGTCCCCTAAATAAGCTTAGAAAGCCGCTGAGAGCCCCTATATCATATTTAAAGGTCAGGTTGATAAGTGATGGAAGAGAACAAGATTTCAGACATTTGGTATTGGACCGAAAAAGCAGAAAGAAAGAGCTACTGCAGCCAGATCAAAGCTGGAGAACCAGCCTGGGCCCTTTTTCAAAACCAAATGCCCAATCAGTGGATTGTTGAGGGTCTTGTCGTTCAAGTTCGATGCTGCGGGGACCAAGTCATCTGGAATATGGATGAGTGGATCAACCCCCAGCCAAAGGAGAGCATAACATGAAACGTATGTCGACTAAACGGATAGTGAGTTTGAGTATAGCTGTATCGCTGACTGCCCTATTTTTAATTTTCACGAGTGCAACCTGGTCAGGGGCTGCACCGGAGTACCGGGAAGTAGAAGGGATTATAACAGATATTCAAGACCTTTATACTCTCGAAGAAGGACCGGCGAGTGGGTACTACAAACAGATGCGCATGCTAATGATCGGCAGCGAAGTTTTCTACCTTTCCCTGGCAGGCAAGTCGCCCAGCAGTGATGCATACCGAGTACAAAAGAACCAAGCCGTTACCCTGCAGGTGGACGAGAACCGGATGGTAAAGGCGCTGCTTATTGAATCCTAATGAAATATCAAAAAAGAGGAGGAAAAGCCGTGATATCTACCCGAACCCTTTCCGTCAGCACCCCATCGCACCCAGCCTATTTCGTTGCTAATCACCCGATCATATTTATTGTCGGCTGCTTGATACTCTGCGCAGTTGTGCTATACGAATTAAGCAATATCGCTCCTTTACCCATGCTCTTTTTAATGTTGGTTGCGGATTATTCACTTTTATTGATTATAGGGTGCCTGGTGATTTGTTCATTGGCGCTATATCTATTCCTTTACTTTTGAGAATAAAAGAGAACAAGAAAAAGCATCCATATTTTGAGATCACACAAGAAAGGCGCCTGCCATCAGGGTTTTAGATAATAAAGAACGAAAAATAAGGGGGAGTACCATGGAACAAGTTCATTCATTCTATCCAGAGCTCAATGCTGCATCCACCAGGGAAATCCAGATCAGTATAGAGGATTGGAAACTACGCAAGTATTACTTGGAAAAAATGCTTCAAGGCCAGATCCCGCTGGGCAACACCTTAGAGGGGCTGCAAGCAGAGATACAGCAGATCGATTTACAAATTAGCAAGGCTGAATATGAAAGGCAGCTGCAGCGTACTAAAGGAGCTGTAGAGCATGACTTACAAGCTACTCTTCCTGAAGCACTGGATGATTATGAACAAGTCGTTATCAGCCGGCTGGAGAGTTACCGCACCACGCTCGGACGCCAGGCGAAGATCAAACAACGGCTCGATTTTGTACGTACCCACTTTTCGGATCATACGCTCAGTATGGTTAGGAATTATACAGGAAGTATCCAGGGCAGCGGCGGTTTTCCGTCTTCGCCTGCTGAAAGAGCAGCTTTTGACCATATGCGAACGATGGAAGAGATGGAGTGCACTTATATGGAGTGTGAACGAGAAATTATGGGGATGAGCCGGGCCATTGACCACTTGAATCCAAAAGAGAGACAGCTGTTGCTGGTCGCTTTTGTGGAAGCACGCCCGGCCTGGAAACAAACAGATATTTACCTGCAGCTGAAAATCTCCCGCGTTACGTTTTACCGCCGAAAGAAAAGGGCCCTTTTAAATTTGGCTAAACAGCTGAGAATCATTTCGCATGAGTACTATACCGATAAGGTTCAAGAGTTTGAAAATAAGACCAAAAAGAAATAAAAGTGAAAAATGAAACAAAATGAAACATTTTGATCTACCAGTGAAACACTGCCGATCCACCCATTCGGTACAATTACATTAGCCCATCGAGAAGTCGCCGATCCGGCGGCTTTTTTTATGTATATAACACTCAATAAGGAGGAAGGGATATGATCCCACTGATTTACCTGCACGGCGTCCCTCTGGAAACAGACCGGCTCACCGAAGATGCGCTGCGATTGTTTGCATCGCGTGATTTACCCCATCTTTTTGAACAGATTGAGCTCGCTCAGCCGCACCTCGTGGTGCTAAACGCAGTGAACGCACCTACCGAACTGCCGGCTATTCGTCAGCGGCTGGCAGATTGCTATCCAGATCAAGAAGCAGCAGAACCCATGACGGAGATTGTGGTCCTGGTAGAGCATGAAGAAGCAGAAGCTGCGAGACACTGGACGGAGGCGGGCGCTTCTGAAGTATGGCTTTTGAGTGACTGGCCGGAGCAGCTGCTGGACTATGCGGCTCAGCCGATCCAAGAAGAGGCGCCTGCAGCATCCAAGGTTCACCGTATCGCTGTAGCCAGTGCCCATCCCAATAGTGGCAGTACTCATACATCGCTTTTGCTGGCTATGTATCTGCAGGAAGTGTGTCATGCCCGGGTAGCGATCTGGGAATGCGGTGTTCAAGGCCTGGGGACGTACCGGCATATGCTGTATACCCTGGGCGGTGAGCAGACCTTATCGATGCAGTATAAACTCCATGGTTTGACGATTATCGATTCGGTTGTCGATGATCAAACGATCGAGATCCTGCAGCAAGAATTTGATTACATCATTTACGATATGGGGACTTTGCAGTGTGCGCCTCACGAATATCTGTTTTTCCGGGCGGAAGTGCCTATTTTCCTTTGCGAAGGAGCATCATGGAAACTGCCGAAAGGTATCCAGATTTTAAATAGCTTCGCCAGCAAGCGCCGCATTGAGCGTGTGCAGCTGCTGATTCCTTATGCAAACCAAGAGATCATGAATATGGTCAAACACTTGGAACCGGGGCGGATGTCGTATGCGATGCCGATGCACCGAGAGGTCTTCGAAATCCAGCCAGAAAGCAGCAAAGTCATCGAAGCCCTACTTGCCCCGCTCGGGCCTATTTTGAAGGCTTCCAGCCTGTCGAACAGCTGAGAAAGGGGAGGCGTATATGACTGCTATGCTGCCCGAATTCCGTATAGATCATTCCTATCTGCTGCTGTTTACCAATCATCCTCTACTATGGACCGGTATTGTTATTCTGTTTATGATGATGGTCGCCTTACGGATCTTAATCGCTAAACGAGATCGGCAACGAGAACAGCGGGTCCAAAAAGAAGGAAACCGGGAAAAATTCAAACAAGAATATATCCAAAAGTTTAAAAGTAAACGTCATGGGCAGCCGGATCCGGAAGGAAAAGAACCTTCGGAGCCACTACCTCTACCAGAGAAGTCTCGCTGGGCCGCTTCTTTGGAAAAAGAAGAAACTGCTGCGCTACCACCAGAACCGACTACAACTCAAAAATAAAATACAAGCAAGAGCTTGGGTGAGCATGAGGGAAAACATGGTCACAAGATATCCAAGCGAACCACGAAAGGGGAAAAAACAATGTCTACAGCGATTCGTCAATCCATTGAACTTCCAAATGAATATAAATGGGCTCGTAAAAAGGTCATTGAAGGCCAGCTTGCACGTAAAAATCTACCCTCTATAATCCGAGAACATCTTAGTGAGGAGTTGCAACAGATTGAAGAGGATCTGGCAGCTCACGTACCAGCTTACTCGCAATCAGTACTGCCTGAAGATGCCGATAGTAACCTGCCTGCTTCGCTGGATAAAGTATTTCAAAAAGTTGTGATAGACCGGCTTTATCAGTATAAAAAGATTAAGCAGCGTCAGGAAATACTGAAGCAGCAAATCAACGAGATTGAGCAAAACATGCATGCCGATATGGATGAGATTAAAATGACCGCGAGTTATGGTGAATTCATGGGTGGCAGCGGCCTTCCTTCTTCCCAAGTAGAACGTGCCGTTATGGCACCGCATCTTGCCGTCATTGATTTACGGCGTACAGTTAACAAAAATGCGATCTTAATTGCGCTGATGGAGGTTGCTCTTGGCAGCCTGGATGGCAAACAACGAGACTTTGTAGAAGTTGCTTATCTGTCGGAAGAAGGAGAGATGAAAGAAAGCGCAGTTGCAGCTGAACTTCAAATCTCCCGGGGAACCTACTTTACTCGAAAAAAATCAGCTTTATATAAGCTAGCCGAAGCACTGCACATCATTTAAAAAGAGCTCAAAAAGTAGCTCATCTATAAAAAAAGGGCTAAATTAGACTAAATTTATACTTTTTTTATACTAAATGAGTACTAAAATTGGACACTTTGTCCTCAAAAGTCCGATATAATAATAAATAGCGAAAGATATCAGCCGCCCCTCACCGGGCGGCTTTTTTTATTCTATAACCCACGTCCACGAGGAGGACCCCCACCGATGAACACCGTAAAACCTATGCGTATTTTAACTTTTGGTCTGGAAAGAGAAAATCAAACGTCTGCTATTTTACCCTCTATGACCATGGAGGAAGTAAAGTCCTTGGAGAGTCTCCAAAAAAAGAGTGTATCCCTCAGCATTGCACTTATTGTGCTGGGCGAAAATGAGGCTGAAGAAGCACTATCGATGCTAGTTCCTTACCGAGACCAAATGATGGATACAGAGATCGTTGTGGTATGTAGCAAGGTTACCGCTCAAGTGACCCGGCAATGGACAGCGATCGGAGCGGCAGAGGTGTGGCCGCAATCCTCCTGGATCCAGTCGCTGATCCAATATGGCGGCGGGGGCGACGTTCAAATGATTCCGCAAGTGCCGATTGATTCTGGTGAAACCAAAGTGATTGCGGTATCTACCGTATTTTCTGGCGCAGGCAGCACGTATCTGTCCTTGATGCTCGCCACCTATCTAAAGAAAAAATATAAAGCTAGAGTAGCGATCTGGGAGGGCGGAGTAGAAGGCCGAGAATCCCTGCGTACGCTGCAGTTTATTTTAAATGGCCGAACGCCTATGGCTGATCAGCTCGACCGCTTGTACTACAACATCGCTGGGATTTCCTTTTTTGATAGTACAGTGGACGACCAGACCCTGGAAGCGGTCCAGCAGGAATTTGATTACATCATCTATGATATGGGCGAGCTACTACAAACCGAGAATGAATTGTTATTTTTCCGCGCGCATGTTCCGATTCTGATCGGATCAGGTGCCCAATATCGTCTGCCCGATCCCGCACGTGTAATTAATAAATTTCAGCATCGCCGTAATGAACGTGTTCAAGTCGTAATTCCATTTGGCAGCAAGTCTACAATCAGTGAGCTTCAGCAAATCATGCCGGGACGTCTGATTCATGCGCTGCCGATCCATTATGACCCGCTGGAGGTGGAAGCGGAGTCCAGCGATGTCCTGGCGGCTTTACTGAGCTCCGTACTATCCAAACCCAAAAAACGTACAGCCAAATTGTTTAATTTCGGTAAATAAAAAGAGCCCGCACGTTACCGAATCCCAGCAGTCTCCATCGGAGGCTGCTTTTTTTATGCCTGGAAAGGAGGTGATACGATGAACAAAAAAGGTCATATGGCGCTCGGGGCACTTGCCGGTTCGCTGGTAGCGATTGCCCCTTTACCCTATCCAAGCGGACTTTTGGGGCTGTTAGCGCGCGCAGCTGTCGTCGGTGTAACGACGGTAGCGGCTTTACTCCCGGATGCAGACCACAAAACAGGCACGGTCAGCAATCATGTTCAGTTTTCAGCTAAAACCAGGCGAAAACTGCGAACCGGTGGAGTGATAGGTCTGGTAGCCGGGCTACTGATCTGGCTGCTTATGGGCGCCTACTGGCCACTGAGCGAGCAATCCTTATGGAAAGGGCTGCAGCATCTACCGGTAGCCGCTTCGCCGCTGGCTTCCTTATCGGGCTTATTGATCATGACAGCCGGATTGTTGTCCATGCTGTTGGCTCACATGCGAACGCTGGTATTCAGCGCAGTCGGTATTTTACTGCTATACGGATTCCATGTGTATGACTGGCACTGGATCACGGCTTTTGCCGGCGTTGCTTTTTTAATCTTACCGATCGTGCAGCACCGGGGAATTATCCATACTCCTGAATTTGCAGCTGCTCTCAGCCTTGGTCTGTGGTCGTTTGCTGGCGGCGAAGTTTGGTGGCTGCAGGCGATAGCGATTGGTCTGATCACAGGCTGGTGGGCGCATCTGGCGGGCGATATTTTTGGCAGTGAAGGTATTCATTCGCTGCTCGCTCCCAAAATAGGCGTGGCGCTGCACTGGTTCAGTAACGGCGGGAAAGCAGAAAATACAATCTCTCGGTTTTGCTGGATGGCCAGCTTCGTTCTTTGGGGCGTTGGATTATTTATCCCTTTACTTCACATGTAATTACACAAAATGAGCAGAATAGAAAGGAAGAACCCTTATGAAAAAATGGGGACCATCCGTCATCGCTTTTTTGATGGCGTTTTTTGTATTGCCAATTTCGGCATTCGCAGCAGATAAAGGAGACTCGAAAGTCAATCCCTTTGACAAACTGAAAGAGTATGTATACATGCGTTGGGATATCCTTGAGGGGCTGGATTTTGTACTGATTGTTTTAGGTATTATTTTGTCCGTCGTTGTTTTATTCATCCTGATTAAACTGATTTATGATCTGTTTATCTGGGTCGCCAAAGTGCGAAGCGGAAAAGATTCATTTAAGAATAAAAAGTTTCTGGTGGAAGCCGGCGTAACCGTCCTTCTGTTATTCCTGTTCCTTTCGGGTACGCTGTTTAGCTGGCTCGGAGATGCCTACGACTGGATGGGTAATCAAAATCTTAGCGGTACAACGACAGAAGCCTCTGATACGAATACTAAAAAATGATGGATCTTAGCTTCCTCGTGAAAAAGCGAGGAAGCTTATTTTTTGTAATAGGAGGTAATATATGATCCTTCCGCGTATACAAACGCTTTTTTATTTACAGGATACCGGCGTTTTTGAAGAATATTGGGAGCAAATGAAAAAGATCTATCCGGTTAATACCGGCCTGATCAGTAAAGCCGATCAGATTTTCATTGGACTGAATGTAGTCATCTCGATTCTTTTGATTGGTTTATTTTGTTACTGGTTGATGCGGGTGTTCACTTTTCTCGCCGCTACCCGTACAGCACGAGCGAATCTGGCCGATACCGATTTTTGGGTTCGTATGGGAGCAGCCGGTCTGATCCTTTTTTTGGTCATGTCCGGATCCATACTGGTTTTATTCGAACAACTTTATAATTTGGCGATAGAGAATGGATGGTCTACGTGATGAATATAAAAAAACGTCTTTTCGGGCTCTCAGGAGCCGCTATTTTGCTTTTTGTCGTACTGTCTATCTATGCGCATCCGGCGCAAGCAGCATCGCTGAGAGGGGCGGCTGAGGGCTTCCCTGTCCTTGCTGGAGTAGTCCATCCAGATATGCTGGTAGCCAGCGCAGCCGGTGGAGGAGGGGGCGGAGGCGGCGGTGCAGCAGGCGGAGCGTCTGGCGGTGCATCCGGAGGAGCAGCAAGTGATGGAGGCGGAGGCGGTGATGCCTGGTACATTCCGCAGTGGGTCACGGACTTGATGGAAAAAGTCGATGCCATGCTCAAAACGTTCCAGGATTTAATGAGCGGGAAACTGATCTACGATGCAATCAATAGTGTGGTCATCTTATGGGCGAATGATTCGGTGGAGCCGATCATGGATCTTTTTGCTCGAAGCTTCTTATTTACCCCACGTGTTGCAGAAATGGTCTTTGTGCAAAATGCCTGGTCTATTTTTATGACGATATCTTTTGTGCTGATGGTCGTAGCGGTACTTTTACTCGCCTACAGTTTGATACGCGGAAATAAAGCACCGGGTCCGATCTTGAAAAACTTTATGATTTGTTTTGTCTGCAGTGTACTGAGCCTGACCATTATCAATATTATCAATGTCGGAGTAAATGGTTTTACAGCTACATCGCTTGAAAGCATGGTAGGCGGTACCGGCATCGATTATAAAAATATTTCTGGTGACAATGTGCTCAAATCGATGGTCGTGGGCGGTAAAGCCCTTAGCGATCCTACCTTCAAGGAACAAACGTTAACGCAAACGCTATCCGCTGAAAAAGGCGGAATTTTCACCATGTTCCTGTTTTTACTTACGGTCGTGGATACCATGACCCTTATGACGTTTATTAAACTGATTGCGATCGTCCTGCTTTCTATCTTATCGCCCGTATACGTATCTATTTCTGCCATGCTGGGTAGAATTGATCCGATCACGGGCTTTTTAAATTTATTTGTCCGGACAACACTGGCCGGTTATCTCATGGCTCTTTTTTGGGGCTGGTCGGTGAAACTCCAAAACCAAACGCTAAATCAAGAAGGCTGGCTATATGATCTGGGCATACCGGCAACCTGGTTCATTTGTTTTCTTGCCCTGGTCGCCTCTTTTATTTTATATAACCAGTGGCTGCGCCCGCTGTGGTTTGCGATGAGTGACCCCGTTACACTGGGCGGAGGCGCTACGCTGGAAGGTCTGGGCATTGCGGGTAATCACTTGGCCGATTTTATTGGCCATGTAGGTTCACAGTTTGGTCTGACCGGTCTTCAGAAAAAAGCCAAATCCTGGTCAGATAAATCTAAAAGTATGGCCGATCAAGGGCGCCGAATGCGCGAAGAGCGTGAGCGTCAGATGCAGAACCGGATGAATGGAAATAAAAGCTCGCGCAGCCGGTATCAGCAGGCCATCAATGATCCGCAGGCTGATATGTATCTGCAGGAACCTGCCGCTGCCGATTGGGTGCAGTCTATCGAGACACTGGAGGATGAGGATATTGCGCCAGCATCGTTCCGAGGGCTCAGCTTGCTGGATTCTGGACGGAGCCTGCAGAAAACCATGGATGCGGCTGGTTTCACTCGTCAGACATCTGTTCAACTCGCTGCTGGAGCCGAAGAGGCTGCTCAGCAGTGGATCCATAATCTTCCGAAAGGCCTTCGCGCGCAGGTGTCATCGCTGGATGGTCGCTCCTTGATGATTACCGGTGACCCTACGCAGCTGCTGAAAAATCTGGAGGATGCCGAACTTGGCTATGATCTTCAAAGCAGCCAGTATCTCAATGAAGGGGTTAGCGTCGATGCGAATACTGGCCGCATTCACGCCGACAACAGCGAAAGCAGCCGGGCAGTGCTGGATCAACTCGCTCACGATCAAGATACGTATCAACGCGTGAATATGCCGTATGCAGAGGCCAAAGCAGCCCTCAAGCAGGCTCAAAAAGAAGGAGCCAGCTGGACCAAATATGCAGACCTTCGCAGCGATGGACTTTGGGTTCATTCAAGCGATATAGAACAGGCGATGTTGGATCTTGGTAAAGCGCGTGGAACCACAACCAAAGTGATGCGCGTCGAACTTCCGCCAGACTCTCGATTCTTAAACGAGATGCTGGATACATGGGAAAAGTCCGGCAAATATAACGAACTGCTGGAGGCGATCGAAACCAGCGATAGCGATACAGAGCTGTTTGTACGTGCTGATCAGTACGAGGCTTTCGAGCAAGCGTATAACGACTACCGGAAAGGACGCCGGCCGTACTGGACGACTCGAAGCGGTGAGGTGAAAGTGATCCAAGACCAAACTGCGATTACGTATGGATCTGCGCCAACAAATGGACTGGATATGGGTAGCTTTGAGAACTATGTAAAACGGCGCGTCAAAAAAGAACGTGCTGGCGAATCGGCTCATGTCAATCGGAAAATGAATTCGAAACCAGAAGAAGCCCCACATATCTGGGAAGCCGCTGCAGCGCCGCTTCCTGTTATTTTGTCGGAGCTGCCAAGTACCGCACATCCAAATTATAAAAAACCGAGTCGGGTACAGCGGATGGAAGGGAACTGGTCAGTGAAGTCAGCGGAAATGCTGCCTGTAGCGATTCCTGAAGCTACTTCAGGAGCAGCTCCGGGAATGATCGCTTCCAACAAGCTTCCGATGCGCCGAAACGGTGATCATACTGATGCTATGCGGATATCGAGTCGTCCACGTCCTGCAAAGCTTCAAGGTAAAGGACAATCCAAAATGGCGATGAAAGGTTATCAGCTCCCTGCTACGGCAGCGGCTGCAGCACCTGCTCCGGTAGGTTCAGTAAGTGGAGGTTCCGTCTTGCCGATGCGCCGTAGCGGCGACAGTAGCGATGCAGCTCGTTTATCGGATCACCCGCGTCCTTCCCGTGTGCAGCATACGGGTAACCGGAAGCTGAAAATGAACGCTTATCGCATGGAGTCGCCTTCTTCGGAGTCTCCTGCTGCCGCGCCTGTAAAAAATGAAGCACAAAAAGCAGTAGCGAAGCAAGCAGCGAAAGATGGAGCAGGTGCTGCTGTTCGCTCGGGTGCTGTCGCTGCAGGTGCGACGCTTTTATCTACCGGTTCTCTTAAAGCAGCAGGAAGCCAGGGACTCAAAGCAGGCGCTAAAGCAGGCGCGAAAGCGGCCCAGAAGCGTGTTCAACAAGAGGGTGCCAAAGCCGCTGCGTCGGATGCCGCTAAAAGTACCCTTCCTAAACGAGGAACGCGTAAAAAGAAAGAATAGAGAAAGGAGGAGTTGGACATGAAAGACAATGAATCAAGCCAGGATATTATGCAGGTGGATATCATGGGTGACATCCGGGAGGATGTCAAAGTACTGGGTCTGGGACTCGTCGATGTGCTGTGGATTTTAGTCACAACGGTAGTTATCGGATTTATTATCTTTTCTCTTCCGATCGGTATCATTGAAAAGATGATCTACACGGCAGCTATAGCGATCGGTACGCTGATTTTTCGCTGGATGGAAATCGGGTACCGTTTAAAACGGTTTAAGCATGATGTGTATGGTCCGGAAGATGGGGAGGGCGATGAACTCGCAGCCCTTTTAGGGGTGGAGGAAGATGGCTCCTTTTATCGATCTGGCAATGATATTCAGATGGTGTTGAATGTTCAGGTACCGCCCTGGATGCATGAGAAACGATCCAAGCAGATTCGCCGGATTGCTGCATTCGAGCAGTTTCAGCGAGCTTGTTTGATTGAAGGATTTGAAGTCGATATTATGGCCGAGCAAATTCCGGATTACCAGCATGCGATCTGGAATGATCACCGGGAGCGGACGTACGCGACGGAGGGTATCCGGCAGCTGAGCTTGAACCGGATTCAGCGCCAGGAGCTGCAGGCTCGTCAGGGATATGCCCGGCGCAGCGTGTATACTTTTATGCTGCGTATTCCTGAATTTCGAATCAAGGGAAGACAGCGCGATGATGAGCCAGAAGGGGTCAGCAAGGCCGAACTGCATCGTCACCGAATGATTGCAGAGCTGATGGAAAAACAAAAGCGTGTAGTGAGTAGTTTGGAGATGACCGGGCACCGGGTAGAGCAGGTGGCCGGTTTTGTTGTGCCTGAAATCCTGGGACGCACCTGGGCCAAGTTTTCGTGGTCGGAATGGAAAGCCAAGCAGGGAGGATGGGCCGAGCCTGAAGTGGCTGAACTGGAAGAGGAAGAAGAGGAACTGGCGATTACGTATGAGAATCTGGCTTATCAAACGTTCCCGGAAAGCGAGGAAGAACCTGTGAGCAATCAGAAAGAAGTAACTGAACTGGAAGAGGACTCTTATGAAGAGCTCGTTGCTATCGCAACGGGAGAAGAGATTCCAGACAGTGATGATCCGAAGCCGGAAACCGAAAAGTTGAAAAAAGGAGTCTCTTTTATCCATTTATGGTCCATCCTTATGCAGTATCTCCGCCGGTTCCTAACAAAAGCCAAAGAAGAAGTGGCTGCGGTACAGCAGCGGATCCGCCAGGCTCAGAAAGTAAGAGTATCAAAAAAACAGCAGCGTAATGAGCAGCAGGCGATGGAAAGCACTTCGTCAGAACCACAAGAATATACGTCGATCGACAGTGAAGAGGAAGAGGTCATTTTGGACTATATTCAGTCTTCAGAGCTGGAAGGCGTATTTTGGCTCACTTCGCCGGTCAGCGGGGGACAGTCTTTCCTTGCAGCGAACATTGCAGCCGCTCGTGCGCTGCAGGGGCAGCCAGTTACACTGATCGATTTGTCTGTTGACCGGGGCACTGTTACTTTGATCAATCCACGACTTGATGCGGATGCGCCAGTCTCTATTAAATTTGAGCACTGGATTTCCGAGCAAATCAAGCTTCGCGATCAGCGTCTTTTGCGTGTGATCACGCCGCGCGTGGAGCTATTATCTTACCCTACAACAGCCGAAATTATCGAATTGATTGAGCAGCAGCGCGAGTATGGATTGGTGCTGATCGATTTGCCATGGCACTTCCCGGATGCAGAGCAGATCCGCAGCCGTTATCCGGGAGCGGGCATTATCGATAGCAACTATCATCACTGGCTGCGCTGGGAAGAAGAAGTGACGCACTGGGAGCATGACTTGTGGCTCAATCAAGTGGATGCAGAAATGGAGGTCCATTTCCAAAAACTGATTGCAGAGCAGTATAAGCGTCCGGCTTCAGCTGTATTCCCGCTGTTCCAGTTGGCAAGTAAATATGTGTATATGGGTCGCCCACTTGCTGTAAGTGGACGATTCCGCAGCTACTTTATGTTCCAGAAGTTTTTAAGAGAGGAGGAAATCAAAGATGAACAAGATACAGCTTAAATGGCGATGGAAAAAGAAAAATGAGGAAGAGCAGCAGGAGCATGAGACGCCGCTGCAGCCGCCGGACGAAGATCCTCCTTTACATGCAGCCAAGCGGCTACTGAAATACTGGAAAAAGCGCAAATTCCATCTGCAGATCAATCCGGACACGATCGAAAAGAAAGGCCGCCTGCAGGTCGCAGTGAACGGTAAACAATCCACCACCGGCCATTTTGTCCGGGTGCTAATGATCAAGGATTATCCGCCGTCTATTTTGGTGGGTTACTTGGATCATTTGGAGGAAATGATCGAAGGAAAAGGAGTCACGCTTTCTAAAAAGATTCGCTATGCTGAAAGTACGCTGAAGTGGAATAACAGCATGAAAAACCAGCTCAAGCGTTTGGATCGGAACATTAATGAACAGAGTCCTACCGATCCTGCTCGCAAAGCGGAACTGCTGGCGAAAGAGACGATTGAGTCAATCCGGGATGCCACGCTGCATAACAATAAAAAGCTGGTCGAAGTGACCACCTTTTTGACCCTTTCTGCTGCCAAAGAATATCAGCTCGATGATGCTGAATCGATGCTGAAAAATTGGTTTGATGAAATGGATGGGAAGCTGGATAATCTGCGCCGGGAACAAGCCGAAGCGATGCGCCAAGTAAGCCCGGTATACGATAAAAACACAAAGCGTAGTAAATTTTTCAATAAACGTCACTATGGACGTGTACTCACGGACGATGTGGCAGCAGGAACCTACCCGCTCACCCGAGGCTCTTTTTCAGATACAGAAGGACCCTACTTCGGAAGACGTACCGAAGATGGGTCTTTTTGTTTTATCAATATTTGTGATCCGAATGATCCGAGAGCGCAGAACCTGACCGTATTCGGTAAGACCGGTTCTGGTAAAAGCTTCTTCCTCAAAGCGCTTGTTGTGTCCTTGCTGCAAGAAAACATCTTTGTTTATGTCTTTGACCTGGACGGGGAGTGGCGAGAGCTGTGCGAAGCAGTGGGCGGCATTTATATCGATCAAACGGCTTCTACCGGTAACTATTTTGATCCGATGGTGATTATGCCCAAGCTGCCGGGCTTGGATAAAGCGATTGAAGGTTACAATCGGCAGCGGTACAGTAATGCCCTGGATATGACCCTGCGCACCTTCTCTATGCTGGCAGGAGAACTGGAGCGATTCCATATCTTTGAAATCGGCGAAGCGATTGAAGCGATCTACACCAAAGCTGGTATCGAAAGACAACGACCAGACACGTGGAACCCGGGCTACCTGGACGAGTCCACCCGGCCAACCATTCATAAAGTATTCCAGGTGCTGAAAGAGCGAGCCAAAGATGAACAGAATGAAGGACGCGAACATGCCTATTATGTGTATGACCGGGTCAAAATCTATTTTGAAGGCATTTACCGCTATATCTTCTCTAAAGAGGAATCGCTGGAGCATATTATCGGTGCCAAAGCGACGGCGCCGCTTGTGGTCTATAAAGTCGGCGAAGGGATTATCGATTCCGATAATGAGAAGCAAAAGAGCGAAAAATCGCAGCAAGCTCATTTAAAAATGTCGATGGCTTTCGATATCGTCAATTCGAGCATCGCCCGGAATAAAGTGGAAGGGGTACGCTTTTCGGCTGTGCTGGTGGATGAAGGGCAGCGGCAGACCAAAAATCGGATGCTGCGGGATGCGATTTTCAGCTGGTATACGGCGATCCGTAAACTCAATGGTCTGATGATTCTGGCCAGTAATACACCCGCCATCATGCTGGATTACTCGGATGGTGTAGGGATGTGGGAAAACACGAATGTCCGGGTCTACTTTTACATGGAAACATCGGCAGTACGCAGCCTGGCTCAGCACTCTACCATTCCGCAGGAAATCCAAGAAGGTATCGAGGCCAGCGAAGACACGCAAACATACTTCCTGGAGTATCACAAGCGGTATGACCAGCTTTGGATGGATGTTCCGGAAGAAGAGGCTGAACTGTACAAAACCCGCGGTCTGAATCAGGAAGCCAGTTAAGGAGCTGATCAGGCATGGTGCAGCAAAGAAGGCAGCGCTCCGGGCAGGGTTCTGATCCAAGTAGGAAGCCAGGGTTTTCGCTCAAACTGCAAAAAAAAGCGGACCAAAAAGCAAAGCGTAAAAAGAAGCGTAATTCCTTTGTATGGGGAAGTTTTCTGGTCGCATTTGTGCTGTTTCTCTGCTTGGTTTGCCTGGGAGTTACCCTACTGTTTTTCCCGTATCTACTATTTCTCGATAAAGAAAAATTAAAAAATGATTTTGTGGCAGGCGGAGCGACGACCGGTATCTGCGCTATCGCCGATCAGCAGGCCGGCCAGGTCTTGGATGCCAAAGGAGTAAACTACTTTTGGCCTGTGCCAACAGTCAGCCGGATTAGCTCACAATTTGGTCCACGAAAAAGCCCAACGCCGGGCGGATCCAGTAATCATAAAGGGATTGATATTTCTATTGCGGGCGGCGGTGCAGCCCTGCTTCCTTTTTACTCTATGGCCGATGGACAAGTGATTTATGCAGGGCCTGCCACAGGATATGGACAGGTGATTTATGTGCAGCATGCTGGAGGAGTCGTGACCAAGTATGGGCACATCGATTCTCATTATGAAGTGAAGCGCGGGGATATGGTCAAAAAGGGGCAGCGGCTGGGCCGGATCGGTGCCGGACGAGTGGGCTCATCAACAGGACCTCATTTACACTTTCAAGTCGAAGTCAATGGAACAGCGGTCAATCCGCTGCAATATGTAAAATTCGGTTCCTCGCTTCAGCCAGGCAATGGGATGAATAAACCAACGCTGCCGACGCCAGCTGTGCCGGCCCCGGCGATTTGTGACTCTCCGATCGTCAAGCCAGGAAACGTGGATATCAGTATTGCTTATGAGCCCTTAAACATTGATGCCATGTACCAGTACCTATCGACACGTAACGGGGTGGGTACACGCATGGGGAATCGATCTATTTTACAAATGGTCGACCGGGTGTCGAAGCAGTACGGAATAAATCCTTATCTGCTGCTTGCTATCACAGGAGCAGAGCAAAGTTTTGTACCTAATAATAATCGAAATGCAGACAAAATCATCCGGAATCCGTGGAATACCTTTGGCTCCTGGCAAAACACGGATAATTCGACCGAAGAATCAGCGATTTATGCAGCGCGTGCGATTGTGAAGCTGCAGGCCAATAAGCCAGACAATGTAGGGCCAATCCAGTGGATGAATATGCCGGCAGGCGTCAACCCGAAAGGGTTTTATGCTGCAGATCCTAAATGGGCAGGGAATGTCTCAGTAATTATGCAGAAATTAAAGCAAATGGGGGGATGAATACCGTGACTACGATTGGTTCAGCGGTAATGACCGGGGTGCTTTTGTATGTGATCTGGAAAACCGTGCAAACGGAGAAAGCACGTAACTTTTTATGGACCGGATGTGTGATTTTTTTCTTTGCGATGCTCTTTTTAAACCGCAATGCAGCTATTGATTTGACCATATCCGAAACCAAGGGCTGGTGGCCTGTTTTTTCGGAAATGGTCAAAAATATGTCTGGAGGTCTACGCGATCTGCTCCGAACCTTGATGAAAGGAGGCGCTTAATATGGAGCCGTCTACACCGAAAGAAGTAAAAGCGAAAACCCCATCCAAAAAAGAGGATCAGGGTTTTTTGGCATTTTCAAATAAAGTAGCCCTCGGCGGAATGGCGGTATGCGCTGCTGAATTTGTATTTAATCCCATCCCCATGTTGTATCCGTTGGCTGAAAGTGTATTCCCTACACTGGCCCTGTATTGGGGAGTGATCAATGGAACGCCATGGGCCTGGAAACATCGCCGGAAAATAGGATCCGGTCTACTTGCGTCTATGAGCCTTTTACGGCGAGGAGGAAAAGGGATAGCGACGGTTATCCCTGCGGTACCGGTAGCTGAAGCTGTACCCGGGGAAGCGAAGGCAAGTCTACTCAGTCCTTTTAAAAAGCAGGGAGGCGGCTGGGAAACGGAGCTGCCTCACCCGCTCAGTGAACTCCCTAAAAATCCACGTCCTCAAGCGTCGAAACCCATGTCGCCGGATTGGGCCAGTGAGCTCATTTCAGATGCGCTCAAATTAGCCGGTTTTGTATTTGAAGAAAATGTAGAGATTCTGGATATCAAATCGGGTCCTACGCTGCAGCAGATTATTTTCTCACTGCCCCCTAAAGTACAGTTCACCGCCTTGGTTAAAAAAATGGAAGATATCAAAATTCACTTGGGGATTGAAGATGGGTTTACGATCATGAAGCCTGGTCAAGGCTATAAGAGTGCAGCAGGCTTCACAATCCCTCATGAAGAACGAACGTATGTCTATCTGCGCGATTTAGCGCAAGCCTTTGTGGAATATGCGGAGCACGCCGAAATTCCGTTTATATTGGGACGCGATATTGTGGGGACACCCCGATTCGCAGATGTGGCCAAGCTTCCCCATATGCTGGTTGCTGGAGAAACCGGATCGGGTAAATCCGTTGGAATTAATACGATTATTACGTCGATCAAGTGTGTGCGCACTCCGGATCAAGTCCAGTTTATACTGGTGGACCCGAAAGGGGTCGAGCTGGGCATGTACAATGGGTCTCCGTATTTACGAGAACCGGTCATCACCGTTATGGAAGAAGTCCCGGATGTTTTGGACCGGATTGTCGAGGAAATGGAAAGCCGGTATGGGCGTTTAATGCAGGTAGGTGTCCGTAACATTAAAGAATTTAATGATCGTATGCAGCAAACGGGCGGGGAACCGATGCCTTACGTAGTCATCATTATTGATGAATTTGCGGATCTGAAAGATGTCAGCGATGGCGATGTTATTGATCACTTTGTTGGGCGACTCGCTCAAAAAGCTCGTGCAGCCGGTATTCATTTAATTCTCGGCACGCAGTCTCCGCGGGCCAGTATTATTAAAGGGGTTGTCAAAGCCAATATCCCTGCTCGTATTTGTTTTAAAGTGTCTGGCGGTATAGAATATCAGATTGCTATGAACTCTGATAAAGAGCGTTACCCTGGTCTACTTGGCAAAGGAGATGGGATTGCCAAAATTGATGGGAATGGTAAATTTCGCTTTCAAGCCGCTGCTATTGGGAGTGATAGCGAATCGACTGCTTTTATTGAGCTATTAACGAAGCGGTCAAGGAATCAAGAACGTACAGTTACGGTCAGTCCGGGGATAGTAAAACAACCGCCAAAGCCGCCCATAGAACCGGTCTTTCCAGCGCTAGCCAGCAGCCGCTGGCAGGTTGAAGAAGAGGAAGAGGCGTACCCGGCAGTGAACCTGTCCAAACCGCCTGTAAGTGAGCCAAAAAAAGAATCTGTTATGGACCCTAATAAGGCACCAACTTTCTTGAGATCGTCTTCTCCGGTAGTAATGGTAGAAGAGGAAAAAGAGGAAGAAATGGGTGACGATACCTTGGAGCGAGATAGCCAACCGGATGAGCTCCCCGAGGAGGAAAAAGAACGCGAAGTGGATTTGCTGCAGAAAGAGAGCAAAATCGATCCGGAGTTACTCAAGCAGGCGGTGGAACTGGCAGAGCAACTGGGCGGACTTGCCCCGATCCGGCTGGAGAAAAGATTGAAAATTCCCATGAGTGCATCGATAGAAATTATGAAATGGATGAAAGAAAAAGGACTGCTTGGAGACTATGATGAGGAGCTCGGTATGCCGATCTATATCGGCGGCGGATCGTCCAGCAAACTGAGCGATGAGGATCTGCAGCACCAGATGAAACGGTTCATTTGTGAGCAGCGGCGCGTGAATACCGGGCAGCTTCGGCAAGAATTTGGCGTCCGCCGGCAGAAAGTCAGCGATACGCTGAAAGTATTTGTTCAGGAGGGCTTTTTAGAAGCGGTCGGTTCACGGCCTGACTACCAAATTGCCTGGGATGAGGAAGAAATCGAAGACTTTATGAATGACGAGCCTTCATTTTAGAGAGGAGAATGAACCATGCAGCCTCAGATTAATAAGCCAGGCATTATGATCACATTGACAACGATCGGTGGAGGAGATTGTAGCGGTGGCCTACTGAGGCTGCTGCAGGCACTACCCAAGGAAGCCAGGAAGTGCGTGATCGAGCTTCCGGATTTAGGGATTGCGCGCCTGTATGATCACTTGGGTCTTCACCGAGTGATCGACTGGGAACCGGCACGTAGTATTAACCAGTGGCTGCTGGATTTTCACTTAAAGGAACACCGTGATATTCAGCAGTATTTGATAGAGCATGAAGCGGTCCATTATTTATGTTTACATCCCAGCTCCAGCAGCAGTCAGCCGGTGACCCAACGTCTGGACTCCAATCAGGCACTGATTGATATGCCATTATATTTGAAACTGCAGCTGTGCGGTCTTTATGACTATATCCTATTTGTTACGCAGGGAACGATGATTCATCCGATGACCCACTTTGCGATTCGCTATGCAGATGCAGCGGTGTTATACAGTGATACCCAGCTCGATATCAATCATCACCTGGGTTTGCTGCAGGAGCTCATGACAACTTATCAAATGGAACCGGAGCGTCTTTTTCATTTTATCCGGCGAAAACGAAATTTGCGGCTGCCGGCGCTGAGCGAGCAGCGAACTGAAGAACTACTGCGTAAAATTCACCGGCTTTCGCGAATCCCCGTGTTTTGGAGAGACCCTATGCTGGAGTGGGTGGAACCGGCTCATCTGGCGGGCCAGATCCGAGCGAAAGACTATAAGGAATATGAGCCTGCCCCGCTGGAACTCACACGCGTTGATCGCACGGATCTTTCCGGTGCCAAACAGCTCAGTTTTGATTGGGTTGTAGGTAGCGCCGGCGCTGCCAAAATCAAAAAGGTAGATGATATGTATGAACAGATCAAACGGTTTGTGTGTGAGCATGGGCTGCATAGCTCCGAGTATCTTCGGATTAAATTCCGGATCCGGCGAAAGCGAGTGATCGATATTCTGCAGGAGCTGGCCGAAGAAGGTGTCCTGCACCGACCGGCAGAGCAGGGGAAATCATATACTATCAAATGGACCAAAGAAGAAATAGAAACCTATCTGCTGCAGTCCAGTCGCAAAGCAGTAGACTTCTATTCAACGAGCTCTTCTTCATCTACGGTACCGGCCACTGTACCCGGTACCGTACCCGTAATATAAAACATCCTCTTTTTTTGGAAAAGCCCGTCATATCAAGGATTGTACGTTTCTTCTGCGGTACCGGTACCCGGTACAGTGAAAGGCGGTACAGTTCATAATCTGGATTCAAAATGCTTCATGCTAGCTGATCAGCAGCTTGCATGAAGCCATCTGCGGGCCTCCTTATTCCTCCTTTTTTTATACATAAATCGGTTCCACACTTTAGGAACACGTATAACAGCTGACAAAATTGATTTGTATCAGGCAATTAAAATCCTCTTCATTTCTCGTATTTGTTCACCTCTCCCTTTTGCATATCATTCTTATGTCATCCCTCTCTTTATGCTGGTATTTCAACTTTTTAGCAAAATTAGACTAAAATTATACTTTTTTTATACTAAAGAGATACTAAAATTGGACTCTTATTGGACACTTTGGCTTAAAAAACGTGTTATTCTAATAGGGTCAGAAAATGACAGACGAATCCTGTAGCGTTTTTCCCCTTCGCTTCAGTCGATAATTTGTAAAGCCGCAACGGTATTTCCCTACCGGATGCGGCTTTTTGTATTTCGAGAGGAGGACGATGTATGTCTAACCCATTAACCAATAAAATTGTAGCGGATCGACTGGATATTAGTTCCTCTACCTTAAAAAGGTGGATCGCACTGATGGAAGAAGCCGGATATGTGTTTTATAGTCCGGGAAGCGTCCGGAAGCTGCTCGAAAAAGATCTGACCGTATTTAAAAAAGTGAAGATGTATAGTGGCAAGCCGAACTGTACATTGGAGCAAGCGGTTATCAAAGCGGTGGATTGGTTCCATAAGCAAAATGAAAATCAAGAGGCTTCCGCGCAAGCGCATCCGGAAGATACAGAGAAACAACGTAGAGCGGAGCAGACGACTGCTGCTCCAACAGGGTCCGCAGCACCTGCTTCTCTCACTCCGGCAGTACAAGCAGCTGCTCTTTCTGTGGACCAGGCTGCCATCATGAAGTACGACCATATCATGATGAATCTGCTTCCAGGGATGTTTTGGAAAGGTAAAGAAACCCAGCAGCTGCTGCAGGAGGAATGGTCGCACTTACGGGGTCTGCTTCTTGGATCATCTACTTCACAACCGGATCTGAATCTTGCTTCAGCAGGTGGTGAGTAAGCATGTTTGGATTAAGTAAACCGAGGGCACGGCGAAGAAGCCGGCCGGCTTCCTTATCGCCGGCTGACATCGATCGCTGTGTTTCTTTGATTTTGAACTGTGATGCGGTCCATGTAGACAGCGCCGATCAGGCCAAAGCGATCGTAGAGGTCGCCAGAAAAAAAGGGCTCGATTTTGAATATGAGCATACACCGCACCATCCACTATACCGTCATACGGTCCGGAACCTGATCTTGGTTGATCCAGAGAAGACCCTGAATGCAAGGAGGGAGCCTATTGAGCGATCGATCTGATGAAATGGGATCAGCATGTATAGATTTGTGGCAGACTCCTCGGCGCTATAATCCGGTGTTTACTATACCGGTAGAGACTCAGGTTTTGAAGACCGGATTGTCTCAACTTAAAGGAGTAGCGACTCCCAAAAATAAACATAATTTTTTTCATTCTGTAGAAAAAGTATGGTGTAAAAATAATTAGGAGGTTAGAAAATTGATACCAACTGTAACAAAAGCTCGAATTATTACTTTAACCTCAGTAGGCGGAGGTGACTTGCTGCCGGGATTAAGTATGCTGCTTAATGAGCTTCCTCGAAAATCGAAAGTGTTGGTTGTTGAGTATCCTTGTATGGGTATACCTCGGATATCCTATAACACATTCGATAATAAAGAAGCATTCGAAAGGTTACACAAACAGCAATCGATTGATCAGTTGCTCTTGGACTTCAATCGTAAAGAATTGAAGCCTTTGCATGATTACATGGTCGAGTATAAAGGTGTAGATTATCTGCTCATTAACCCTCGGTCAATGCCGGACAGCCCAGTCACAATGAAAATCAAATCCAATAAAACGATGATGCATCTTCCAGTATATTTACGCCAACAGCTACAAGAAAAATATGACTTTATTATTTATGTGGCTTCTGGCACGATGCTTCATACAATGACTTTCTCATCCATTAAATATGCAGATGCTGCTGTATTTTTCAATAACACTAGCGTTGATTTCATCAATACCTATACCGGATATAAGCGGTTTTCAGAAGTGTTTGGTGCTGCTGAGGAGCGCTTATTTTTATTCTCCGGCGAAGGTAAGTTTGAGCGAAAGGAGAAGAATTTTTTTAAAAAAGCAAGTGATCTCATTAAAGAAATATCCAAGTTGCCACCGCTAGAAATTCCAATGCAGGCTGCTGTTTTATTGGTAGAGGAAGACATTGAAGAATCAGGAGAAATTCCAGGAATAATTGATCCTATGGAATACCTGGAATATAGCTTTACAGATTCTTTACAAGATGACCTTATTACAGAAGATGACCAAAAAAATCTACAAAAATTAAAACAACAGGTACAGCGAATGTTGAGTGAAAGTCATCTCGATCATTATGTGGCAGCCGTAAATAGTTCTGAATCAGAACAAAAGGTTATGTACTTGATTGCTGACATCATTCGAGATTTGACTACGTACAGTTTTAAAATGCCGCGAGAGCAAGTAATTAGTTGGGTACAACAGGAAATTTTGAAATTAGGTCCAGTACAACCACTCGTAGATGATGAATCTGTCAGCTCGTTTGAAATCAACGGTCCTGAAGAAGTGATAGTTTGTAGAAATGGATTAAACGAACATGATACCAGTATAAAATTTGCTTCGGTTGAAGACTATATTCAAATCATCAATAAAATTTTAGAGCCAATCGGTAAATCTTTTACCGGTAATACTCCGATCATCGATGCGAATCGAAATGGAATTCGGGTCAACGTTATTGCGGATACGACAACTCGTGATGGAGTAAGTGCGCGGTATCCATTGGTAGCTGTCCGAAAATTTCCTAAAGATATTTTCTCTGATGAAGAGGTTGTTTCTTATGGGAATATGAACTGGGAAATGATCAAAGTATTACGGGCACTCACCTATGCAGGTGTAAATATTACTGTTGCAGGGAGTACCGATAGCGGAAAAACGACTACACTTAGTCGATTACCGCTTTATATGCCAAAAATCACTCGAATCATGAGTATAGAAGATACAGAGGAACTTCGTTATGCCTTTAAACAAGCCTACCGAGACTATCCTAATTTGCCTTCTTTGCTGACTAAAGAGATGGACGACCCATCCAAAAGTATTGGAATGGATAAGTTGATTAAAGCCGCACTACGTCAGCGTCCAGATATTCTTGTACTGGGTGAAGTTCGTGATAAACTCGCGGGTTCCCAAGCATTGATCGGTATGAATACCGGTCACACGACCTGGTCCAGTGTTCATGCAGAAAGTATGCAGGAAACAGCGGTGCGATGGCTTCAGCTTAATGATAGTACTGAGGCGGCTGCAGCTCAGGTGGGAAGAGCAATCCACATTATTCTTTTTCAGGAGCGCTTAGATAACGGGAAATGTGTTGTCACTGAATTTGGTGAGCTGCTAGGATTCACGAAAGACTCGACACCAATCATTAATCCATACTTTGTCTATGATTACGAAAAACGTATCCATCAGCGTGTGGGGAATATTACTTCTGACACTATTTTGCGCAAGTTCAAGCGTAAAGGAATAAAAATTGAAGAGATTAATACCGTTTTACAAGGAGTGACTGCTTAATGAACGGTATCCTTTGGTTTTTACTTTCCGGATCATTAATCGCTCTTCTTGTGTTTCCCGCTCCAAAGCGAACAATAAAAATCGAAAGGATTAAAGAGTTACTCGGTTATAAAATCGTGCAACAACGTGCAGAGAAAATAGGCTTTGAATTCCATGTGAAGCACTATATCATTTTGATCGTCATAGCTATTGCTATTGGTGGTTTTGTTGCACGCATGACCAACAATCCATTTATTGCTTTGGCAAGTGTAGTTATGGGATATAGTCTTCCTCGGATTTTTCTTTCGACAATGGAATATAAATATCGTAAAGACATACTCATTAATTTGCCCGTGAATCTTCGCAAAATGGTAGCTCGCCTGGCTGACTGTAAAACGGTCCAGTTATCCATTGAGCGATCCATACCATCTATGCATGGGGTAACCAAAATTATGTTTGCCCAGCTGCTTAGAAAATTGGAGCTTGGTATTGATCTGCAAGCGGCACTTGAACAGATGGCCGATCAAATTAAATTCCAAAAATTTGATGATCTGGTGGGAAAACTGGTCTCCAGTAGTAGAGACGGGTTTCATTTAAAATCTATTCAAGGGTTGAAAGAAAGTATTGAAGATATGCAAGCTGACGTCAAGCTTTTAAAGCGCCTTGATATTGAAAATAAAGCTAAAATTGCTGCAGTCTATTCTATCATCGGAGGGATCTGGTTCATCGTATTGGCTTTCTCCTATTTTGAAAGTAATACAGGAGGTGGACCAGGTACATTCGATACAGTATTTGGGAAAATCGCATTGGCATTTATGATCGTATGTACTTTTATTGTCTTAATGATGAAGGATAAATACATGCGATTGAATATGAATGATTTACGATAGCGCATTTAATAGCCGGGAGGGAGGTGAAGTATGATAGGCGGAATTATGATGGGAGTAGGTCTTTTCTTATTGGTGATTGGACTACTGAATGCACTGCTTCCCAATTTTAAACGGCAAAATCAGCTCAATGCCATCGCAACTTTGATCACGATGAATGAACTCGATCGAGAACGTTCGAAGCAGGGTCATTTGACTCGATATTTAACCAAACATACTAAAGGCTTGGGAAGCCTGGATTATCTTTTGGGAGAAACGACGCGAAGGATGTATTTGGGTTTAGGTAAGAAAGAGAGCTACGAAGTATATATTATTAATCATTTGATTACTTCAATTGCTTTAGGTACCGTACCACTTATGGTTTATACTGTATTCCCACAAAAATTGTTTGTAGCAGCAGCTCCGGTATTAGCAGGGCTGTTTTTTTATACTTCAATAATGAGTATAAAAAACGAATACAACAAAAGACAAAAACTACTAATTCGTGATCTGCCGAATATGATCAGTAAAATGATCATTGCACTGGAAGTTGGGCGCCCTTTAAATAATATTTTCAGGGAAATAAGTGAGCATAAACAAACTAGCCCGCTACTTTCTCAAATGTTAAAACGGCTCATTACAGATAGCAGAGAAATGTCGTTACAAGATGCCTTAGACAAGTTTGCAAATGAAGTGGATCTGCCGGTCGTATATGATTTCACTTCTGTTGTTAACGTTGTTATTGTACGTGGATTTGATGAGGCTGAGAAAGATTTAAATGCTGTCAAAGATGATCTGCGTGATCTACGCTATATTTCATTAGGAGAGCAAACGCGAAAAGAGCCTGGGAAAATGATCCGAGGCTATTTGTTGTTGGGTTTATCTGCGTTGTTGATTTTAGGAAGTATGATCGCTCATATATTTGGCAGCTTTGCTTCGATAAATTAAAAATTAAAGGAGAATTTAAAATGAAAAATCGTATGGTGAATTGGATGACAAAAGGTTATGTAGTAAGCATTGAAAGAATGCAGCGTTTTGCTCGGTCTGAACGAGGAGATGCTACACAAAACTGGATCGTTGGTGGGGTCATTACAGTAGCATGTGGTCTGATTCTGTATGCGTTTCTCAAACCGCAAATTCAGAGCTGGGTGCAAGAGCTGGTTGTAGATCCTCTGAAAAGTATGAAATAAGCCAATGTGGAAAAATAACATGCTGAAACGGTTTATCAATGATGAGAGTGGAGAGCTGATTACCACTTTCATCATCAGCGTGTTTATTAGCCTAATTTTGTTGGGTTGTGGCGTAACCGGAATGCAGTATTCCATAATTAAGTCTAACCTCAAAAATGGAGCTAATGAGACGCTGCAAGTGATGAAGTTGGAGAATGGAGCAGATACAAAAACTCACCAAATTTTTAATGATTTTATGAGATCATATGGAATGGACCCTACAAAAATCACTTTCACCGCAACTCCAAAAATGGTTCAGCGTGGTGATCGAGTTGAGATTACTGTGTCGACACCATATAAACTTTGGATATTAAAAGTGCTGGGATATGACCAAGAAGTTACCATTACGGCCCAAGCATCGGGTCTGGCCCATAAATTTATACGATAAGGAGAGTAAAATGACACTAGTAAAATGGATTTTTATTCTCTTTTTTGGCATTTTGGGTACTGGACTACTTGTAGATTACTTGGCTGTTACAAGTGGCTATGAATCCGTTGGGCGATCAATGGAACAATCACTGGATTCAGGAATTATTGCCTCTGAATATATTTCAGATGCAAGTAAAGGGACAGTAAGTTTAGATGTAGAAAAACTCAAAAAAACAATACATGATGAATTTCAGCAAAATATGAAGCTGGATGCAAATTTAGAGAACGATTTTTATAAAAATACAACATTTATTGTGGAGTATAAATATGACGCGAATGGAAAGCCATGGATACAAATGAAGCTGCACACACAAGTTTCATTTATGTTTAAAAATATTATCAGCTATCCGATCAATGCCGAGCGAAATATTGCGTATGAAGCAGTGTACATGTAGGGGAGGATCCAGGTTGAAAAAAATTAAAAAATTGTACAATAGAACGACACGAACGATCTTAATCCTAATAGCGGCCCTAATTTTTGGTTTTGCCGGATATAAGGTTACCGCGAGTCATGTTGAAGACCAAATCACCACTGCTCCAGTACTTGTTGCAAAAGGAGATATTGGCCCTTTTCAAGAGCTGACAAAAGATAACACACAAGTTGTACAGAAAGTTATTAGCGAGATCCCGGAAAATGCCATCAAAAATTTCGATGAATTAAAAGTTGGAGATTCATTCGCTTCAAGCATTGGCTTTATGGCAGGGGTGCCTATTCAACAAAATTATATCACTACAGCAGCACAGTCAAAACTGGGTACAAGCGTTGGCTTGACTAAAGGGATGCATGAGATCGGCGTTACTACTGATCTGACAATGTCGGCTGGTGGGGAAATCATGCCGGGAACAAAAGTTAATGTCGTGGGAAGTTATAAAGATGGTCGAACCAATGAAACAATCACTTTATCTGATGCTAAATTAACTAATATTAAAGTTGTCAAAGTAAAAAATTCGGAAGGATTGACTATTGATCCTACTTCTACAGCAAGCCAAGTTCCAGCAGTTATTGTTTTAGAAGTAAATGAGATGCAAGCTCAGCGAATAGTCGATTATCAAGAAAAAGGGAAAGTATATCTTATGCTTACTGGAACCGATCAAAAGTAAAGGTACGATATGAACTCCTAATTCTGGGAATTATCCTATTTACAACCGATAACGGTTGTGTTATATTTCATTCAACCGATAACGGTTGTAAAATTTACCAATTCGGTTGGGAAATAGGGTGATAACTTGCCAGATATGAATAGTGAGCTATATCGCTTTTTTGAAAAAATTTCATGGATTGCTCATCCAGATACGACCTTGACTATGAATGAACGAAATAAAATGATACTTCAAATGATCGATATATATAATCCCTTGGATCATATTATGGGCACAGAAGATGCTGCCGTACTATCTGGTAATGAGTTAAGTTCGGATCGGATCAAGCGACTCTGCCAGGAGGGTGAATTACGTGCAATCAAAATTGGTAAGCAATGGATCCTGGATAAAAATCAAGAAATTAAAGCGAAGCGAAAAAGAAAATAGGAGCGATATTATGAAAAAGAATAAGCGTGTGATTACAGGGACTTTGGCCGTTGTAACAGCTGTAAGTATGATTAGCGGAGCTTTATTGCTTTCTGCTCCCAATTCAGTATTTGCAGCAACGGCTATTAAAGTTACAGTTGATTCAGCAACGGTTAACTTTCCGGATCAGAAACCTGTTTTAGATAACAATCGAGTCTTGATTCCAACACGGTTTGTTGCACAGCAGCTAGGTGGTAAAGTAGGATACAATAGCAAAAGCAAGACAGTTACTATCCAACAAGGTGCTAAGACAATTACGCTAAAGATCAATAGTGCCAAAGTGATGGCCGGAGGAAAAACGGTTATGCTGGATGTTCCAGCTAAAGTAGTACGTGGTCGCACTATGGTTCCTCTGCGATTTGTCTCGGAAGCTATGGGTGCGACAGTTGATTGGAATCAAGCACGTAGCCTGGTAAGCATTACTACAGGAACTGGAACTGTTCCAAAACCAGTGCCACAACCGCAGTCTACAAGTGGCTTTCAATTCGATCCAGGATTCACAACAATGGCTAAAAATCTCTTCCTAAACAATATCAAAGAAGAAAATGGTAAGTTGACATTTACTGTGCCTACTGGTGCCACTGCAAGTTTTAATACTACAAAAGGTAAGCAAACAATATTGACACCTGGAAAAACCTATACCTATTCAGTAGGTAAGGGGGAAGGATTCATTATCTTCAAATATGTTGACCCATCTAAAGTTATTCCAGGTGCCCAAAAGCAATCTGAATACTATGTTGTTTATTTGGATCCTTCTATCCGAGGCTACTCTGATACTTCTAAAGTAATTGTTGTAACAGATGATGCAAAACTCAATGAGAAATCCGGCACTTTAGAAGAAGTACAAAAATTAGCAGCTCAGTTATAATATAACTATTAAAAAGAGTCCGTTTTTGCGGACTCTTTTTTGTATGGAGGAAAATAATGTTTAAAAAAATTGGGATCATGCTAGTGACTGTATTTTTTGGGATAACAGCTACGCATTCTTATGCAGCAGAAACCCCTATGTTGCATAAATATTTTGAAAGAGATTACGATGCTACAGGGGAATTTTTGGCGGGTGTAATCCCAGCTTTGGATGATTCACAGGTTTTAACACGTCCATGGGAGTTATCAAGATGGACTGGAATTGTTAATTACCCAGATGGAACAAGCAAAAAGATACAAAATTATGATGTGTTTAATGTAAAAAAGGCCGAAGGTGATACTAACTTCGATAAAGAGAACGGGTTTGGATTAGTTTATAAAAGTCCAGAAGCCCTTGGTGAGTTGTTTGATGCTTTTATACAAAAACCAGATGGGGTTACTGCAAAACAAATTGACTATTATCGTACTATGTTCTCAGTAAATGCAAACGATGAAAGCTATAAAAAAGGAAACTCTTTTTATTATGATATTCAACGCTCATCACCATTTTTGCGTACTGCAGGTATTATCCAGCGAATGGGCTATAAGTTTGATCAAACCAAAAAGATCAGTGAAGACGAGCGGCAAGCCATTTATGAAGCTTCGAAATGGCCAGAACTTAAAGTAGTTCAATCTTCTCAAAGCTTTACACTGAATTACGCAGCATACGGGTTTTCTGATCGAAAGATCCGGATCGTTGCCACGGCGAAGGGTGCTTTTCCGAACCTGAAGCGTGTTGTTTCTTTGACAGAAGGAAAGCTGATCTCTGCTACCAAAGAAAAGGAAGCCGACAGTATTAAAGTCACTGATTTTGATGGGCTACGGAAAGAATTTGGAGAAGAGATCGATGTGGTTCTGGAAGATGGATACGGCCGGACAGCGATTCAAACGGTCAAACTGCCTGCAGTCTCTAATCTCGATTTCATCCCAACGTCGCTCAGCTTGACGAATAGCAATCAGCTGTGGGTGAAATTCAAATACAAAGGCGACGACTTTGTAACTGCTGACTATGTAAATAAACGCGGAATACCGATGGTTGCAAAAATAACGGTTACGGGTCCCGATGGACAAACTCAGAAGCTTCAAGGCATGTACACAGAAAGCAGTAAAAACACTGCGAATGGTCAGACTTATGCATTCTATATGGGGAAAGTGAACATTGGAGAGCAGGCCGGTCGGTACAAGATTAAGGCTGAAGTAACAATTAATAACCCTAATCATGAAGATCGGGCACTTGAATATCCAGCAATCGCTTATGAAAATAATTCGATTACGGATGAATGGACACGCGATTATACAGATCTGATTGCACAATCTGTGAATTCTGATCCAGATCGGCTTTCAGAAGGAAATAAAGCACAAATTACTGCGAAAGTGAAAAATGTCGGTCCAGATACACAGGGGAGCGTACTGATTCGCTTTACGGACAATGATGAGACAATATATGAAGTTCGAAAAACTCTTCCAGCAAATGAAGTGACAACAGTCGGACCTTTTACCTGGAAAGGAGAAGGCGAGGGCTATCATAATATTGCGGTTAATGTAGATCCAAAAGAAGAAACAAATGATGTGGATTTTTCTAACAATATCGCTTATGGCAGTTGTCTCGTGGTTGGTAAAGATGGAACAGCTGGAGCCTGCAGCGGAAACAGTATTTCTAAAAATTGGAGTGTCACCTACCCGACGATCACTGGCTATAAGAAAAATAGTAAAGGTAAGAGAAAACCGATTTGGAAATATAAAAAGGTGACATACCATGAGTCCCTTAAATTGAATGCAGATGTAAATACAAAACAAGGAATTGTAACAGATCCTAATAATCCTAAATCAAGCGATGAGGAGAGCCGCGGTAGTTGGGAGATTATTCCGTGGTCCAAGCAAAATGGAAAGAACCCGAATCATGTAACCCGGGCTGGTTACGGTTTTGAGCTCAAAGTTAAAACCGACTACGCGACAGACTGGGAAACAAAAGTTCCTCACGGTTATGAAAATACTGCGAAGCCAATTGGTGGTAAGTACTATGGACCGGATGAAGTGAAGGCTACGATTTATAACACTCGGGGCCAACTTGTTAAAACAATAAAAATGGAAAAAACAAGTGGAGATCGTAATAATGCTACATGGGAGTTCCCTAAAACTACGCTTGTAACGGAGTCCGGAAAGGTATATGTTGATCGGAAATTTATGACCGATTATAAGTCTCCAAATGGAGAATATACTATTAAAATCTTGAGTAGCGAAGCGGGACGAGCAGGATTTTCTGTGTGCGATACTCGAAAAGTAGAAATATACGGCAGTATGTACGATGACACTCAAAATTTAAGAACACTTGATAAATAAGCAGGCAAAATACTGGAAGTAACAGGATGTCTGCTCAGAAAGAAGGCCAATTTATTGATAAATGTTATATTAATAAGTCTATGCATTTATTTTTCTGTTACAGACATCCGTTACCGAACGATTCCTAATCGTGTAATTTACCCGTTATTTATAATTTTATTTCTTTGGCGGCTCTTTACAGAGCCGTCTTTTTTATGGGGATTGATTCCTTCCTTCATTATGTTCATCTCTTTTTTTTGTACTCCAAATTCGATTGGAGCAGGGGATGTAAAGTTGGTTGCAGTGATTGGACTTTTCTTAGGAATAGAGCAGACCCTGCTCGTGGTTTTTCTGACTTGCTTGAGTTATATAGTGTATGCCGGTGGATCAAAATTAGTAAAGAAGCGATTGCAAAAACGAACTCCTTTAGCTCCTTTTTTGGCAGCTGGTGTATCACTATTAATTATTTTGCAATTAATAAGACCGTTAATTGGATAATATAGGAGGAAAAAAAGATGCGTAAATGGATGAATGGGTGCCTGGCGGCTGCAGTGCTGCTGGGCTCTTTGACGTTGCCGATCAGTGGCAATAGGGTATATGCGGCGGAAGCATCCGCCCAGGATCTTTATTTTGAGCAGGCAAACTATGGAGCTTTAATTGCTTCAGGACTGGTTGAAAATCCCGTATTAAAAACGGTTGGTCGTGGTGGTGGTCCAACCTACTATGAGTACAGCCGAAGCATTCAGGCGGATGCAGCCATTCCCGCGCCAAACGATATGGGAAAAGCGGCGTACTATTTGGTGGTAGAAGCGACTACATCGGTATCGACGGACTATGGAAATGCCACCACATCATCGAACAGACAAATTTCGGTGAGCAGCGATGGTGAACATTACAATCAGCTTTGGCAGCCGGAAAATAATGGACAAGCTCAAGTTGTAGGCTCTCCAGGAACACGTACAGAGTACTGGGTGATTAAGATCAATGGGGAAGCGACCTGGCCGCGTGAAGTCAACGCGCAAGGGGATGAAGTGGAATACCGAACGCTCTATACCAATATGCAAAAGGTCCGGATGAATTGGACCTGGAATGGTCCGTATTCGGAAAGTATGAAATCGATCAAGTATCGGGTCTACCGGAAAGAGCTCCCGCGGCAAACGGATGCTCCCGGCATTACGGTCAATCCATCCGAGGACTACCACAAAGGTCTGAATAATACATTCTCGCTGAGCAAGCCAGGCTACTACGCCAATAGCGGTGAGAAAGACAGCGGCATTTTGCAGTACCGACTGAACGGCGGATCATGGAACAATTATCAGGAAGGCAGCCAGGTATCGATCACAACAGAAGGCGAAGTGAAGATTGAATCCCGGCTGCTGACAGGTGGATCCATCGAAAGCTTGTATGGTACAGCGTACAGTCGTCAGGACAATACACCGCCGACTGCGCCGCAGATCATGAATATCGATTCGAACAAATGGTATACCAGCGGTGTACCGGTAATCATTCACGCCGGTACCGACGCCGGATCTGGACCAGCCAATATCCGGTACCGCTTCTCCGGCGCCACCGAGCAGCCAGAAGGCTACTTATCCGGCACTCCGATGATCGCGAATGAAGGGGTCACCCAGATAACTGCTCGTACCGTGGATCATGTTGGGTTGTACAGCGACGAGGCTACCGCGCAAGTACACATCGATCGCACACCACCTGCTGCCGTATTGACCGCACCGCAGGAATGGGCCAACAGTGTAATGATTTCAGCGTCCGGTACCGATGCGGTATCCGGCATGCATAAAATCGTATTACCCAATGGCAGCTCGTACCGCGGAAACAGTGCCAAATTTCAAGCAACAGCCAACGGGACTTATACCTTTGGCTTTTTTGACGTCGCTGGAAACAGCGTAGAGAAGTCAATTGCTGTCAGCAATATCGATGACGTGAACCCGGTAGTATCCGTGTCTCAAAACGGAGCAGCGTGGACTGGTCAAGACGTGCCGGTTCACTTCACTTTTGCCGATGGTCAGTCTGGACTGAACATGAATAAGCTGTACTACAAAGTGACGAATAGCCCGGATACACCGGATGCATGGAACCCAGCAACTGCGGAAGAAACAATCACGCTGCAGCAGGAAGGCATCTGGTATCTGCACCTGCAGGGAGAAGATCTGGCAGGCAACCCGGTTCACTTTGTGTCCAAACCTTACCATCTACAAAAACAGCCAGCGACACCGCAGCTGCAGGTCGTTGGTACAGATACCGATGAGATGCTGCTGAAATGGTCGCTGCCGGCAGGATCGGCGGAGACCGATGGTTATACCTACGAGGTAACCAATGAAAATACCGGTAAGACCTGGAATGTTCCTTATCCAGCTCACGAGCTGCGAGATTCTTCCTTGCAGCCTGGCGAGAAGTACCGGTATGTGATTGTCGCTAAAAACCATGTTGGCGAAAGTATCGCCAGCCAGGCGGTGACCGGCGTCACGCTGCCGGTCGCTCCGCTGCAGGCAAGTGTCTATCCGAAAGACCGGGATTACTCCACAGCGCTGATCAGCGTCGATCCGGTCAAATCGGCTACAGGCTACCGGATCGTAGCCACCAACTGGGGGACTCAGCAAGTGGATGCCGATGTTACGGTCACCGGTGATACGTACCAGGACGTTCCTGGACTGCATCCGTATGCGATGTATGACTTTGCGATCAGCGCGCTGAATGAATCCGGCGAAGGGATCCCGTACCATATCAGTTACCTCTCGCTGCCGAATCAAGTATCCGGCTTTACGTCGGTGCAGATCAAAGAGGATGCTATTCATTTGAACTGGCATACAGCGACCCGGGATACGTATTCCTGGAGTAGTGTTTCTGAAGATACGTATTACCAGCTGGAGCGCAATCAGACGCGCATTTTTGAAGGCTTGATCACTGAATATGAAGATACCCATCTGGACCCCGGCAAGTCATACGATTATGCCGTAGCTGCCGGCAACAGCAGCGGGTTTGGTACCAAAGCAGTGCTGAGTAATATCTGGACGCTGCCAGCTGCCGTGAAACAGCTGCAGCAAAAAGAAGCTTCAGCGGATCGCTTTACCCTTTCCTGGGTAGCACCTGCAGGCGTAACCGGATACCGGGCCGTGGTTGATGATACGTATGTCATCGATATCCCGGAACGAGTCAACCAGTATACATTTGACGGCCTGGCGCCTGGCACCACGCACGCTGTGGTGTTGAGTCCGCGGAACCCATCCGGCTATGGGCAAGCAGTCAGCGCTCTGGGTACCACGCTGCCGGACATTCCGGTTGCTGGCGCCCTGGAAGTGAAGCATGTCGGGGAAGATCAAGTGACGTTCCTGATTCACGGCGTTCCCGGTGCAGATAAATATCGCCTGCAGATCAATCATGAAGAATATGTGGTAGGTGCAGGCGAACTGACAGTGAGCGGCCTGCAGGGCGGCACCTGGTATGATTATTCCTTTGCCGGCGGCAATACAGCCGGATACGGCCAGGCCGCTGTAGAGCGTGTCCTGACGCTGCCTGCAGCTGTTACCGGCTATGAAGTCGGCAAGCATACGCCAACCTCTCTGGTGCTGTCTTGGCAGCCTGTCAAAGGGGCGAAAAGTTACGAGATTTATACACCGGATGAAGAGCTGCTGGCGACAGTAACCCAGGAAACCTACCGCATCACTTCCCTGCAGCCAGGCAGCAGCAACCGCTGGATGGTACGTGCCGTGAATGAGAGTGGTGCCGGACAAACATCGTCGTTTTCTTGGCGGACGCTTCCTGGCTTTGAAAACGAGGACGAGTTGGACTGGAGCAGCCTAGTTAAAGTAACGCATACGGGTGTACATGCTGCCGATCTGTCTTGGCCAGCCGTGCCGGGTGCCGATCGGTACCGCATTTATGATCAGGATCATCAAGTGGTTGGGGAGTCAGCAGAGCCGCACATTACGCTTTCTGAGCTGGATAGTGCGCAGGCATACAGCAAGTACATCGTGGTGCCATACAATAGCACCGGTGAAGGTAAACCGATGACGGTACCGACATTTGTAACCAAGCCAAGTCCGGACTATACCGCCACCTATACAAGTAGCCGCTCGGAGGTCAGCCTGGATCTACAGCACCAATTGGATCATGAAATACTGGTGATTGCTTCCCAGGGGAAAGAACTCTACCGCGGACCGGTCAAAGACTATCATGCCTACAAACAAGACCGCCTGCAGCCAAGCAGCATCTACACCTTTGAGATTTGGACCGAAAACGAAGCGGGCGACCGCTCACCCGTAGTCGAGCTTGAAACACGCACCAAAAAAGAGCGTGAGACGGTGATTGAACAGAAGGCGGATACGCCAATTGATATCGAAACACCTGCAGAGCCGGTCGAAGCGGATCTCGCTCCCGAAGTGTCGCAGGACAACGATAAAAAAGACCGAAAGAACTTTATCGATATCAACCGTTCTTTTGCTAAAGATTCCATTACACGCCTGGCCGATATGGGCATTGTGAAGGGAATCAGTGATGATCTGTATGCACCGAAAGCCGGAACGACCCGGGCAGAATTTATGAGTATGCTGACTCGCCTGGCCGTTCCTGCTGATCAAATTCAGGCTGCTGCAGATGAACAGCTGACCTTTACAGATACACCGGCAGATCGCTGGTACACGCCGGAGCTGAAGGCGGCGATCCGTTATGGTATTGCTAAAGGGTTCAGCGCAGAAGATTTCCGTCCAGATCAAGAGATCGACCGGGAGCAGGCTGCCAAAATGCTGTCTGGTGCCTTGTACAGCCTGGTTGCCGAAACCGACCAGATGAATTATGCCGATGCGTCGGATGTATCGGTCTGGGCACGTCCGGAAGTCAGTGGTCTGACAGCGACTGAAATTGTGGAAGGCTATCCGGATCAGACGTTCCGTCCGCATGCCAATCTGACGCGTGCGGAAAGTGCAGCCATGATTGATCGTGCGCTGCAGCGCGGTATGATCAACGAGCCGGTACAATAACGTAAATGGAAGACCATACGAGGCGGGAGTAGTGATTATCATTACTCCCGCCTCTTTTTTATACCTACAAAAACATTTCCCACTTGAAAAGGAGCCAACCCTATGAGATTCAATATTCATTTTCTATCGTTTTATGTGCTGCAGACCGAAGGGAAAGAAGGACAAACCTATAAGCAATCGAAGCATTATCAAACCCTGGATGAGCAAGAATATGAAGAAAGTGAAGTGAAAAAGTTTATTCATGCGGAGTTTGCCCGGATCGCAAAGCGCAAAGTAGAAAAGAATCCGACAAATGAAGAAGCCCCTACCAAACTCGGTACCTTTGTCGTTGAGCCAGGCCATGAGCTGAGCACCAATCCGAATTACAATCTGCTGATGCGGCTGCGTACCGCGGATCAGAAGGAGGATTTCCAGCAGGAAGCGGATGAGCTGGTGCGCAGCTACTTGGAAACGGCAGCTGTTCGTGGCGGCGCCATGATTATTGCTCAAGCTGGCATGGATACACATTTTGATGATCCGTTTATTTTTGTCATCAAATGCGACTTTGAACAGCAGATCGCCCGCATTTCGGATGAGAAAAGCCTGATCAGTGAGGTGGAAATGGCGATCAGTTCCCGGAATATCAAATCGATTCAATATCCGCATATGCCGGAAGAAGGAATGATTGAAGAATGGGAACTCAAAGTCCACCAGTCGTCCCATGCTCGCTATTTTGAAGACTTCCTGAAGTTTGTGACCTATGAGCAATCGATTCCTGAAATGGTTACGGCGCGGGTTATGAATGATGTTCAAAACTACTTAGAAGAAAAATGGCCCGATGAAGATAGTGAAGAGCGGCAGCAGGAGGAGCATGATCTGGAGCTGTGGGCTGCCAGTAGTAAGCGAGATCTGCAGGAAAAATGGGATCCGCAGCAAGTGATGCATGCTGCAGAGCGGATTGTAGAGATCAAACCTGAAATCGAGATCCGCTTAAAGCTGGGAGATACCGTTATTAAAGGATTACTCGCCGATTTTGGTCATCGATTGCACATTACCAAGCTGGGAAATCAGTATGCGGTCGTCATCGAAGGGGATGCCTTTACGTTTGAAAAAGGATTTTTGCCGGTTGAGTTGCTGCAGCCGGACTCTTTTGAAAAGGTCTCCCAGCAGCTGATCGAAAAAGCAATGCAATTGTCCGATACCAACTGATTAGCAGTTATAACCAGCTGAGCTACATTCGCTATTTGTAGGCTATCGATAAAAGTAAAAATAAGGGGATTTGGCATGATGACAACCACAGAAAAAAACGCTACCTTTCATCTGCAGATGCCCAAATGGAATAAGCCCAAAAAAGATGCTTTTCCGTTGATGTATCGAGCAGAAGATGAATGGACGCCTTCCGATATTCGTAAGCGTTTAAATCGCCGGTTAGATAAACATATCGCCCGAACAGTAGGCTACCAGGTGGAGTGGCTGAGCGATCCTGGCTTCTATATCCTGATACGGCCGCATAGCATTCCCAGTGTCCCTCAAGGAGGCCTCTATACCGTACATGGGCCTGGACCACAAAAGCAGATCATAAATCCTTTTAGAAGCTGCATAGCCCTTACAGAAGAAGAAGCTTGGGATTGGGTACCTTGCTTTTCCACCAATAGGGAGCATTTGCATGCGCTACTGCTGCATATGAAGCATGATAGAGCTTATCGATTTGAAGATCGTATGGACCAGGAACTCTATCACTTTTTAAAAAAGGTTTGGTCCAAGATGTAAGACGAATCCAAAATTATATAGTAAAAACAAGTCCACTTTGGACCACCCCATCATGAGAAATAAGGTCGATGATCTGCATAGAATCTTCGACCTTATATCATTCATATACCGCGTCTTTTTAACTTCTTATTCGTTATAGAAAACCATATCCTCTGCTATTTTCTTTACATTATTCTAATAAATTTAAAAAATGAAACAAAATGAAACGTTTTGAACTTTCGATGAAACAAATCGTTGACTGTATCCTGATATCTTCATAGTATCGGTCGTGAATTCAAAGACATCGTTATTCGCCGTTTCGACCGACCATACAAGAGAAAGGAGCCGTAAAGCGCAGCGATAGTAATAGAATAAATACAAGTGTTTTGCCAAGTTTGATACGGATCAAAAAGATCCCCTAATGCTACATAGCATTTGCCGGACATGTCTAACCATGTCGCAGGCCCATACTACTACGCCGGTCCGGATCGGATCGGTGAAACGCAGCTGATCGGTTCAGCACCGTTTTACAGTGTCCATCCGGACGGACAGACCGGGAGAGAAAAATAGAATGACATGTAAACCAATGCGGAAATTAAGTCTTTTTAGCGGTATCGGCGGCCTCGATCTGGCTGCCAAATTAGCAGGAATGGAAACTGTCGCTTTTTGTGAGCGCGAAGCTTATCCATGCCGGGTTCTGATGAACCGATTCCCCGGCACCCCTATTTATGATGATGTGCGCACCTTAACGGTAGACAAACTCAAGGAGGATGGAATCATTGCCGAAAACCAACCGATCGACCTTATCTCTGCCGGATACCCCTGCCAGCCATTCAGCGCTGCCGGGAAGCGAAGAGGCGAGAAAGATGACCGTCACCTCTGGCCGGAAGTTGCTCGGCTCTTATACGAGATCCGGCCCACTTGGTTTATTGGTGAGAACGTTGCTGGACACGTCAGTTTGGGGCTCGACACTGTGTTATCTGATCTGGCGGCAATCGGCTACGAAGCAGAACCATTCATTGTTCCGGCTTGTGCCGTCGGTGCGACGAACCGCCGAGATCGCGTCTTTATTGTCGCCTATACCGATATCCCTGCAGAATGGTCACTCGACGCCGGAAAACCGCGCACCCCACTCCTTGGAGACGGAAAGCCAAAGCTTGAGCAGCTCTTTACCGAGCAGTTCGGCAACCACATTGGATGGTCCCGCGTTGTTGACGAGTACTGCAGTACCTCGGATGTGGGCTACGCCGCAGAGCCGGGATTACCGGACCGGGGACAAGCCGGGTTCCTCCCGGCAGCTGCGCAAGCAAACGCAGGGGTGGAGCAGCAATTTGAACGACCAGGTCAAAATGTGGCCGACGCCGCTGGCTTCCCAAGTCACAGCCAGAACCTCTATCCAGATCAACGAACGTGGACGCAGAGTGAGCCCGGGGGGACAAACGCGTGGACTGGACTTGCCAACGACAGTGCTGCTGCAGACGCCGAAATCCGAACATCTGCCGAAGGGGGCTTCACCACAGCTGAACCCGGAATGGGTCGAATTCTCGATGGGTTTTCCGCCTGGCTGGACAACTATCCATGGCCAGCAGGAATGGGATCAGCTCAGCACGACTGGGAACCTCCCCGTACAGCCGTAAATGTGCCAGACCGGGTAGCCCGGCTTAAAGCGCTGGGTAATGCCGTGAATCCGATTCAAGCGTTCCCCTTCTTTTATGTGATCCGGCAGATTCATGATTACATGCATCCGGATCGCCTAGCTGCTCGCAGCAGTCAGCAGCTGCTGATCCAGGAGGGGGCCTAATGAATACAGAACTTCAGCAGCATGTGGCATCGATACGCAGCGCTCCCCTGCAGGCGCTGAGCTTTATTCTTCTTCAAACCAAGTTTAAGTGGTGCAAGGTCGGGTGGGTGTCCTGGGCACTCCGCCAGACGCCCGCTGCGCAGCCGCTTCTCAAGCTACAGGCCGCTGCCTTACCCAAAGCAGAGCGTGAAGTGGATTACTGGCCTACCCCTATGGCCAGCGGTCATCAGATTGTCGCGCCGCGGCGTGGCAAAGGGCAAATAGTCACGCTATCGCAGCAGCTGGCTATTTATGAGCCCGATCATATTGGCGAAGTGATTAATCCCGCCTGGATCGAGTGCATGATGGGTTTTCCGGAAGGCTGGACGTCTTTAGATCCTCGCCTCTGTATTCAAGAATAAAAACGATAGCGAAGGGATCAAATGGAAAAGCGAGCGGTGGATCAGCGGTATAACTGCAGCAACGAAGAATGGGTATACAGAGGACTTACCTGGGTCAATTACATGTGGATGCATCACGTGGAATGGTTGACTGATGAGGAGTCCGAGGCCTACGAGGAAGATGAATTTAAAGAACTGCTGGGTCGATCCACAAGGATAACAATTTCTGAAGAGTAGCAAGCTACATTTATGTGCGAAGAAGTAGGACGCCTGAATCGTCCTACTTTTTTACTTAATACAGGAGGTGTATGGAGTGAGCAAGTATAGCTTCTAATACCGATGAGGAGGGGATGAAAGGTGAATAAATGGTGGTTCTTTGCCTATGTAGCACCGAGTCTTATCAATCTATACGCTATCACTAAAAATATAGTTGAAGTAATAGTATGGAAATCTCAAAAAGCAGCGATTTTGGAGAGTTCCGCCTTAAATGTCTATGAAAAAGTACAGATTTCAAATGTATCCATCATTCACTACCTGTATATCCTTGTCGGATATGCTGGTTTGCATTTTGCTGCGGCTTGGCTGTATGAAAACCGTCATTGTTTGGCGTTTAAGCGTTGCGAAGGATTATTGATAGGTTGGAGTATGGCTATACTACCACTTCTATATTTTATGCTTGATCGCCTTGGCATCAATTTTGTTCATTTCATCGAAGATCCTGAGTCTACACTTCTTTTGTTCATCGCCAGCCTTATGGGATTTGTTATAGCCGGTCATACTTTATTGGCATTTGTAAGGCAGAAGGACAAAGAGAGACAGATCAAAATATAAATCTACCAAACAAGAAAAAGAGAGGCTGCGGCAGATGATGCATTATTTGATGCTATCAGTATGCGGCTTTACCAGTAAGGAATGAGGTATATAAATGAAAATCATTCATGTATTTGAAAAAATCCCTACTATCCTGGGACCCAGCATTATGTTGCTGGGCCCATCTTCATTGGACGAAAAGGTCACGGCTTGGCGGCAAGAAGCGATTCAGCATCTGCAAGCTACAGGGTTTGATGGCACGATTCTGATCCCAGAGCCACGTAGTCGTGGATCGCATGTGGATTACCCACTGCACTTGGAATGGGTGCTGCAGGCTTGCCAGCAGGCGGATGTTCTACTCTTTTGGATTCCACGTCATTTGGTCCATATGCCCGCTCTAAAAACAAACGTGGAAGTGGGTATGTTCATCCGTTCCAACAAGTTTATGCTAGGAGCTCCGCCGGATGCGCAGAAGATGCATTATATCCGGACGCTGGCGGCCCATTATGGGCACTGCTGCTACGAGACCTTACCCGAACTCCTTCAGGCCGCACAGGTCCGCCTACAGGCACTCTGGCAGCAGAGCAGCGTGCGAGGAATCCGCCAGCTGCGCCATGATGATGTTCCGCAGCTGGCCGCACTCTACGGCCAGCAGGAGGAAGGGCAGGTCTCTGCAGCGGATCTGGAGCAGGCGAGCCGGATGCTGCTTCAAAGCGAAGAGAAAGGAGATAGACTGATCGGTTACTTTCGGCAAGGGGAGCTGATCGGCTGTTTATCGATGCATTTCATGATGCAAGCCTTACCTGGTCAACCAGCTGAACGAAAAGCATACCTGAGCAGTGTCATCGTAGGGGGCGACTACCAGTTTCAGGGCATTGGCACCGAGCTGGTACAACATGCGCTGCAGCTGGCTGAACAGGCCGGAGCAACCGGTGTACAGGTCCAGGCAGTAGCTGGTAATCACGCGGTGCAGCGAATGCTGGATAAGAATGGATTCTTGATGGAGGATTTGAATTTTCATTTCCGTTTTGCTAAAGCAACCTGGCCGGCAAATAAGCCGGAAGTACAGCTGGTATGAGCAACCCTGACTTCCAAGTGAACTCCTATTTGAAACGAAGTTTCTCGCCTGTGAAGATGGGGAAGTCAGTCCGTACCGAGCCGATCGATTCCAAATGAAAAACTAAAAAATCTCGTCTGGTCCGGATCTATTAGGTAAGGAGGAAGAAGAGTGAGGGGATGGTGGACGCGCAAGTCGGTGTTGGAGCTGCTTGTTCAATCGATTCAGAAACGGCTGCAGCTGATGCAGCACCAGCTGCAGCGCTACCCGGTCAATGATGAACTGCTACACTACATGCTAGACGAGCTACGACAAATGCGGCAAGAGCTGAACGAGTGGGGCGCACAACCATGCTCCCGGCTTCTCCTGCCATCGATTCACCGGTTACAGATACAGATAACCCCCATAGAGCAAGAGCTGTATGAGCGGCTTTCTGAGAGCCGCACACATGGCTACATAATCGGTAGATATTCTAAACAAGAAGATGTTTCTCATTCGGCGCAGCAGCCTGGCTCTGTGCCGGTAGCCGGAAGCATGTAATATGATGATCGCACCCAGGGCATCTGGCTTTGGCTGTGAGGATAAAGAGAAGGGGAATACGATGAATATTGTGGGCATCCTGGAACGATGCGGGGTTGGTGGGATTAAGCTGGGCCAGTTTGCCAGTACTCGGTATGATCTGCTGCCAGCCGGATGGATTGAGCAGTTGTCTCGGCTGCGGGAACAAAACCGGCCGGTTCATCTGCAGTTGGATGAGAGCCCTTTTCTGTACCTAGATCCGGTACCGATCGCGACGGCTTCTATCGGGCAAGTTTACCGGGGTGTACTGCAGACCGGGGAAGAGGTAGCGATCAAAGTACAAAAGCCGGGCGCGGAGCGGCAGATCCGCCAGACCATCCGGCTGCTTAAAATGATTTTTGCTCTGCCGGCGCTCTGGCATCCACGCAGCCGGGACATGCTGTGGTTGGTTGGTGAGTTTGAGCGTACATTGCGGGATGAAACCAATTACCTGGTCGAAGCCAGTAACATGGATCGCATGCGGGCGACTGCATCGATCCGTATTCCTAAAGTGTTCTGGGAACACACCACTAAGCGGCAGCTGGTGACCGAGTTTATCCATGGCGAAACCCTCGGTACCCAGCATGCCGAAAAAGCAAAAGAACTTGTTCATACCCTGATGGAGCAAATGCTGCTGCAGGGTCTTTTCCATGCGGATCTGCATCCCGGGAACCTCAAGGTCCAGCCAGACGGCCAGCTGGTGATGCTGGACTTTGGTATGGTCGGACGTCTTTCGGGACGCCTGCGGGAAAGTCTGATCCTGCTGGCTTACGGCTTTTTGATCGACCAGGAGCAGCTGGTGATGGAATCGATGCTGCAGCTATGCACCTATAGCAAACCGCCTAACCCAGACGCTCTGCTGCAGGAAGTGCGCCGCTTTATGGATCTTTATATCTCCACGCCGCTGAACCGGGTGGACTTCCGGAGCGCCTTGTTTGAGCTCCTGGGCATGCTGCGCAGCTACGGCATCTTTATAAAGCCGGAAATGGTGTATGTGGTGAAAGCCCTGGTAACGACCGAAGGAGTCGCTGTCGGGCTCGACGGCAGCATTAATATCAAAGGGATGATGGCGCCGCTGCAGGAAAAGATGCTGCAGACGGGCATCGATCTTTTGGCAGCTCGTCTGCAGATCGATGCACTGACCGCCCTGCGAAACATCGATTTCAAGGAGGTGATTCCGCAAAAACGATAAATGTTCAGCTGGATCTGCAATCGATTCATACCGGTAAGCCAATAAAGAAAGGGTGAAGAGTGTTGTATTCAATATGGATGAAGATACTTCAGAGGATCATTTCAATAGGTACCGATGTCGCGGTGATATGGATAGCGTGGGTAGGATTTGTTTTATGTTGGGAAAGAGAAGGTCTGCAGGCAACCTTATCTCATACGCTCAGCATCGCTTTACTATTTGGAGGAGGAACCGGCTTAATAGCTGCTTTTTTCTGTGTGTGGAATGATAAAGGATACCGGAAAGCGGTTCGTCAGGGCATTAGTTCTACCATTGTCATGCCTTTTGTTCTTTTTGGCCTCCTGGCTGATCCGTATGTATTGATAGGGGTCGTCGTCACTTCTTTTATCGTGGTTCAGCTTATTCGTTGGAGGGATCGGCAGCTGAGACGAAAGGATCTATCCATGGTTGCGAAGCTGCGCCGGGATCAAAAAATGAAAGCCATGCGAGACTCCCTATTCATGATGTAGTAAGGCATAAAAAAAGAAAATTTTATTTTAATCACTGTCTGAAGAGGGTATAATAGGGTTAGGGCGAAGGGTAATTCAATTGCCCTTCAGATGAATCTACTTACGGGTCTTCGAGCGCTTCCGACGCTTGGAGACCTTTTTCTTTGATATTTTTTAAAAAGACAGGTTGTAAATACTCCTCCTTTTTTACCTTTACTAATGAGTGCGTATCTGGCCAGAACGCCCATACCAAAGGAGGAATATAAAATGGCAGAATATGATGAGTACACTAAAGTGGTTCGACTGAGCCGAGTAGAAATTGGACAAATGTATGATCGTGCGAATATTATCCGGGACGCTTACGAATTCAATCGGGGTAAAGACTTTATGGTTAGTAAACTGGTACCTTGGGGGAAAGCAGTAGGAACGGGCTCGACGCTCGCTACGATTTTCAAGGCGCCGATCCCGTATCAGATGAAATTTATCTTGGGTATCGTTTCCCTGGCAGTTACCTTCATTAGTGGCACGAATTACTATTTGAATATGCTCAAAACAGGTGAGCATGAGCTGCTACAAGTGAAGAAGTGGGCAGAGAGTAACAAAAGCAAATACAAATATTTTGAGTTTGAAATTGCGATTATGGAATACATGACGACAACCGCTGAAGGTCGCGTGCCTGTGGTGTATGTACAAGGATCTGGTGGCGTCACACGTGCTCAAAAACATGATGGAACCTGGGTGAATGTCTAATTAAGATTATCCATTCTGCAGTAGCCCTATTTACTGTAAATAGTATCAGAAAGAAAAAGGTCCGCGCATCGATGCGCGGATCTTTTTTTGTTTTACCCAGCTTTTGTTTTCTTGGCAGCTGGTTTCTGAGGCTGTTTGGTTCTCAGAATGAGATCGATCAGCTGATCGCGGTTGATGAGGCGCACTCTGGTCGATTTGGCCAGTTCATAAGCAGCCGGTGTGAAATCGCTATTGGTGACTACCCAGGCGCCGCCAGTCGCTTTGTAATGCGCAGCCGCCGCATAAACCTGCTGAACAGCTTCTATAGGTACATTATTTTTATACCTCTTGGCCTGGACCACAATGGTATGGTCATTTTTCTTCAGAACTACATCCGCTCCAAAATCGCCCGATGCCTGGGTAACTTTACTATCATATCCGAGAGCGCGGAACAAAACCCCCAAATACTCCTCAAACCTATAGTGAAAAAAGGCAGCTACGCATAGAGCGTAACTGCCTTTTTAGATTCCGCAGTTACCCTGAAATTTAAGGGATTACCGGATAGCTGCGGGAGTGTCTGATTCTTCTGGCGATGGTGTTCCCAGTGATCAGGAGCAGCTGATGGTGGAATCGATGCTGCAACTCATTTCATCTTGATACTTAACAAGCATAATTAAATCGCTTCTGAGGCGTGTAGGTTACTCGCCTTCGGTTTTTTGGACAGAACTGCTATAGAACAAAGTCCGTCTTCAAGAAGGCGAATATCAAACATCTGTAAGATCTCATCATTTAAATTGTCTCTAATTCTACTATAGGTAGATTCTTCGTGATAATAGTACCTGGTTTTTTTAGAGTTAATCAGTTCAGAAAGTACATTTTTAAAAATATTAAACTTATATGCATCAATCACTATAATTCCATTGTCAGATAGTACACTATAATACTCGGTTAGCAATGCGGTTAAATCATCAATATTTTGCGCTTGATACCAAATAACACCTTTAATATCCCATATAACATCTATTTTTTTAATGTCATATTGTTTTGTGTAAGCTGAAATATGAAAAGCGTCATTAGATTGATTTAAATAGATAAAGTTGCCCTCACTGGTTTCATGGTTGCTTAGGAGACTAAAGTCTGTAGCATAAAATGTAGTATTTGGATATTTCTTTGATAAGTTTTTTTCATATTTTCCTTTGTTACCAGATGGACTCAATACCACTTCTTTTTCAATTAAATGTATACCACTTAATTTTAATAATGCGTCTACTCTTTCGGTCCATTTGATTTTTTTATTAAACTCATAATTTAAATCGTACCATGTGCGTTTTGAACCTATCTCTGGGTGATAAGGATCCTTTTCATTTTTTTTAAGATAGGTTTCTGTTTTTACATATGTTGTTACCAATATGATGAATATAAATGCAGCTGGTAAATATAATACAAGCGATTTTCTGGTATAACCTAATTCATGGGTTATCAATAAAATAAGAGCAACGAAGCAAAGTATCTTGGCTGCATTTGAAAAATGAGAAAATTCATGCAGTCTAACGATACGCCATAAGTGTTTTCCTTCTTGTTCATCCATAAAATATTACTCCTTTATTTTAGAAAAATAGTATTTTGTCTTATCGTAAACTCTAGGGATATATGGACAGTGTGTGTACATTAGTGATCGTCGGGTAGGGGTAGATTTTATTTATTGGTAGCAGATTTTTTAGTCTGTTTGGTTCTCAGAATGAGTTCAATCAGCTGCTCACGGTTGATTAGACGTACTTTGGTTGACTTGGCCAACTGATAGGCCGCTGGTGTGTAATCACTGTTTGTCACCACCCAAGCGCCGCCAGTAGCTTTGTAATGCGCAGCCGCCGCATAAACCTGCTGAACAGCCTCCACGGATACATTGGTCTTATACCGCTTCGCCTGGACCACAATCATATGACCATTTTTCTTTAATACCACATCCGCTCCGAAATCGCCGGACGCCTGAGTAACTCTACTGTCATAACCGAGCTGCCGGAATAACAGGCCCAGATACTCCTCAAACTGCGTACCGGTCATTTTATCGATCTGTGCGATGCCGGACATGCGCAGCCTATTTTGCTGAGCCGTTTTCCGCATCACCAGCATGACAATTGCTATCGCAATACCTAAGGCAGCGACAATACCGCTGATGGTTGCATCCTCCGTTAACCAATAGGCGCCTATACCGGCACCGATGCCGGATAAACCTAAGACTCCCTCTACAAACTCCTCTTCTTGCTTCTTTTTACTTTTACGTGCCAAAGGGCTCACCTCATTATGTATAATCCATCTGAAAATAGCCTGCGAGATAGTATATCGGCAGGAAGCTATAAAAAGATAAAAGCACGGCTCTGAACGGGTATCAGAGTCGTGCTTTTATCGGTATCTTTTCATGGGCTGGGACAAAGTGATGCCCTGACTCCAACCATTAGAGCAGAGTACACCTTGTCTATATAGCTTACCATATTCATCGATCCCGAACGGCTATGATCATAGAGATCATCCAAAAAAGAATAGCGACTAACCAGGCAGCATGCTATTCTACCGATAACCGATGATCGAGGAGGTAACTCATGATTTATTTTGTCTTACGTTATAAAAGCCAGGAACTGCAGGGAGGACTACCTGCGTACCTTTTACTGCAGGAATGGTCAGCTACCGGCGAGGCTATGGCTATTCACGAGCTACCGGCAGAGGAGCAGCTGTCTGCGCTGGAGCGATATTTGTCTGATCCCCTATACCAAATGATTCGTATCGATGAAAAAGACGAGTGGGCTTGGGAGCGGTATGTACGTGTCCTTCCGGATGGTTTCGGGGAAGAAACGACGCTAATGATTAACCAGTGGGCAGAGAAGAGGATTGAAGTCATCGACCGGCAGGCTGAGCAGGAAACGCTGGAGATCCGCACTGCTTTAGAAGCAGATCCCTTGCCGGCGTATTCGGTGATTCAAGCTCTACGCAACCATGGCGAGCAGATTAACCAGGAAGCTGCCGTGCAGACGGGTATACTACGCCAGTGGCAGCAGGAGCTGAAGGATTGGTATGAGCAGAACGTCCGGATCAAAGAAGAAACCTGGATCGATATACTTTCTAAAATCACTTATAAATATGCCTACATACGCCCTACCGGCATTCTGCATGTGCTTGATGCATCACGTAACCCTGATGGACCTGATTGGGCAGCGAAGATTTCGACCGGAGACTCGGCCAGTGCGCTGATCCGGCAGCTTCTTCGTGCAGATCTGGAGCAACAGGGTATTAGTAAGGGCGAAGAAAATCACCATATCCAGCTATTTCTGTATGCTGAAAATAGCTCACCGGTATGGTGGTGGAAAGAACACCCAGAAGAGGCGCTGCCCGAGCAGCTATATATCCGCTATGCCAGACCAGTACTGCAGCCGTAACCTGTTTATGAATTCAACGATCCCACAGCTGCTGGTCCTGCCAGCGGCTTTTTTAATGCATCATATGACTGTAGTCGTCCGACTGGCTGTTCCCGTCTTAACAAAGCGGAGCTGGCGCGTCAAGGGCTTCGCAAGTAAGGGGCTGTAAGTCGGCAAAGCCGCCAACATCCCCTAACCCTTGACATCCCAGACCGGGGAGCGGCTGCCACTCCGCTGCGCGGGCGACACCCACACCCCGGCAACTCCGCTTTGTTGCGCCTACCACAGCCAGTCGGACGACAGGCACAATCGAGCGAGGAGCGAATACATATGACCAAAATAAGCATCGTACGCGTACAACTGATCACAACAGGAACGGTGGATATCGGCAAGCGGGCAGTACGGCAGCCGTCAGAAGCGGTACGTATAATCCGGACTGTTTTACTGAAAGAATACCAAGGCGGTATGCCTGACCGGGAGGTAATGGGCGTTTTATTCTTGGATACCAAAAATCAGGTGAATGGGGTAGAAATCGCTTCGATTGGAACCCTGAACAGCGCGCCTGTGCATCCCCGGGAGCTGTTCAAAGCAGCTATCCTACACAATGCGGCAGCGGTGCTGATGTTCCACAACCATCCGAGCGGCAACCCAGAGCCGTCTGAGCCGGATATTAAGGTCACTCAGCTGATGGCAGAAGCCGGCAAGACGCTGGGCATTGAGCTTTTGGATCATCTGATTATTGGGGAAGGAGAGAGGTATACGAGCCTCAAAGAGCAGGGGTACTTTTAACCCTGCTTTCCGGCGGCACACGCCGAGCCGGACGTTGCCCGGCTCAACGCCTGCCAGAAGACCGCGGACGGCACCTCGCGCCGTCCACAGCCTTCCAGCAGGCTGCTGGTGTGCCAATAAAAAACACCGCCAGCTGATTAGCTGCGGTGTTTTTTATTGAAATTTAGTTTGTGTAGTACGTATTTCCACCTGTAGCTACAGGGAAAGTGGAGTTGTTTACTGCATGAATTGTATAATAACCACCTGTTACAGTATAAGTTTGAGAGGTGTAAGCAGCCTTACCAGTTGCTCCACCCCGATTTCCCGGAACGTCAAAGTGAAAATCATTAGAGGATAACGTATCTTCTTTGTGAATGTAATAGGTTACATTAGGCGACTTTGTTGAATCATAATTACCAGCTGCATTTTTTGCATATTGATCAACAGCTACTCTTATTGTGCCACCTGGAGGGATATAAGTTGGAGTCCCAGTTAATAAGGTTCTGCCTTGTCTGGAAGACAAGTTGTCATGCCAGCCCTCACCTAAAGCAGCAAAAGCAGATGCAGCCACGATCAGAGAAAGAGTGAACATCAAGACGGAAATCGGCAAAAAGCGTTTGATATTTTTCATAGTAATCTCCTTTAATATGTATTTAGCGACTATTCATCACTAACGCGATGTTACCATTTAAAGGAATAAATATCAATAATTTAGTATTGATCTAAATGGTGGATTTTAGGTATTTGGTCATTAAACGTAAAAATCCTACTACTCACTAAATGTAAGGGTAGGGATTTCACCTAATGCGGAATATTTATGTTTTCTGTAGAACTTCTTGTCTGGAATTCAAGCTCTCTGTTGTATAAAGACCAGCTGCTTGTAACGCTTCATTCCACCCACCGAATCGATTCCGGATCACAGTCACAGAAGGTCGTTGATATAGTTGGCTAAACTTAGGGGTGGTAAGAGTCCCATCCACTTGTTCAGCAGCTGTACGAAGAGTCTTCAGCAGCAGCTCTGTTGTATACGGCGATTTGGAGAGCTTCTGGATCGATGGAGGCTCATTTAATCCGGCCGCTTGCAGCGCGGCTTTCCAAGAACTAAACCGGTTACAAATTGTAGAAGAAGATGCGTACTGCCCCGTAGTTTGTTTCCGGACAAAACGTCTGTACTCTGATAGTGTCAGACTGGTACGTTCAGATCCGGCTGCTGCCTGTAAAGCTAAAATAATCATCTCACGACTGAAGTATCTAATTTGTTGCAAGGCGTGGGAGGTTACAGTCTGCCGGATCATGCTGCAAGGAGGACAGTAACCCTGTTCACTATCTTGCCGGGTATATCGCTTCCCGCAGCGCGTACAGCGTGGTAGTGTCCGGTGACCAGTATGTAAACCTGCTTTCTCAATGGCTATGCTCCACTTACCCCAGCGCTTTCCTATTGTACTGGCGCTTAATAAGTCTGGGGCGTATTTGCTTCGGTATGATTTATATTGTCTGCAGGAGAGAGAGTTCGTTTGAAAGTGAGCTGCAGCTTTTTGAAGGCATTCAATAATTTGACGTTCTTTTGTATTCATAAATAGATCTCCAATCTATCGAAAAATAAAATTAGCTATGAATTTTGAATAATAAATTGGTGATATTAACTAAAATTACATAAAGATATAATAATAAGTATAGTATTGATAGTACTAATCGTAAGCTAACAAATAAATAAGTAATCATACATTGAAGGAGGCACAGTAATGCTTCAAATTATAACAGGGAAATTTTTCGATACAGTTGACCATTATGAAACCCCACGAAAAGCTATTTTATATTCAAATTTTTATTATGATGAGCCTATTCAGACTATTGTTGGTACCTTGGAAAGAGTACGGGGAACCGAAGGTGCCTATGAAAATTATCCAGTCATAAATACCTACCTCTTCACCTATACTAACCGAATGCCAAAAGTAGTTAATAATAAACCCGGTTTACTTATAGCTACAGGAGATGATGAAATTGTTGAAGAATTTTCTTATCTATGTAGCCATGGATTAAGTGCTATATTTTCAAGAGATAAAGAGGTTATAGCAAAGTATTGTATACAAGGAAGTGAGGATATTTCAAGAAAAGAATATCCAGTTAGCACATACTTTAAAAATCATATTAAAGGAAATATTCAAGTTGTAGAAGATTTTATTGCCTATGTAGAGCAATTTATTGGACAACCAAACGCCACCTATAAACATACCATGGAATGTTATAAAAATATGTATCATTCGCTTTTGAACTTAAATGTAAATTTAGACTTAGCTTTTTCTCAATTAGTTTACTGCTTAGAGTCATTATCCCAAAATTATGATGGATTTATACCAGAATGGACTGATTATCCCGATCAGGCTCGAAACAAATTAGAAAAATGCTTTAACAAATTAGGCAATGTAGAAGTGGAAGAGGAAATAAAAACCATTTTAATAGAGGAATCCCATTTAAAAAGCCAGCAACGTTTTATAAAATTTGTTTTAACTTTTGTTGATAAACACTTTTTTCGTTTGGAAGCAGAACAAATCAAGTTGCCTGTTAAAAGAATGGAATTAGAAGTGAGTTTAAAAAATACGTATGACAGACGATCCAAATATGTACATGCTCTACAGTCATTAAAAGGAGAATTGCATCTACATGATAATAATAGAGAGGTATTTACTTTCGAAAATAGTCCATATTTAACCTATTCCGGGCTAATGAGATTGACCAGGCACGTTATTAGAAATTTTGTCTACAGTAGAGAATTTTTAGAAACAGAAAGTGTAGATTGGCGTAAGGATCTACCTAATTTAAGAACAATATATTTTAATTCTGAATTATGGTTTTATTCTACAGAAAACTTCTCAAATGATCAGATTATTCAAAAAATGATAGGTTTTCTGAACATAATAGATTCTTGTTTACAGTTACGCATTGGGATGTCTGGAGATCCAATCCCTTTGCTGAAATTGTATGAAAGCAAATTGAGAAGTGTTAAAGATCAAGATAAATTAAACATGCTTGTAGTCTATAAAATATGCCCTATAGTTTTAGGTCTAAATACTGAAAATAATAAATATGACAAAGAAGCTGCAAAGTATAATCATTTATTTGATAAATGCTCTATTCAAGGATTAGTTATTTCAGTATTTAAAAAGGAAACTTTTAGATGGAAAGCGGTAGATGCAGAAAAAGTATTTAGGAATTATAAAAAGAGTAGCTTTAAGCGAACAGATAAATCTCCCTTCTCTATTATTAAACTGCCCTTTTTAATAGAAATGGGAGTATTTATCCAGATAGCCAATGAATACCTAGAATTAAAAAATACTCAAAAATATAAAGAAATGCTGGAAGAGGCTATTGATGAATTTTCTGGCGATCCTCATAAGCAAGGCCTCCTACTTCAATGTATAAATAATTTAGAGATTTTTGATTTAAATCTATTGTATTACAGTAATGAAAATGACATTACTGACTCTATAGAATATTTTATTTGAGTAAAATTAAATTATTTTTTTTATCTATCATAGTATCTGAAAATTTTTAAAAAGTTATGTAAAGCTGAGATAATCTATCGATTAAGATCACCTGATCACAGTTTTTTTGGGTGAATTGAAGGAGTAAACATTGTGAAGAATAAAAAAGTTTGGAAGTTTATTGGGTGGTTGTTTATTCCCTACATTATGATTTTCTTTCAGTGGAACAAATTATCCGGAGTGAAACGAGGGTTAGGAGTAACCTGGGCAGCGATCTCTTTGATATCCGGTATCAGTAATGGTCAGGCAGCGCAGCCGCCTGCAGCCCAACAAGCGGCAGAGTCTTCGCAAACTGTGAAGATCCAACAAGCTAATGAATCGCCGGCCGCTGCCGTAGAGTCATCTGCCAAAACAGGATATGATGCTACCATCCAGTTCCCGGCAAACCGGTATCCTCAAACAGCCAAACATATCAAAACTGCGATATCCGGCGGAAAAGAAGCCGTCTGTACGATCGATCGCGCGGGTGCAAAGGAAAACCGCAGCGAGGCATTAGCTGGAATGACCACGAAAGAAGGATATGACCGCGATGAGTGGCCCATGGCCATGTGCGCAGAAGGCGGCGCTGGAGCAGACGTCGCTTATGTAGAATCGTCTGACAATCGCGGTGCAGGCTCCTGGGTGGGCCACCAATTAAGTGAGTATCCGGATGGTACCCGGATGCGCTTTGTGATTGCAAACGTAGAGGTGAAGTCAGCTGCTGCAGAGAAAAAAGAGCCAGCACCTGCAGAGAAAAAACCAGTTGCACCGAAGACTCCGGCTGCACAACCGGAAGTTAAAAAGCAGCCGGTGAAAGAGGAAACGCCGATTGTAAGAGAAGATCCATCCAGTTACGTCTCCTACCAAAATTGTTCAGCAGTAAGAGCAGCTGGAGCCGATCCCCTCTACGAGAGCGATCCAGGCTACAGTACCAAATTGGATCGGGACCGGGATGGTGTCGCCTGCGAGTAAGGCGTCCGCCGACTGAGTTATAAAATGAAGAATTATTCCTTCAACTCATGGTATAATTAAAGATGGAAAGATAAGTGTCCGGCGGTACGCGGCACGGCATCGCAGCCCGAAAGGGGGTGGAGCCATGTCGCACCTTGATTTTGTGTTAAGCTTGCTCAATGTAGGGATCAAAGCAGCCCAGTTTGTACTGGTGATTCTGCAGGTACGTCACTTGATTCAGCAGAGCAAACAAAAGCGCAAAAACAAGAAAAACCGCCGGTCGTAGAGGTTGCGGAACCTAAACCGGCGGTTTTCTTGAACTATGCTGTTTGAGCGATCGCCGTGTTGTCCGCCGATCTTATCGATTCCAGCCTGCAGTGTTAGCGCACTGCAGGCCTTCTTTATATTCTAATGATACACCAGAATAATCTAAAATGAAACAGGGGCATGCCCGTTTTTCAGAGATGACGGAGGATTTGAGATGATTTTCTTTATTCACAAAATTTGTTTGGAAGACTTACAAAAAGCGCCTGATCCCTATCTGCAGCTTCTGAAATGGACAGAAAATGGAAGAGCGATATCCCTTGAAGGTCTTGATCCGGAAGAAAAATTAACCCAGTGGGAGCGACTACTTGCTCATCCGTATTATCAGATGGTCCGCATCGATGAACACCTTCCAAATTCTTGGAAGACCTACACGGAGATCGAATCTGATGGATATTGCCCGTATGCAACGCGAGAATTACTTAACAAGCTGGCCAGCAAACAGAATGAAATCGAGGAGAATTTAGAGCAGCAGGAAGAAGAAATTCAGTCCACGCTGGATCAAATGGGCAATCAGCTACCGGCATCTTCACGCATCGCCTTACAGGAGCGGCTTGTTGCATTGGAAAATGAGTCATGGGAAATACTGGACAAGCTCAAGCAATGGATCGATGAAGAGAAAGATAGAGACCAGTTCCGTAGTCCTCTTCGGTATGCCAATATGTATGGTATTCAGAATCCATTTAACTATGCCACAGTGTATGCTGCAGAAATTCGTGCTCTACATGTACAGAGTTTAATGGGTCTTCCCCTGCAGGAGCAGATCCGGACAGCGCAGCAGGCAGAAGAACTCGTTCAGCTATTGATACCGCATATATTAGAACAAGAAGAAATTCTCTATGGAACTGGTTCTCCTTCAGTTACTTTATATCTCTATTCTGATCGTTACGAACCGGTGCGCTGGCAGCTAGGACGATGTGAACCTGCGCCTATTGAAGAACAATACCCTCCTAAAGCATAAAACATTGTATAAAGTCTTATTAAAAAAAAGATTAAGAAATAAAAGAGCAGCCATATTCCGGCTGCTCTTTTATTATAATCTTCTATCAAAGTGAGGAAGTCTCAACCAATTCAGGGCTAAATAGATTGTAGTAAAATACCAAATATTAAAAACTTTCATAAAGTTTTCGTCTGAAGGTAATAGGTTATTTTTTTTCCAATCATCAAGTATTTGTGTATAGCTAAGATTTGTTTTTGTATTTATGCCATTAATTTTTTGAATTTCATCGGATCCATGACGGGAATAAGGCCCGAGTAAGTCAGCAGCATTAAATATACCATAGAAATATTGTCTTTTTGCCTTTGAGACTTCATTTATAAGCAAGTTTACCAGGCGGTTTACCTCAGGACCCTCAGGACTATCAGACAATTGAAGGTACTGTTCTTTATTACGTTTGAAATCTTTTTCGATTATTTCTAAAATATTGCTTATTTTTTTAATGAAATCACCTTGTGTATAACTTTGCAAAGATGCCAATTCATACAGTACAGCACTAATTTCTTTCTTTACCATCGCTCCTTTAAATAAATAAGAAGAAATGAACATAGATCTTTCTTCAATAATTGGATGGGTAAAGGCATTTACTTGAAAAGATTGAAGTAATTCAGTTGTATGAGTGGCCCATAGATATTCTTGGAAAGGATTTGGTTCCATGAATTTTTTTTCAGTGCCAGTATAAATATATTTAGCATATGTTAATGCTCCAGAGTCATGCAAGTCAATTATATGATTATCCAGTTCACCTGCAATTTCATGCATAGTGATATGGTCCGTATTATTTTTTATGTTTTCAGGGATTTGATGAGCCCAAAAGTGTCCTAATTTCGTGGATGCTTCGTAATAGCTTAAAAAAACACGTTGGAGAGAAAAGAAATTGCTCTCACCTATTTTTAAAAGCATTTGTTTAGAATCAATATTTTTGATCCAAAATAAACGTTCTGATTTATGACCATCTCCATCTTCAGCATTGAAAACGTCACGATCTTCAAACCCTATATAATGCGAATTAATAGTAGTTAATGTATCTAACGGTGTCGCAACTACAATACCAATGCCGGGAAACGAAGTAGACAATTTGTAACCCCTTCCTTTTAACCCATTTTAATTTAACGATATCATAAAATTGATGCAACAGATAGAGAAAAGGAGTGGTTGGATGAATCTGTAGGGTGAGCGAGCGGATGCAGTATGTACAAACATGTAAGCGATTAATAGAAGAGGAATCACCAGTTTTGGGATTTTTCATGTTTCTTCGGATTATTGCAAATAAAGGGATTCCACAATTTGTGCCGGCAGAAACTGGTCCTGCCAGCTGCGATCGGAGCAGTTTCCCCCTGCAGCTGATCTGCAGCCGATCGAGATATGGTTTTCTGCCGTGCCCTCTCTGCCCGAATCGCCGATCATAGCTAACCAGCCGGGCGGTCGATGCGCAAGGGTGGCTGCGCCAGCCTCCCGGCAGACCCTTGCCCCTCTCTCTTCCGGCCGGTTCGTATGCTCTGGCGACTCGGTCATGGATGACACTCTGAAAACCACATCTCTCTTCTCCTGCAGCTCAGGCAGGTGGACACTGCTCCTCTCTTCAAAGTAGTGATCCGCTCAGGCCGCTCGGGCCGGCGATCTTGCCCTGGATGCCAGGGGGAAGAAGAAGCCGAAAAGCCAGGTGTCAAGACGGAACCGAAAGGAGGAGGACAATGAAAGTAGTGGTCTTTATTGGCATGTTTCAAGAGGAAATATGGGAAGTCAAAGCCTTTATAGGCGAGGATGCGGAGAACAAAGCGGAGGCTGCTTTTGAGCAGTATACGGAAGTGTCGTACGCGGAATTTCAGCGACGCTGGGATACCGGCGATGAAGACAGCTATCACATTCTGGGCAGGGAACTGGGCGGCACCAGTATCGAGATCCTGGAAGCGGAATAAATGATCGAGAATCTACTATTATAAACGTGAGGATGATGAACATGAAAAACGAAGTGGTTGTATTGATCTGTATGGTGAGTGACCTGGTGCAGTATGTGAAAACCTATCAAGGTCCGGATGCGAGAGAACGAGCTGCAGCTGGCTTTGAAGACTATACCGGTGTGAGCTTTCAAGAATACTGTGAGGCTTGTGCGGATGATGAAGATCCGGAGGAGATCCTGGGTGACCTCATTGGTACGCAGATTGAAATCGATGAGAATCCCTGGATTACGCCCTGCTCCTAACCCAGCTTTCCCTGCGGTGCGCTTGCACCGCAGGGGCTATCATCCGGATGAAGTTGAAATCGCTCATCGATCAGCAGCGCTTGTCTACTTCCGGAGCTGTTGGGCCATAAGGCTACACATGAAGAGATTGACGCAGAGTTCGCTGAAAAGAACAGCGTGATCCAGGATATCAAATAGTTCATTCATAGTCTTCACCTCCAAGCAGCATATGTTTTGTTTATACACTTATATATACTGACTAATAGAGAGTGATTTTACATAATACCAAAAATTTTATTCGTTCAATACCAATTCAGAGTGATCATTAGGCAAAAATAGCTTTTTCTCCATCCAAGAAACGTCAGAACCGATCCAATGTGGTCCTGTTTTTACATACAAAAGGAAAAGTAATCGAATTTGAAGGTCTAAAGAGAGACAGAATAGCAAAAAAGCCTGATGCAGCAAGGGTTTTCGCTGCTCAGACATGGATTTGGATTTAAATCGATTTTCGCGACCTCCAGTTCACCTGTAAAAATAAAAATCGCTTAGAATCGAAATTATATATTGGTAACCTAAATAGTAAGATTCTAAGGTGAAATAATGTCCATTTATTGGAATACTCAGTGATATACATTTATCTGATCATTAAAATAATTTTGAATGAATATAATGCATACATAATAGTAGGGAAGTATTTCCAAATTACACTCCATCAAACGGGCTGCAAGTGTCATTTTTAAACTCGCATGAGAATATACATTCTCTATCGAGTTTGCGCAAAAAAGAGTTCTTTTTGCATATAAATCTGATACAATAGAGTAAGGAAAACTCGATAGAGAATTATTTATGAGTTTTTTCTACGATAAAAAAAGATTGACAAAGGCTAACTCTGTTGATCTGAGGATGATGAATCAATTAGTACACCTATTTACCTCATAACCAGAATATTGTTAACAATTTAAAATGATCAAGCGTATTCGATTTAAGTTTGTAGCTAACTATCTTGATCATGTGTTATTGTTTCGACAATTTTATGCCGGAGAAATGATGACAAATAGGGTGGAGAAATTTGGTAAAAAAGTGCTGCCTAAATTCTTCCGAAAATGAGCAAGAAAAAAACGTTGACAAAATGAAATGATGATGTTCTAAGAAAGAGTGATTTTGCGAGGAGGAGGAACGATGGATAATTTAATTTCATTCCCGGGTACGTCCCCGGGACCGATCGCTGCACCTGCTCATTCGGACGTGCGATCGAGAGAAGAGTGGCTGCAGCGTTTAACCAAGGAAATGGAGCGGCGGCAGCGCGATTCTAAAACGATTCGAGCTTATATGGGGTTATGGGAGCAGTTCATTGAATTCGTGGAAGCCAAGCCCGGTGGAGAACAAGGCTTTTACCCGCTGCTGATGACCGAAACGGCGGTACAGGAATATTTTTTATATCTACGAGAAATGAGACGCTCCCCGAGCACAATGAACAAAGCGAAAGCCGCTCTGAAAATGGCCTTATCTATCCTGGCTGCTGAGGAGTTTGAAGCTCCCCTGCTCAAAAATCCGCTGCAGTACGTGAAGATTCCGACGCAGCCGGTTAGCAGCCCGCGGGAATTATCGGATCGGCAGCGCTATATCCTTAAAAGCCTGGTTGAGCGGGAAGGGACGCCGCGTGGTGCCGCGATCTTTGCACTGGGTTATCACGTAGGGGCGCGGATCAGCGATGTAGCGCACTTACGACTGGATGAAGTCTACAATCGCGTCCGCACGACCGAACTCAACCTGGGCTATAAAAATGAGAAAAAGCGATTGGTGCCTATTTCATCGCAGGCACGTAATGCCCTGCAGTTTTATATATACCGGCAAGAGCCTGGCTGCCGCTCTCAAAGCAAATTTGCGGAAACGAGTCCCTTTGTTTTTGTCTCGCAGCGTGCTGAGCAGATGACCGAGGCGGGGATTCATCACTGGTTTACTACCCTGAAACGAAGCGCCCCAGTAGACTGGTACCATGAAATCGAAGATGTGACTTTTCATGATCTGCGGCATGACTTCGCCCATCGCATGCGTAACGATAAAGGATGGAGCCTGGAGGAACTGGCCTACTATCTGGGCCATACGACCAAAAGCGGAAACCTATCGATTCAAACGACGGTCCGCTACACCATGCCGACACAGGAAGCTTTCCGGAAGAGAATGGATCAATTGGATTAATATTAAAATTACGAACAATATGGGAGGACAACATGCCGGAAGAAGATGTTATTTTAGACAGAATGCATGAAGTGTTTAATGAAGATTTAGGGGAGCATCAGTTGATCAATGAAAACTTCGATAACTTGTACCACTATACATCTATACAAGGATTGGAAGGTATTGTAACATATGGATGTTTCTGGGTGACACATGTGAAATTCATGAATGATTCGTCCGAAAACAGTTATTTTTGGGGTGTATTGAAAGAAGTAATAGATGATTTTGCTAAAATGCATCCTGAAAACTCGGTAAGAAAAGGGTTTGTTGCAGAATTAAATAAAGTAATGGACATTCATACTAAAGTTATGAATGTTATAAATCACTATGTTTTATCTTTTTCAACTCAATCCGATTCCTTATCCATGTGGAATTATTATGGGAAAAATGATGGTTATTGTTTAGGTTTTTCTAAAAATGAAATAATAGAAGTAATGAATAAATTAAACGATGATAAGAATGTAGACTTAGTTTTAACAGCGCAAGTTATTTATGATAAAGAGGTTCAAGTTAACATTTTACGTAACGAATTAGAGAATGTGTATAAATGGTTTTTAGAAAATAAAGACAATAATCAATGGAAAGATATTAATAATCGAGCTTTTTCCAGAGGAATTGCAAGCTATGCAATAGAACGCTTCGCTACCTATGCTTCATTTTTTAAGCATCCTGCATTTAGAGACGAAGGTGAATTCCGCGTTTATATTCGTCAAACAATGTTTGATAATCCTGCGAATTACCGTCCATATCAAGGAATCATAATTCCTTATATCAAAGTGAATATCAAGAAAAATAATGAAGAAATACCTTTAGAATCGATTAACGTAGGGCCTTTAATCAAACATGACCTTGCAGTAGAAGGACTTGAGCGGTGGCTCAGTACTCAATCTTTGACAAAGCCTATCGATGAAATTAAGTTGACTCAATCTAATATTCCTATCCGATTTTGAGTTTCTACAGACTGCAGCTAATCTGGATTTGCAGCTGCCTAAAGAGGAGAATAGGGTGAAAAAGCAATCAGAAGGATACCGTTTCAGAAAATCACAGATAAGCTAATCGGCAAGAAGATGGATCTATCGGATCTGCTCATAACTATCCCTGTGATAGAAATATCAAAAGACAGGAGCCATTACGATGGATTATTTTATTGATTCTGTGCAGGCGTCTACCCGTATGCTGGGGGGATTCCTGCCATCCATAGTGGATAATGGCCAGAACGTGCGAGAACAGCAAGTGCTGCAGCAGATCTTGAATACGGTGCGTTTATTTTATGCCTCCGCGCCAGAGCAGCTGCAGATTATAGGCGAACCGGCGATGGATGATCAGGATATGCTGGTCCCCTATGAATGGTGGGTGCGTTCTGGATCGACGGGTACCTAGATCGGATTTACCGTACAATGCTGCCGGTATTCCGTACATCGGAACCATCCAGAAAAGGAAACCGGCAGACCGCTCATCACCCGGGAGCGGGTGCTGCAAACGATCCGGATCTCGCGGGAGCGTGGTACGCTGCCGATGATCTCTTTCTTCCAGCCGCCGGATGAGCAGCGAAGAACAGAGGCTCATAAAACCGATCAGTACTGGACCTTTATACCGGCTGCTGAGCTGCTGCTGTATATGGATACCGAAAAGATCGATACGCTGCAGCATTCGCATCGATTGGGCGCAGTCACCATGTTTGATCTGGTTTGTCCGTTCTTCCCGGAGACCTGGGACTTGCCCGTTACCGAGATGTTGTACCGGGCGTATACCATTTTTATGGGCAAGGAAAGTGAACCGGCAATTATGCCTGCTTACGACCTGATTCCGGAGCAACAGATCCGGAGGGAACTTCCCGAGGATATCCAGGAAGCGCGCCAAGTAGAGAAGTTAAAGTACCCGGCACTTCTTTGGATCAGCGAGGTTCAAGAATACCCTTTATACCGCACAGATAACCGGATCAGTACGATTTTGCGTGAAGACTATCATCAGCGTCTGCAGATGAAGGAAAGGGACTCTGAATCGATATAGTAGCGGTTTGATGCAGAGCACAGAAAGGAGAAACCTATGCCAACATCAAGTCCGGAAGAACGATTCGCCCGGCTGCTGCAGCTGAAGCAGAAAAGCCAGCAGATGCAGCAGGAACTCCTGCAGGACCCGATTGTCGCCGAATTCATGCAAAAACATCCTGGTCTACCGAACACGGTCCTGCAAAGCAGCCTGCCGAAGATCCTGGAATACCGGAATAACCGGCGACACTGCGAGCAGTGTCCGGGGCTGGACCACTGCCCGCTCGATCTGCCCGGACATTACACACATCTGGAAGTGGTCCACCTGGCCGGAGACACCCGGCTGGAAGACCGGCGGGTACGCTGCAGGCACCAGCGTGTCCTGGAACATCAGCAGCAGATCCGCCGGAACATCCTGAGCTACCATGATGACCGGGAGGCAGTAGAGCGGGGATATGATGTGCAGGAAATCGCTTCCCGCGAGAAAGAGCGGACGCCTGCGGTCCGGCGAGTGCTGCAGTATCTCCAGCAGGTGACCCATACGCAGAAGCTGCCGAAAAAGGGACTGTACCTGCAGGGCGGCTTCGGCACCGGTAAAACCTATTTGCTGGGCTTCTTGCTGCATGAGCTGGCCAAACTGGGACATACCGGCATCATTGTGTATCTTCCGGAATTTGTGGAAGATATGAAGCTGCTCATGAACGACTCAAACAAGCTGCAAACGGCCATGAAGCTGCTGAAAGAAACGGATCTTTTGGTACTGGATGATATCGGGGCGGAGAACCTGAACCCCTGGGTGCGGGATCATATCCTGGGCACCATCCTGAACGATCGGATGGACAAAAAACCAACCTTTTACACATCCAACTATGCACTGGCTGATCTGCAGACACACTTGAGTTTTACGCATAAAGACGGCGACGATCATTTCAAAGCCGAACGGCTGATGAACCGGATTGCTCCCTATATCGAAGTCATCCACGTGACCGGCGCCAACCAGCGGCCGATGCACTCAATGAAGAATAAAGAGGGATGATCTGCAGGCAGGTACGCTGCAGATCCGTATCGATCAAAAAGGAGATGGACCATGCGGAATGTAGAGGAGCAGCTGCAGAAGCTTCAGCAGAAATACCATCAGCTGCAAAGTGATTATGCGAATCTGATGGAAGAAAAGACCTGGATGGAAGAACGCTATGATCGTTTGTGCCAGAATGAAGAGCATACAAAGCGGCAGATGCTGAACGTTATGAACGAAAATGCTTCTCTTCGTGCAGAAGTAAGGGGGCTTCGGGAACAGCTGGAAAAACAATGGCCCGCCCGAAGACAGAGAGAGGCGGAAACCGAGTTGATCCGTGCAGCCAAAGCGATTGTCGCGTTGGCGGAGGAAGCGTCTTCTTCGTCGTTGAAGCGGTCGGCAGCTCCTGTACAGCAGCTGTCGCTGCAGCTTTCCAGCGAGTAATCGCCGTGGCATCTATTTCTACACATAGGGAGAGTGTGGCATGTCTTTTTGGACCACATTAATTGTAGCGGCTATTCTCGTTTGGCTGTTTAATCGATGGGCGACCGGTAAGCAGAAAAGTGAGAAATATAAAAGCCTGGGATGGGTAGCGATCGTAGTTGTTGTTTTCGGGTACCAAATCCTTGTTGATCAGTTTGGAAATACCCGGATCGGCAGCTTCATGGAAAAAGCAGAATATATCGCGCCCTATTACGTTCACCTGTATAAAACAAAAGACGGAGCCCGCAGTGTTAAAGTAACTGCAGAAATTCAGGCGACCCATACGGATGATAGCTGGACGGATAATGACGGCAACGAACACTCCGCTGCTCAGCGGGTATATTATCTGTACAAGGCCACCTTGCCCAGTGGAAAAGTACTTACTTTTTATGACGCCATCGATTCAGAGGGCAACGATGTGGCGCTGCAGCCGCAACGCCGCATAGAAGTAACCGACGATAATCAGCAGACCTGGTACGTTGAATTGACGGAGGAACAAGTTGAATAGCCTGACCATTCTCTGATCGAGCCCGCGTTGGTTGCCGGGCTCCTCTTATAACCAGGAGGTATTCTATGTGCGGACGATATACATTGATGACCGAGATGAGTCAGCTGGCGGAAGCTTTTAACCTGGCACACCTGCGATATGACCAGTCACCACGTACCAATATTGCTCCTACCCAGGACGTGCCGGTGATCCGGATGCAGGCAGACGGCCGGGCGCTGGAAGGCTACCGGTGGGGACTCATCCCGTCCTGGGCCAAAGATCCGAAGATCGGTTTTAAAATGATTAATGCGCGGGCAGAGACGGTGGCCAGCAAGCCATCTTTCCGGAATCTGCTGCCGCGCCACCGGGTGGCGGTGATTGCTGATGGATATTACGAGTGGAAGAAAGAGGGGAAAGAGAAGCAGCCGTTTCGCTTCCAGCTGGAGTCCAAAGCGCCGTTTGCTTTTGCCGGGTTGTATGACGAGTGGGAATCGCCGGAAGATGGCGAACTGATCCGCAGCTGCACGATTATTACGACAGAGCCGAACCCACTGGCTGCGGAAGTGCATAACCGGATGCCGGTGATCCTATCTGCAGGTGCCCTGGACACCTGGCTTGATCCGAACGTGACCGATAAGGAGCAGCTGCAGCAGCTTCTGGTTCCTTATCCAGCGGATCAGATGATCAAGTATCCGGTTTCCAAAGCAGTGGGGAAGGTAACCAACAGCCAGCTAAATCTGATTGAGGAAGTTAATTTAAACTCCAAGTAGCTGCCCAAACAGTCCCGTTTCAAATACTTTTTGAATTATAAGTAATGCTAAAATAAAGTGTAGAGAGAAGCGATATTTGTATCGCTTCTTTTTGTCGTAACTCAAACAAGTCTTATGGTTTGTTGAATAAAACAAACAAAATAGTGATTAATAGGGAAATTATCACGAATAACAATAAAGGGAGCCAATGGGCTTTTACAAAAGCTATTATTTTAGTGCCGGCAGAAATGAATGGATTAGGAAAGAAAGCAACAATAATTGAAAAAATAGCTGAAAATATAGCGAGCGAGGTTTGAATTTCTATACTCATTTAAGTGTCCTCCCTTGATTTAAATTTGTAACCCAAGTATAATCTTTCTTATATATATTATAAAAGCATCCAATAAAAGAACGAGAAAAAATCCTGAAAAACCTTGATATATAAGGATTCATCAACTAATTTTTTTAAAAAAAAGTTGAAAAAAATCAATTTTTTTGTTGTTTATTTATCAAAAAAAATGGGTAAAAATTTATATTATTTCAACAAATCGGTTAAATGTTGATTATAATTCAACACGGAATTGAGGTATAATATGCGTAAAAAACGTAATTATTTAGGTGAGCCTTATTGGGGTGCGATCGTTTTAGATTTTTTGAGAATTTTGCATTCAGACAATTTGAGTTCAGCCGAATATAAAATTTTCTTTTTTTTAACTGATAAAATGAGTAGAAGTGACAACAGAGTTGATATGAAACAGTCTGTTATTTCCACCTATTTGAATATGGATAAAGCAACTGTTTCTAAAGCAATAAAGCGTCTTTGTGAATTACAATGGATTTTAAAGCTAAGTACGGGTTCGTTTATGGTTAATCCGCATTTGATCTATGTTGGTAATAGAGGTATAGAAAGAGTACGAGATAATTTTGATAGATTTCTTGAACAGAAAGGGCTTCCTGAGCGCTTTGAAATGAATGACGCAAACAGAGAGCTGATGGTATATTTTAATCATCAACTCGTATCAGAAAAAAAATCCTCTTCAAAACCTCTTCCCTTCTAAACGCATATAGAAAAGACAATTATAAGGAAATGTATAAAATAGCCTTGAAGGTTTAGGGTGATTTTTATAAGCAATTAAAATTAAAAAATAAAGATAAAAATATCTTATAGCAGACAGAAAAGCCAGAATCTATTTTTATAGATTCTGGCTTTAGTTTGGATATAAATAATAATTGCATCATATCAGAAACGAAGGATATAAAATTATTAGGATGTGATTGCAACGACGTCGTCGAGTTTTAGGTGTATGGCTTCATAGTCGCTGTCATATACGACCAGGACGCGGGTCTGAACATCGCAGCTATGTAGAATACCGCGCAGTTGCTGTATTCGTTTATCCTGGTAAAAGGAGACGGTGACCGGCCGGTGATCCATCAGGTGGCGATGCAGCGCGTGATTCAGCTCTTCCAGCTGATCAGCACTCAGAACAGGCCGGGGAACGTCTTCTTGCGCGAATAGCCATTCCTGCAGCCGGTCACGGTGTTCCGGAAGGAAGAGCCCTCCCCACTTTTGGTGTTTATCAAGACTTATTTTCTTAGATATGTTATAGACAACCAAAGTAATCGTTATGGATATATCCACAACGATTACTTTATATTGAAATTTCTTTTTACAGAATTTTCTCCATAATCATAACGTCGATAAGTTTTCCATCTAAAACCCCTTGCTTCTCAAAAGTGCCAACCGTACGATATCCCTGTTTTTGGTACAATCTTTGTCCTGCTACATTAAATGAAAAAGTGAATAAAATAATTTTATAAAATTTATTTATTTCAGCTATATGTTCTAAAGCCATAAGTAGCTGGCTTCCTGCACCTTTTCCCCTAAAGTCTCGTGCAATGTAAATCGATAAGTCAGCTACTCCATCATATGCACAACGCTGTGAATAGGGGTTTAAAGCTGCCCATCCTACCAATTGCCCTTCGTGCTGTATGATAAGTGCTGTATATCTACCTTGATGCTGAGCAAACCAATTTCCCATATAATTGAGATCTTTCGTTTCGGATTCCAAGGTGGCAATTCGATCTTCGATTCCTTGATTATATATCTCTAAAATAGTAAGAAGGTCTTCTTTTTGTGCAGGTCGAACCGAAAACGATAGCGCAGACGAGTGAGAGGAGGGCATATCCTATTTCCACCTTTCTTAAGGTTTAACAGCCTGGATCACAGCAGATACAATGTAATTTTCAATATTAGCCCCCGGGAGCCATTCTTTTAAAAAGTTTTTAGATTCATCTTTAGGTTCAACCCGGATTTGTGTGAATCCACTTTGTTCCATCATTGTTGTAAGTTCGACGATAGAAGATGCACCTGAGATACATCCACTATACAAGTCGTGCAAATCGTTTTTTATAACTGGAGGGAGTTCTGCTGTCGTTACAATATCGGAGATCGCTAGGCGTCCTCCAGAACGAAGTACACGGTACGCTTCTTGAAAGACTTGATTTTTGTCTGGAGATAAATTAATAACACAATTGGAAATAATAACATCGATAGTTTCATCAGCTACTGGTAAGTGTTCAATCTCTCCAAGACGAAAATCAACCACTTTATTTTGTGCTGTTTCGGCGTTTGCACGAGCTTTGGTAACCATTGCAGGTGTCATATCTACTCCAATCACTTTACCGCTCGTTCCTACCTGACGAGCAGCAAGAAAACAATCGAAACCAGCACCACTGCCTAAATCCAGCACAGTTTCGCCAGGCTGTAAACTAGCGATAGCTTGAGGATTACCACATCCGAGCCCTAAGTTTGCTCCGGCAGGTACAGCTTGGAGTTCAGCAGAAGAATATCCTAATTGGGCAGAAACTTGATCGACATCCTTCACTGGATCATAAGAAGAATCGGTTTGACAACAGGTACTGGAGGGTTGTGCTTGAAGAGCAATTTCCTGGTAGCGTTCTCGAACATTCTGGCGAATTTCATCATGTTTTTGTGTAGTCAATAGTATACACTCCTTCAAAATGGATTTTAAAAAAACTTGCGTTCATCAAGTAATTCTATTTATTTGGTACGGATTGGAGAGCAACAACGACTGGATTTAGCCATTGCTTCATTGAACAAATGAATGGAACGAACAACAGTCTCTTGCTCAAAAGGAGTGAGATAGGAGAAGACTTCATCTAAATAACTGTTCATTTGTTGATCAATGGTAGTTGCAATGTACTGCCCTGTAGGTGTTAAGGTCAGCAGCGATACCCGGCGATCATCCGGATTAGCTTCTTTTTGCAACAGCCCCATTTTAATGAGCGTCTGGACTTGACGGCTAAAAGTAGTAAGATCTGTTCCTAATAATTCAGCAATCTGCTGAATAGAAGCACGATCACGCTGATTGATCTCGTATAAAATATGGCTTTGAGCAGCAGATATATCATGTCCTCCAATACTACAACAATCCTTGTTTAGTAAACCAAAACGTCGAGTCATGATCTGAAACAGTTCACGTTTATTTTGCATCGATATTCACCTCTCTTACGTTATAAACGAAATAGTTGCAAAATACAATTTTATTCATAAGAAATTCATCTTGATTGTTAATCGTTTTCTAATTATGATATAAGCATATAGTTATTTTAGAAGGAGGGATGAAATGGACTTGGTCACAGAAATGTCTGACCATTTTAAATTACTGGGAGATAAAACACGGTTAATCATGATGGCGTTGCTACAAGGACGAGAATGGTGTGTTTGTGAATTTGTTGAATTATTTAATATTTCTCAGCCAGCAGTGAGCCAGCATATACGTAAACTCAAGGCTGCGCAGCTGGTCAAAGAACAGCGAAGGGGACAATGGGTATATTACTCTTTAAATACTTCGGACAAACCACATATCGAAGCGATTTTATCATCTGTTCCAAAAAAAGAAGAAATTCTAAAAGGGCTGAAAAAACAAGAGCCGGTTGCTGTTTGCTATTCAGACTCAACGGATTGTTGCTTGTAAGGTTCATACCACTATCTCAAAAGAGATAGCTGTATTTAACATATAAGTATATGCTTATTTATTAATGAAAGCGAAGGAGAGAAAAGTTCACTATTATTTTAATGGAGGTTTCGTTGTGTTATCTGTCGTACTCGCTTGCTTGATCTTTCTCATTACCCTTACTTTGGTTATCTGGCAGCCTAAAAAGTTATCTATCGGCTGGTCTGCCTGTGCAGGTGCCATTTTAGCTTTATTAGTAGAGGTTGTTGATTTTCAAGACGTATGGGATGTTACCCAGATCGTTTGGAATGCTACCCTTGCTTTTGTAGCTATTATTCTTATTTCACTGGTTTTAGATCGCATTGGCTTTTTTGAATGGGCAGCGCTTCATATGGCTCGTGCAGCGCGTGGAAACGGAATACGCATGTTTATTTACGTCAGTATCCTGGGTGCTGTTGTAGCCGCCTTTTTCGCCAATGATGGGGCAGCATTGATTCTTACGCCCATTGTGCTTGCTATGGTACGAGCTCTTCACTTGGATGAAAAACAGATATTTCCCTTTATCATTGCCAGTGGATTTATCGCCGATACGACCTCACTTCCTTTGATCGTTAGCAATCTAGTGAATATTGTATCAGCTGACTTTTTTGGGATTACATTTATAGAGTATGCCGGTCATATGATTGTACCTAACTTATTTTCACTGATTGCTAGTATCATTGTGCTGTACTTTTTCTTTCGGAAAAGTATACCCGCACACTTTGACTCAAACCACTTGAAGGAACCTGCTGATGCCATTCAAGATCAGCGAATGTTTGTTTTGTCCTGGTGGGTGCTTGCGTTACTACTCATTGGCTACTTTATTAGCGAGTTCTTTGCTATTCCTGTATCACTGGTAGCGGGTGTGATTGCTATATTATTTTTGATAATGGCTAGTCGAAGTCCAGTGGTATCGGTTCCAGATGTAGTGAAGGGCGCACCATGGGCTATTGTATTCTTCTCCGTTGGTATGTATGTTGTCATTTATGGATTACGAAACGTTGGGCTTACCGATTTGTTAGCTGTAGTTATTCAAAGTTTTGTTGACCAGGGAATGTTTGCAGCTACCATGGGAATGGGGTTCTTAGCCGCTATCATTTCGTCTCTTATGAATAATATGCCTACCGTACTGATAGATGCGCTGGCGATTGATGCGACTCATGCCACTGGACACATTAAGGAAGCTTTGATTTATGCGAATATTATTGGTTCGGATCTTGGTCCTAAAATTACACCGATCGGCTCGCTCGCCACACTGCTTTGGCTTCATGTTTTGAGTACAAAAGGAATTAAAATCCCTTGGGGAACTTACTTTAAAACGGGGATTATCCTTACGATCCCAACATTATTTATTACACTGCTCGGTCTTTACTTATGGCTACAAGTTTATTAACGAAAAAGATATTTAAAGGAGAGAATATACATGTCTAAAAAAACACTTTATTTTTTATGTACGGGTAATTCCTGTCGAAGTCAAATGGCTGAAGGTTGGGGGAAGAAATATTTGAATGAAGAATGGAATGTATACAGTGCAGGGATTGAAGCACATGGATTGAATCCGAATGCAGTCAAAGCCATGAACGAAGTAGGAATTGACATTTCGAATCAAACTTCTGATATTATTGATCCTCAGATCTTGAACAATGCGGATTTCGTTGTTACGTTATGTGGGGATGCTGCAGACAAATGTCCGATGACACCACCTCATGTTCGTCGTGAACACTGGGGGTTTGAAGATCCAGCAAAAGCACAAGGTACAGAAGAAGAAAAATGGGCTTTCTTCCAGCGTGTACGTGATGAGATTAAAGATCGTATCCAATATTTTGCTGAAACCGGTCAATAAAAATAGGGGTAGTACCAGCGTCGCTGACACCACCCGCAAACGTATGGGTTAAACTGGGAATTTATTAATAACTTGATTATATTCAAGCTGCGCATCGGTGATCGCCAGCTTTGAATATACTTCCAGTGATTTTCGACTTTCATGGCCGGAATATGGCTGAATCAGCGCATCGTCGATTCCTTGCTTTTTCAGCCAAGTTAGTAGAAAGTGACGGAGCTTGTGCGGTGATAAATTCTGAGTCAGCCCGGCTTCCTCGGAATACTTGGCCAAAATCTTTCGGATTCCCCGATCCGAGTATTTTTTCTTCCAGGAGGACTCAAATAAATACACAGCCTGCTTCTTTTTCATCGAATCTACATGCATGGCCAGCAGTTCTTTAAAGGACTGAGGGAAAGGAACAATCCGATCTTTGCTCCCTTTCCCTTTGTTGATCCGGATCTGGCAGTAATTAAAATCGATATCCGTCAGTTTTATATGGATTAATTCACTGACGCGGATGCCGGTATACATCAGGGTTTTCAAAATCACCATATCCTGAAAATTCTTTGCTTTCCAGACTACCTCATAGTATCGTTTTAACTCTTCTTCGGTCGGGACATAGGGCAATTTTTTTAAAGCTTTCGGCACTTCGATTTCAAGCTCATCTCTAAGGTGCTGAAACACTCTTTTAAGATAAGCATAGTCAGGCCGTTCTGCCCGCAGGTATTTTGCCAATTCGCGGGCTTTTCTTTTTGCAGATACACGTTTTTCGATCATGCCAATTCACCTTCTAACGGAATTCGTTCCTTCATGTCCAGACGGAATGTGCCATAAGGATTCACATGGGTATAAATTAACGGAGTTAAAGCTCGTAAATCTTCTGGAGTCATCAGGTCAAACCATTTTTTCTCCGATAACACATTTTGAAACATGATGGTGTTGATATACACCAGGCAGTTTTGTAACAAATGCAGGGATAAAACGGCCATTTCCTGATCTTCCATGCGATTTGTGGCAATTTCTCCACCTTTACCGTAGAAAATAAAACTGTTAGCCGAGTTCCAATTCTCTACGACATTTAATCCCTCGTTGATTTCGCGGCGCAGCTCCTCGGAATTTAAATAGTTACACAGGAAAATGGTTTTTACTGCCTTTCCCAGCTCGCCTAAAGCTTGATACGTAGGATGCTTCAGGTTATTCCGTGTGAATCGTTTCAGGATGGCTTCGGTTTCTGCGGTACCCAAGCGTAGAGCCGTCGCATATTTCATCATTTGGTCATACTGCTGCCGGATCAGCTCCCAGTTGATCGGACGAGTCAGCACCGGTTGTAGATGAGGGTAAGCATCTGTCATTCCTGCCTCCGGACGATACAGCTTTTGGGAGTGGATCGCTTTTAATCGCGGCATAAGCTGAAAGCCCAACAGATGGCAAAAAGCAAAAGCGACTTCACTTTGGCCGTGAGAATCCACATAGTTTTTCTCTACTTCCATATCGGTACAATGTCGAAGCAGCCCTTCGATCATAGCTGCAATCTCGGAAGAAGAACATGATTTGAGCTGGGAGTATATGCAAGTAGAGTTTTTCTCCACATGCCAGTAAATCATCACGCCGCGGCCACGGTACCGAATATGCCACTCTGTCATCAGATTCTGATCCCAGGCCCCGAATTTCTTGGAGTCGGAAGCGCAGGAAGTTGTTCCTTCTCCCCAGATTTCCTGCATCCGTACCCGAAAGATCGCATTGACCACTTCAGCAATGGCATTGTGCAGGTTGTCTTTGTGAATGAACTTGCGCCGCACATAAAGCAGATCCTTATAGCTCTCACCATGATCACCGGCACTGACCCGTTTTAAACCGGTATTGGTTCCTAAACCGTAAAGAGAAAGAATCAAGCGCTTCTGCAGCGTCTCCCGATCCAAAATCTCGCGGTTGGCTACCGTCTTGAAATGTTCCGTAAATGAAGTACGCAAGTCCGTCTCCTTCAATATGTCCAGCAGGCTGGTCATCGGCCAGCGACGTGCAATTTCAACTTTTACTCGTGATAAATGGGTCGGTTCTGGCTGCGGCTCCAAAGGGGAAACAGAGATCCAGCCGTTTCCCTTTTCCGTAATTCGCACTTTGGGGTTCTTGGGCATGCCTGCATTCAGCTTTTCGAGTCCTTGAATCATCTCTTGTTTCAGTGTTGCAATAAACGAATCCGCAGCTAAGGGCTGATTCAATGCCTTGTAGTTTTTTTCCCGACGTTCTTCGAAATCGGACGGAAGATCTTCATCCGGATTCCGATACCGATTAGCTCCAGGTACCCAGATTTCTTTACAACGCAATTTATCCCGCAGCATCTGTAAAGCGCTGATCTCGTAATTGATTCGGTTAATCCGTTCCTGTCCTTTGTCGTCTTTTTCGATAAGAATATCTTTGTATGCGGTACGGATGACACCATCGATCGGAATGTCATGAGATAAAGGGAAATAATGCAGACCAGTGTCTGCGTACTTTTTGATCAACTCCAATGCACGTATCACGGGTTGGTGAACCTCGTTATTGGAACGAAAATTAAGAATGCCAAGAATTTCCGGAACCATCCGACGGTAATGGCTGCCATAGGAGGCCCGGATGACGGTGTGGATTTTTTCGCGGTAAGCCGGACCGGTATGTTTAAATTCTTTCACCAGATCCTTTAAAGTTTGCTCGTTGACGACCGGGTACAACACGTCTTTGATGATGCCATCCGGATGGCTGATCGCGGTTTGCGCCAGATTAAACAAGATCCCGTACTTGTTACTTACTCTTCGTAAATCCTTCAGGATTTCCTTTTCTACCTTGCGTTCTGCACGAACCCCGATGCGATGAATGATCTGAATAAGGAGATCGACCAGGTTGTCCGATATTTCCATGCTGCGGAGCCAAAAGAAAGCCGCCAGTAGCGTGTATCGAATCGGCGCAGGATGACGGCGCAACTCCCGAATATCCTCAGTGGACACACGCTGCCGATATTTCTTCAGCACTTTAGGAGGGATATCTTTAAACAGATCGACCGGAAGTTCTAAATTTCGAATCGTGCGAAGTTTATTGATTTCTTTTAACACACTCTCAAGTCCTGCTCGTCCAGGATCAGCCTTCAATTCATGAAACGATAACTGTCCATGCTCTTCTCCGGAAGCATCTTCGTCATCGGTTTCCAAATAAGCGATGCGATCAATCAAAGAGTCTAACTTGGTCAAGGTTGAGGAAGGCAGTTTTTGATAGGTCGTTTGGAAGAAACTTTCTTCGTAGGTGTGAATGGCGGATCGAATGAGCCGTTCGATGCGGTCTGGGGTGGGAGGTACGATTTTCAGCTCACGAAATCGACTGTAGACATGTTCCTTTAGGTGTTCAACATCATGATCATGATACAGGACATGTTGGCCTAACCATGTTGTCATTTCCTGTACGTCCTCTATCGTATCCTCGCGGAAGCCAAAGAACATACGGATCTGTGTCCGATGGTACGTGATAGAGCGTCCTGTCCAATCATACTTGGCATACAGTTCCGGATCGGAAAAAATCTGTTTGGCAATGTAGGCAATCACAGCTTTAGGGACCTCGAACTTGTGCGTCGGAAAGCGGGCTTCATTTTGAAAAAACTTCAATAACACAGCAAATCCAATCCTGGTGTCCCCCGTTTTATTTTCTATCAACTTCATTTCGTTCGGGAGTATGGTGAAATGCTCAATCAACTCATCCAGTTCCCAATTTCGCTTCATGATATCCCCTCCGGATAAAGTTCCTATAATGGTCAGTATCGGAACTATTGTATCAGAGTTTGCGTATCTCGCCTTCTACAATTAGGAAATTATCTATTGATTTCAGTGAAGTTCCGATGCCAAAAAAATTTTCGGAACTTGAATATGTTAGACACTCCTGTGAAATAATCAAATTAGTGTTTGAATAATCAAAAGCCCTGTTGTATGATGATAATCAAATGAATATTTGATTGTTGGGGTGAGGATATGAGCGAGAAAGAAAAGGACTTATGTGAAATTTATTGTTATGACGAACCTAAAGTCAGAAAATTACAAAATGCGCTCGAAGGACAAAACATTCAGGGCATGATAAAAACGTTCAAGGTTTTGGCTGACGAAACAAGAATGAAAATCGCATTCGCCCTATGTGAAGAAGATGAATTATGTGTTTGTGATGTAGCCAACATCATCGGATCTTCGATGGCAACGGCCTCCCATCATCTTCGCACCTTGAAACAGCTTGGTCTAGCCAAATACCGCAAGGAGGGTAAATTAGTTTTTTACTCACTGGAAGACGAGCATGTTCGTCAACTGGTACAGCTTGCTTCTACTCATTCAGGGGAGTTGGTCATCAATGGACAATAAAGTTGAAAACACTGAAGATAAAAACGTCTACAGGGTTCAAGGCTTTACCTGTACGAATTGCGCGGGCATATTCGAGAAAAATGTAAAAAGTTTGCCTGGCGTCAAAGATGCACAAGTCAATTTCGGAGCATCTAAAATCACGGTATATGGAAGTACTACCGTTGAAGAATTAGAAAAGGCTGGCTCATTTGAAAGCCTGAAAGTCACACCTGAAAAACAACGGATTATCGAAAAGAAAAAGCCTTTCTGGCAAGAACATTGGAATGTGCTACTTTCGGCCATCTTGCTTGCGTTGGGTTACTTTTTGGGTCAGCAGTACGGTGAAGAAAGTGTATGGTCCGCAGCCACTTATGTGGCTTCTATTATCATCGGCGGTTATGAATTATTCAAAAAAGGAATCAAGAACCTTTTCCGGCTCCAGTTCGATATGAACACTCTCATGACGGTCGCCATCATCGGCGCTGCGGCGATCGGAGAATGGGGCGAGGGAGCGACGGTTGTTATTTTGTTTGCCATCAGTGAAGCTTTGGAACGTTACTCCATGGAAAAAGCTCGTCAATCCATTCGTTCCCTGATGGATATTGCACCGAAGGAGGCTCTGATCCGGCGTGGCTCTGAAGAAATTACGGTAAGCGTGGATGATATACGGGTTGGCGATATCATGATTGTAAAGCCAGGTCAAAAACTAGCCATGGATGGCATCGTGATTAAAGGGACATCCACCATTAACCAGGCAGCGATTACTGGCGAATCGGTTCCCGTAACGAAAACGATTGACGATGAAGTTTTCGCCGGCACGTTAAACGAAGAAGGATTGCTTGAAGTCAAAGTAACGAAGCATGTCGAGGATACCACGATTTCCAAAATTATTCACCTTGTGGAAGAAGCGCAAGCTGAACGCGCGCCATCGCAAGCGTTTGTTGATCGGTTTGCGAAATATTACACGCCTGCAATTATGATTTTGGCGTTAGGGATCGCGGTGGTCCCTCCGGTACTCGCAGGAGCTGATTGGGGAGAGTGGATTTATAGAGGATTGGCACTACTGGTTGTAGGGTGTCCTTGTGCGTTAGTGATTTCGACTCCGGTTTCGATTGTTACAGCGATCGGCAATGCGGCCAAGAATGGCGTTCTGATCAAAGGTGGCATTCATCTTGAGGAAGCCGGTCGCCTGGCCGCCATCGCATTTGATAAAACAGGCACTTTAACGAAGGGGTTCCCGGAAGTAACCGACGTCGAAACCTTCGGTAACCATGACGAGAAGGAATTGCTCGCTATCGCGGCAGTGATCGAAAAAGGCTCACAGCACCCGCTTGCTTCCGCGATCGTTCGCAAAGCTGAAGATCTTGAAGCCGACTTATCCTTAGCCGTTGAGGATTTTCAATCCATAACCGGGAAAGGCGTTAAAGCCAAAGTGAACGGAGAATTGTATTACGTGGGAAGTCCTAAACTTTTCGTGGAGATTCATTCCAGTATGAAAGCTGAAATGAATCAGCGTATCGAGAGCTTACAAAAACAAGGAAAAACAGTGATGGTCTTGGGGACGGAACAACAAGTCCTTGCCCTCATTGCCGTGGCCGACGAAGTACGTGATTCCAGCAAAGACGTTATTGGGCAATTGCATGATATTGGTATTAAGAAAACGATTATGCTTACGGGGGATAATCAAGCAACCGCAGAAGCTATCGGCCACCGGCTGAGTGTTACAGACGTGAAAGCCGACCTCATGCCGCAAGATAAATTAGAGTACATCAAGAAACTTCGTAAAGACTATGGCAATGTCGCTATGATTGGGGACGGTGTGAATGACGCGCCCGCGCTCGCGGCTTCAACGGTTGGGATCGCCATGGGTGGCGCGGGTACGGATACTGCGCTTGAAACGGCTGACATCGCGCTTATGGCGGACGATTTGGGCAAGCTTCCATATACGATTCGATTAAGCCGTAAAACCCTTGCGATCATAAAGCAAAACATTACGTTTTCCCTCGGGATTAAGCTTGTAGCATTGGCTTTTATTGTCCCTGGATGGTTGACGTTATGGTTGGCCATTTTCGCAGATATGGGAGCCACGCTTATTGTTACGTTGAATAGTCTTCGTCTATTAAGAGTCAAAGGAAGGTAGTCGGGTATGAATAACCATTGGAATAAAGTGATCTATCGGTTCTGGGCACCCTTCTATGATTACCTTTTTAATTCCGGGCCTTTTTTAAAGGCTCGGAAAACCATTTTTGAGAACCTCGAAATTAAACCTAAAAGCAAAGTTCTTTTTGTGGGTGTCGGTACGGGAGCAGACTTGAGGTTTATTATAGGCAAGGACGTTGCAGTAACTGCAATCGACCTGTCGCCCGACATGCTTGATCGCGCCAAGAATAAATATGACTCTCCAAACGTGAAGTTCATGGAAATGGATGCGCAAGATTTGACCTTTACACCTGAATCATTCGATATGGTCATCGCGAATCTGATCTTATCCGTCGTCCCCGATCCGAACCAATGCTTTCAAGAAATGATTCGGGTTACGCGAACAGAGGGACGTATCATCATTTTCAATAAATTTGCCCCATCATCTGAAGATTTGCCTTTAATTAAGAAGATCATTCGCCCTGTCGTAGCCATGATGGGTACGGATATCGGCCGTCATTTTGAACCAATTATCGTACCATACGAAAATTATATTCAAGTGGAGGAAGATGCTTCAGCCCTGTTTAACGGCATGTATCGAAAGATTATGCTGCGTAAAACAGAAAAAGAAGATGTGATTATTTAACATTTACTTTGCGGGTGGTATCAGCTTCGCTGGCACTCCCCCTATTTGGCAGCCATTGACCTATAAGAGGAGATGAGGGAGAAAATGAGTTCAAGAGAACAATTAGAAAAGAATCAAGTATGGCTCTATGCTTTAGCACTAATCATCGCTGCTGGAGTAGGCTTGATATGGCCAAAGTCCAGCGCAAGTTTAAATCATATTATTTCATTCGTACTTGCCGTTCTAATGTATGGGATGTTTGCACAAATACCGTTTTTTCGCTTAAAAGAAGCACTAGCGAATCGGCAGTTCATTTACGCTCTGCTTATTACGAATTACATAGCCGTTCCGATCATTGTTTGGGGGTTAACCCGGTTTCTTCCAACCGATCCGGCCTTAATATTAGGAGTATTTCTAGTTTTGCTTACTCCGTGCATTGATTACGTTATTGTTTTTACTCATCTTGGTCGTGGGAACGAGAAACTGGTTTTAGTTTCAACACCATTACTCTTTGTTACCCAAATGTTTTTACTACCAATATATTTATGGCTTTTTATGGGGACACAAACAGCAGAAATTATGAGTGTCGGACCGTTTCTTGAAGCATTTTTTGGCCTTATTGTAATTCCTCTGGTACTTGCTCTACTTACTCAATGGTGGGCGAAACGACAACCACGCGGAGTTCGTTTTCTTGATGCTACAGCTTGGCTACCGGTACCTTTTATGGCATTAACTCTTTTTGTTGTCGTTGCATCACAAATCACTAAACTGTATACATCGTTTGATTTCATCAGCCAAGTGATCCCTGTTTACGTAGCGTATATGATTATTGTACCGATTGCTGCGCGTATAGTTTCCCGTATATTCCATTTAGATACCGGAGCGGGCCGGGCTCTAATTTTTAGTGCTGGAACCCGTAACTCTCTTGTCGTTCTTCCTTTTGCGCTTGCTCTACCAGAACCTCTTAACGGGCTGGTGTCTGCTGTAATCGTAACTCAAACAATCGTAGAACTTATTGGGGAACTAATTTATATTCGCCTTATTCCAAAAGTTCTGATAAGAGAAACGGATAAAACTTTGAATAACTAAAGTGAATAGTTCAATAAAAAGCCGGCATCCCTAGAGTGGGGAATAACCGGCTTTTGTCGGCTTAAAGTACCAAGATGAACGTTTTAATCCCAGTTGTTTACATATGTTTGCGGGTGGTGACAGCTATGCTGGTGCTACCCCAAATTATAGGGAACTCCAACCGAACCCAATCAGCTAACCTCGTAGGCTTTGGAGGGAATATTGTTTTGAAAAAAATTTCTTTGGTTTTAGCGGGAGCGATTTTACTTTCTTCTTTTTCTGCGTCTTCGGTTTCTGCAAGTGAATCGTTAAGCGAAAGTGTTAATGAATATATCGGTGTTCCTTACAAATGGGGAGGTACAACCAAAAGCGGTATGGACTGCTCCGGTTTTATCCTTGCGGTAATCGATCATTTTAATATTAATCTACCCCGTGTTTCCAGAGACCAAGCGAAAGCGGGTACTCCGGTTTCCAGAGAAAACTTGCGTCCGGGGGATTTAGTGTTTTTCAATACATTCGGTAAAGGCATTTCGCATGCCGGAATCTATGTAGGCAATGGCGAATTTGCTCATTCCTCTAGTAGTAAAGGTGTGAGAATTAGTCCGATGAATCAAGGATATTTCAAAAATAAATATGTAACAGCAAGAAGAGTAACAAGCACCAGCACTTATCAGCATATGGTCAAATCATAAAAACAAAGAGCAGATAATAGGATGTCCGTGCGCTTTCAAAGAATTTTGATTTGTTCAACATTATTTCAATCAAAGAAAGAGACCGTTTTAAGTCGACGGTCTCTTTCTTTGATTGAAATAAGCGGTTATGCAGACATCTGCCGGCAGATGTCTGCACATTTAAAGCAGGCTTCGGCACATTTTTGACAATGCTCCATATCGTGCTTTTTGCACTCATTGCCGCATTCTTCGCAAATAGAAGCGCACAGTTCGCAAATTTGTTTGGCATACTCGCTACCACGTGCCATCATGGAAGCAGCGAGTTGACAAATGTCCGCACAGTCACGATCAAGTTGAATGCATCGACTCATGTGACCTGCATGGCCTTCTGAAAGACAAGCTTTGTAGCACTGATTACAAATGACCATGCATTTCAAGCATTCCTCAATACAATTTTGAAGTTGTTCGTTCGACATCGCAATTCCTCCTTTTTTTTCAGTCGTATGAAGATTAAACTGTCTATAATCTTGTGAAACGAAGCGATAAATGAGATTCTTCACATCTTCTTCACAATTTTAGTAGACGATTAGGAGGCTTAATAGAATGAAACATATACTTGTTGTAGACGACGAAGATAAGATCCGAGATGTAGTGTCGAGTTATTTAAGCAAAGATGGTTTTCGAATTGAAGAAGCTATTACAGGAGAAGAGGCTTTAAGCAAAGTTCGTCAAACAGCCTTCGATTTAATTGTTTTGGATTTGATGCTTCCAGATATGGCCGGAGAAAAAGTGTGTCAAACTATTCGTTCATTTAGTTCTCTTCCGATACTAATGTTATCTGCTAAAGCTTCAGATAATCATCGAATCCGTGGCTTATCGATAGGTGCGGATGATTACCTAATCAAACCTTTTGATCCTAGAGAAGTCGTTGCCCGTGTGCGCGCGATTCTTCGGCGTGCTAATGAAAACCATATTTTAGCAGACAAAGTGACTTATGATAACGGAAGACTGATTATTAATGCCGTGCAACAAAAAGTGATTTGCGAAGGGCAAGTCGTTAATTTAACGCCCAATGAATTTAAAATCCTTATGCTACTCGCTCGGCAACCCAATCGCCTCTTTACAAGGGATGACTTGGTTGATCGAGTACTTGGTTATGATTTTGGAGGCAGTACCCGTACGATTGATCAGCATGTAAAAAACCTTCGCTCTAAGATAGAAAAAGACCCTAGAAATCCATATATGATTCAAACTGTTTATGGAGCAGGCTATCGATTTCAAGGGGATCTATAATGAAAAAAACCTTATATACGAAATTGGTTTTTTTGTTTGTTTTCATGGGCATATTATTATTGACACTGACAATGTTAACTTTACTTATCAGTATTCATTATCATATGAGTCTTTATGTCCAACAAGCAGGAACCATTCCCTCTAATATTATTAAGTTAAATCATCATTTAGAGGAAGCGTTACTGCAAACTACATTATGGACGTTTATCATTTCTGTTTTTTTAGCGATTTTTCTCGGCTTGCGTATTGCTAAGCAGATTTCCCGGCCACTTATTCAAATGAAAGAATCAGCCGAGTTAATGCGAAGGGGCTCATGGGATATACGGATTCAAACAAATACCGACGATGAATTAAATGATTTGGCTTCTTCTTTAAATCATCTTGCGGCGCAGCTACAAATACAAGAAGGCCTACGCTCTACTTTGTCGGAAGATATTGCTCATGAGCTTCGCACGCCCTTAACTACGTTGAAAAGTCATATGCAAGCTTTCCAAGATGGCATATGGGAGCCAACACCTAAACGAATCTATTCCTGTTACGAAGAAGTAGAACGACTGATTAAATTGGTGGCAGATTTGGAGAAACTGAATGAAATGGATTCGCCCGAATTTTCCTTGAATTTAAAGAAAGAAAAATTAAATGAAGTGATAGTGAAAAGTATGGAAGTGATGGGCGCTGCATTTGTTGAAAAACAAGTGAATTTAAAATTTAAAGCAGCCGAACAAATTGTGGTCAATGTGGATCGGGATCGTATGTTACAGGTGATGATCAACGTTTTAAGTAACGCGCTCCATTACACACCCACGGGTGGTTCAGTATGTATTGAAGTTTTTAGGGAAAAAGAAAATGTCAGGATACAGGTGCAGGATTCAGGAATTGGAATTTCTGAACAAGATTTACTTTACATTTTTGAACGATTTTATCGAGGAGATCAATCAAGGAATCGAAAAACAGGCGGTAGTGGAATTGGGCTTGCAATCTGCAGAAAATTGGTTGTGGCTCATAATGGAGAGATATGGGCTACAAGTAAACAGGGAGCAGAAATTTATATTCGACTCCCGGTATCTTCATAACTTCTTCACATTTTTCGTTTAATCTAAATGAACAAGATACTAGGGTGAAAGGAAGTCTATATTAGAGATAGAAAGGGAGTCTTTAACATGAAAAAAGGATTAATAGGGCTTGGGATTTTTTTAATAGTACTGCTTAGCGCTTGTAGTAATAGCAGTACAGAAAATAATAACCAAGCAGATACGGGAACTGAAGCGACTATGGAACACGGAAACATGGAGCATTCTGGCTCAGAAGAACTTCCAGAGGGTCTTAAAGAAGCGGCTAATCCTACATTTAGTTTAGAAAGCCAAGCGGTAATTAATGCCGATCATATGCCCGGAATGAAGGGTGCGACCGCTACAATTGTCGGAGCTTATGATACCACTGTATACGCAGTATCCTATACGCCAACTACCGGAGGAGAACCCGTGAAAAATCATAAGTGGGTTATTCAAGAGGATCTAGAGAATGCAGGGGATACTCCTTTTAAGCAAGGGGAAACTGTAGTTTTGGCAGCAGATCATATGCCTGGAATGAAGGGTGCTACAGCAACCATTGATTTTGCTCAATCCACTACTATTTATATGGTAGATTATGTTCCAACAACAGGAGGAGATCCGGTTAAAAATCACAAATGGGTAACAGCGGATGAACTAACCGCTCCTTAAGAATATAGAAAAGAATTCAGGTGTCATTTTTCCAATAAAAATACGCTAAGCCCTAACGAATATAGGGCTTAGCGTATTTTTAATTTATTGGAACTAAGAGGTTGAACTTTTATCCTCTTTCCTCTTAATGCTTTTGAAAAAGTAAAATGATAAGAAAGAAGATAGACGAGTCAAGTCTCTTTTGGATATTTAAGCGTTGGACGAATATTGATGAAATAGATAATTTAAAGTTTCTCGGTCTGAACGACAAGGCAACTCAAATTGATTTTCATAATTTTCATGTCCTTTACCCGTAATCGCAATACAGTCTCCTTGCCGGGCTTGATCCATGCCCATTCAATTGCTTTGGTCCGATCTTCAATGAAGTAAAGGCAACCCTTAGAGCGCTGCTCTATCATCGATTTCATCTCTTTAATAAGATCAGTTGCATTGACGCCTTTGGTATCATCCAACGTTAAGATAACAATGCCGCTGATTCCGGTTGTAATATTTAACATGCTTTCTCGCTTGGAGGGATCACTATTCCCTCTAAAACCAAACAGATGTATTAATCGACCCATTTTGCGTGTCTGTAACGTTTTCAAAAAATGATTGAAACCATCAGGAATATGAGCGTAGTCAACAATACATTCTGCCCCAGCAGGATGAGCATAGACTTCAAATCGACCAGGAATGCCAGGAAACGTACGGAAAGCTTGTATAATGGATTTAGCATCACTCCCCTACGTCGTGCTGTAGTCCAAGCTGCGAGGGCATTATGAGCATTATATAAGCCTGATAAAGGCAGTTTCACCCTGTAGAAATTATGCTGATCTTCACAGATCTCAAATTCTAAATGTGATTCTGAAACTATTTGGCTGATTCTTATAGCTAGCCTTTTTATGTGAAGAAAGGAAGTCGAGCGCGGAATGACCGAGGTCCGGCTCCTATGTAGACTATCTTTAAATGCATGTTTTAATTTACGATTTAATCTTGTTAAAGCATACAAGTTGATCTATAAAATTATTTGCATTTTGCAAATAATTGTTGTATAAATAAGTTATGGGGTGAATTGTTATGGAAAATACTCGTGAACTCTTTCAGATTATGACTCGCCGTTTTGGTTTTCTAAACAAAAACTGTTGTTCCACTGGAGGATTCGACATCTCTTTAGTACAAAGCCATATTCTTTATGAGATTGATAAGCAACATGAACCGTCTATTCAGCAAGTTGCCGAAGCATTAGGAACGGATATTACCACCTTTAGTCGGCAAATTCAGAACTTGATCAAAATGAACTTAGTGAAGAAGAGTCCACATCCTGACGATCGAAGAGTGTATGTCCTCTCTTTGACGGTAGAAGGAAAATTTGTCGCAACTACGATTGATCAGCAGATGAATGATTACTTGAATGAAGTTTTCTCTCATCTGAATGAGCAAGAAAAAGAAGCTGTCATTCGTTCAATTACGCTTCTGAATGAAGCTATGCTTAAATCGAGTCTTTGTTGTTCTACCCCTATCGGGTGATTTCTTTTCCGTCAATACTTGCAATTTGCAAATTTATTGCGGAACTTTCTTAGGCTCATGCGATGTTGGCAAGCTATTGATTGTACAAAACACAAAGGAGTGATGGATTATGACCCAAGTGAACAACGATCAAATTCGTCAAAATGTTCGAATCCGATATGAAGAAGTTGCTTTACAGAATGAACAAACAACGTCTTGTTGTTCGCCAAATAAACTTGGCAGCGAGTCCCCCGCTGCTATTTCAGCTAAAATGGGGTATTCGTCCGAAGAATTAAACGCGGTGCCAGATGGAGCGAATCTGGGACTTGGCTGCGGAAATCCGCAGGCGATCGCTGGTTTGCAGCCGGGTGAAACGGTATTGGATTTAGGCAGCGGAGGCGGGTTCGACTGCTTCTTGGCTGCGCGTCAGGTAGGAACGACAGGAAAAGTTATCGGCGTCGATATGACGCCTGCCATGATCTCGAAAGCCAGACAGAATGCAGAAAACGCAAGCGTGTCCAATGTCGAGTTTCGCTTAGGTGAAATTGAACATTTACCGGTAGCGGATCAGACCGTCGATGTTATCATTTCGAATTGTGTGATCAATCTTTCGCCCAATAAAGTACAAGTCTTTCATGATGCTTTTCGGGTGCTTCGAAGCAGCGGACGATTAGCGATTTCAGATATTGTGACTACAGCAGAGCTGCCGGAGCCGATTAAGAACGACTTAAAGGATTTGTACACGGGATGCATTTCAGGGGCTTCTTCTATTAGCGAGTTGACTCAAATGTTGGAGCAGAACGGTTTTGTCGACATCCAGATCGAACCAAAAGAAGAATCGAAAAGTTTTATTCGGGACTGGGTGCCCGGCGGAAACATTGACGATTATATCGTATCGGCCGTGATTCAAGCGGTTAAACCTTAAGCTGGAGGAGAAACTATGTCGATGATGAATAGGAATTCCGATTTTGATCATTTCTTCGTCCGTTCGGCCAATCCTCAAGACTTGGAAGCCGTTTTGCGTATTTACAATGAAGGGATAGCTGATCGGATTGCGACACTGGAAACAGAAATTAAAGATCTTTTTTACATGCAGCGTTGGTTCGAGGACCATAAGGGCCGGTATGGCGTGTTAATCGCGGAACATGAAAACGAAATCGTAGGGTGGGCTTCGTTAAATCGTTATTCGCAGCGGTGCGCTTATGACGGAGTTGCCGAATTGTCCGTATATGTGTCTCGCGATTATCGCGGAAAAGGAGTAGGTAGTTTTTTGTTGTCGGCTCTTGAACAGTTAGCGAGAAAAGAGGATTTTTATAAGATTGTTTTATTCACTTTTCCCTTTAATACAGCAGGAAGAAGGCTGTATCAAAAATTTGGTTATCGAGAAGTAGGCACTTTTGAAAAACAAGGCATTCTGGATGGTAAACCTATTGATGTGACAATCATGGAGAAATTATTAAGTTGAGTCTTCATTTTATAAAATGATAAAGGCGATCCATCCTGCTTAAATGCAGAATAGATCGCCTTTTGATTTTGTGATTTGAAATAGTTTTCTATTTTCCGGTTTCAGCAAAGGTCCGGATGCGTTCTTGAATCTGATTGCGTACCCGCTGGAACGTTGCCCATTTTTCTTCATCGGTTCCTTGTGCCTTAGCCGGATCATCAAATCCCCAATGTTCTCGGCGCACGTGAGGCGGAGTAACCGGGCATTTGTCCGCAGCATCTCCACAGAGAGTAACAACGAAGTCGGCGTTGTTCAAAATTTCCGGATCGATGATGTCAGACGTTTGGTCGGAAATATCGATTCCTGCTTCATTCATGGCTTGAACCGCTTTAGGATTCAAACCGTGAGCCTCGATTCCGGCACTCAGTACCGTCCATTCATCGCTCAGATACTTTTTCCCCCAGCCTTCAGCCATTTGACTGCGGCAAGAATTCCCCGTGCACAGAAAATACAGTGTCTTCTTCGTCATAATCATTCAAGCTCCTTTTCGTTTGGAAGATGAGGTCGAAGTTCTTATAGAAACATTAAGGTTAGGTATAAACCTAACAGCGTAATGAACAAGGTAGGGACTGTTAGAATCAATCCGGTTTTAAAATAAGTCCCCCACGGGATTTTGATGCCTTTCGTACTTAACACGTGAAGCCAAAGGAGCGTCGCCAACGATCCGATCGGCGTAATTTTAGGGCCAAGATCTGATCCGATCACATTCGCATATATCAAAGCTTCTTTAATCAAACCCGTTGTATGGGTAGCGTCGATCGCTAAAGCATCGATCAACACCGTAGGCATATTGTTCATGACGGAAGACAGAACAGCGGCCAGGAAGCCCATACCTAATGTAGCGGCAAACAGTCCTTGATCAGCGATATTTTCAATTAAGATAGCCAACCAATGAGTTAAACCGGCATTTCGCAGACCGTAGATAACGACATACATACCGATCGAGAAGAAAACAACAGCCCACGGCGCGCTGCGAACGACTTTCGGAATGTGTACGGCTTGACTTCGAGCGCTCATCACCAAAAAGAGAATAGCTATGACGCCAGCTACGATCGAAACCGGAATCGACAAGAACTCGCTGACAAGGTAGCCGATCAACAATAAGGCCAGCACGATCCAAGAGAGCTTGAACAGACGCGGATCGCGAATGGCTGATTGAGGACTTTTCAGCTGGTTTTCGTTAAATGATCGGGGAATGCTTTTTCGATAGTAGAGGTACAAGATCAGCATACTAGCAGCCAAAGAGAAGAGGTTGGGTACGATCATGCGACTTGCATATTCGATAAAACCAATTCCGAAAAAGTCGGCCGAAACAATGTTAACCAAGTTGCTTACGACCAAAGGTAGCGAAGTGGTATCCGCAATAAATCCGCTGGCGATGATAAAAGGAAAGATTCGCTTTTCGTCGAGATTCAAAGCGCGTACCATCGCCAATACGATCGGCGTCAAAATGAGTGCAGCACCGTCATTGGCAAAAAAGGCGGCGACTAAGGCACCGAGTAAAATAATTAGGACAAAGAGGCGCACTCCGTTTCCTTTAGCCGAACGTGCCATATGTAAAGCTGCCCATTCGAAAAATCCGATTTCGTCCAAGATCAATGAAATAAGGATGATCGCGACGAACGCCAAGGTCGCATTCCATACAATCAAGGTGACGTCCCATACGTCTTGTAAGCTGACAACGCCAAGCAGCAGAGCAAGAACTGCACCGCTACAAGCGGACCAACCGATTGAGAGCTTCTTCGGCTGCCAAATGACGAAGATCAATGTCACAACAAAAATCAAAACGGCTAATATAGTGACAATCAAAACTAATCTCCTCCGTTACTGACAAGAAATACGAAGCCCTTGTCTTTCTAATTCCTCCAGCTCATATCGTTGAGAAGGAATCAACGTAAGCAGTTCTCGAACCATCGGGTACTGTGAGCTTTCTATGTTGATCGAATAGAAAATCCATTTCCCTTTTCGGTTTTCTTTGACCAAACCGGCATCTTTAAGTTTTCGTAAATGTTGACTAATGGAAGGTTGGCTGGCTTTGAAAATATCAGCTAACTCGCAAACGCAACATTCTTGTTCTTCCAAAAGTCCTAGAATGCGAAGTCGTGTTTTATCGCCAAGTAACTTCATCGTCTGCGTAATTTGATCCAAATCAAGGCTGTTCACCTTCATTTGTTATGACCTCCTTTTTGTATAATTAAGGACATTATATAATTGAATCATTATATAAGCAATTGATTATACATTTAATTTTAATTTTGGTTCGTGTAGTTATTCGACGAAGTGCGAATTCAAGAAAATCAATACTTGAAAAGATTTATGAAAGTGTATTTAAAAGCATGGGTTAGGGAACACTGCTAAATAGGCTGTTTTTACGTTCGTAAAAGTGGTATAATTAGTTTATGAACGTTCACAAACTTTTTAGATATTTTACGAACGGAAGTGAGACATTTTGGAATTAGGATATGCAAGAGTGTCCGCCAAAGACCAATCCCCGGAGCGGCAGCTGCTGAAATTCAAACAGCTGGGGATTAATGATCGATTTATTTTTATCGATAAAGTGAGCGGCAAAGATTTTAACCGACCTGCTTACATATCGATGCGGAACATGATCCGGGAAAACGATCTGATCTATCTGGATTCACTGGATCGATTAGGACGCGACTATAACGGGATCATTCAGGAATGGAAATACATTACGAGGGATCTGCAAGCCGATATCGTCTGCCTGGATAACGCGGAATTGTTCGACAGCCGAAAATTCCGGAGTATGGGCGATATCGGTAAGCTGCTGGAAGACCAGATGCTCAGTCTGCTGGCGTATGTCGCAGACGTTGAACGCAAAAAGAATCTGTCCCGGCAAAAAGAAGGGATCGCCGTTGCCAAAGCTTCCGGCGTAAAGTTCGGTCGTCCGGCTGTCGAAGTGGGAGCCGATTTTATCAAACAGTATGAGCGTTGGAAAAAGGAAGAGATAACGGCTACCGCTGCATATACTTTATTGGGAATATCCAAGACGACGTTTTATAAAAAAGTAAAAGAGTATGAAGGAATCAATGTGTAGAATAACAGAGTGGCCGCTTCAGGGTGAAGCAGAAAGGAAAATGTACAGTGAACGATTCAGAACGGAAGCTTGTCCGGATTTTGTATAATCA